>CAJTUY010000170.1 GCA_910579415.1 uncultured Clostridia bacterium | reverse complement strand
GCAAAGACGGTATGGAAAAAATGGCAAAATTACTGTCTGATTTAAGACAGACACCGCCGACCAAAGTTGCAGGTATGGACATTGTGCTTTACACAGACTATCAGGCACAGACAGTAAAGGATACAAAAGGAGGCATTTCTCCTATACAGGGACTGCCCAAAGCTGACGTACTCAAATATAATTTGTCAGACGATAAAACGTATTTCATTGTCAGACCGTCGGGAACAGAACCGAAAATTAAACTTTATCTCGGCACCTTTGCGGAAAGCTTTGATTCGGCAAACGCCGTAATAGAAAAGGTTCTTGCGGACTGCAAGGAACAATTTGGATTGTAATAAACTAAAATCATTGACAAAATCAAAGAAATATGATATAGTTTAGATAGTAAAGGAACGGTTTTAGCTGTTCTACCAAAAAATTAACTTAAATAAAATAAGTCGCTTAGTTTGCAGACAGGGCGGCTTATTTTTTTATGGTTAATAAATCTGTTAAATTGCATAA
>CAJTUY010000169.1 GCA_910579415.1 uncultured Clostridia bacterium | reverse complement strand
CCCTGCCTTCGACAACCTGCAATTTATGATTTTGCACAAAATTTTCAATCTACCTCCAAGCGGTATCCCACCTTATAAACCGCCACAAGATTGTTCTCCCAGCCAAGTTTTTTCCGCAGACGCTGTACATGCAGTTCCAGCGTTCTACTGTCCGAAAGATACTCATCCTCCCATACCTTCTCATACAACCGCTCTTTAAATAGCGCCACATTTTTATTCTGAATAAACAGTACCAAAAGACCGTATTCTTTGTTCGTGAGCGCAACAGGCTTTCCGCCCGACATTTCCTGCCGTAAGCATTTTTTCTGCAATATTATACCTGCGCAGCACGACCTCCACGCGCGCCATAAGCTCCACAACCTCAAACGGCTTTACCAGATAATCCTCCGCGCCAAGCTTTAAGCCTTTCACCCTGTCCTTCACATCGTGCTTTGCAGTGATAAAAATAACAGGAATTTTTAACGGACGTATGTATTCCATAATGTCATATCCGTCTGCCCCCGGAAG
>CAJTUY010000168.1:275-513 GCA_910579415.1 uncultured Clostridia bacterium | reverse complement strand
GTAGGAAGATTAGGATATAACAGTGAAAACGGACGTTATGGTCTGTTGGTATCAGACCTGTGGGAAGATACGGGATTCCATTGTGGAGAGTGCTTGGAGGTTATGGTGGATGACAAATGGGTGGCTACCAGAATGGAGATGTCAGCGGAACAGAAATGGTATCTGGCAGATACACCTTACTATGACAATCTGGAATATGTGCAGGCGAGGATATAAGGTGAGGGAGGAAAGCCGAGCA
>CAJTUY010000168.1:0-228 GCA_910579415.1 uncultured Clostridia bacterium | reverse complement strand
CTGTGCGACAAATATTCCATCGGATGGATGCGGAAGTATAAGCCCCCGGCAGGGCGCAAAACCCGCTTGCGGGCCTGGCAGCTTTTGATGCGGAGCGTCAAAAGTGCTTTTGCGTTACTTTTGACAAAAGTAACAAAACATATTCCGCCTCAGACTTCGCCTGCCGGCTCATCTTTGGCTGGAATATGGTCTACTGTGAGCAGATTTTTATGTAAAACACTGTAATAC
>CAJTUY010000167.1 GCA_910579415.1 uncultured Clostridia bacterium | reverse complement strand
AGGACTTGTTATCCTGTACGGCAGTGACGGTACACTGACAAAGGTTAAGAAAGACACTGACTTCTCAGTAGTTGCAAAACTTCCAGAAACAACCTACGATGATGAAAGTGACAAGAGCATACTTCAGCTTGAAGTATTCGCAGGTACAGCAAGCGCGGCAAAAGTATGGAAAACATTTGATGATAAAGAATTCCGCGATGTTCAGGTAGGCGACGTTATTCAGTTCTCTTACGACAGCGACCAGTTCGCTCAGGAGCGTATAAACAATATACGTTATGCAGATATTGAAGAAATTCTTGACGGTAAAACATACGACGGCAAGAAGTTCAACTGGCAGGAAGAGCAGACTCCTTCAGAGGACAATAACTATCAGTCATACAAATTTGATTACAGATTTAAAAAGGCAGGAACTGACGAGGACGAAATATACAACAGCACCTCACTGGGTTCGGTACCGTATTCAAGAGCTTGTATGTATAACGTAAGTCAGGTACTTCTCGACGATAAGAAACTATACGTTACAA
>CAJTUY010000166.1 GCA_910579415.1 uncultured Clostridia bacterium | reverse complement strand
CTCCGAACTCGTTCACTCCGAGATATACGGCGTCCGCTCCGGACTGCACTGCCGCGCGCAGTGCAGCAGAACTTCCTGCAGGCGCTAAAAGCTCCATACCCATCAGGATTTCCTGCCCTTATTATTATTTTGCTGTCCGCGCAGTCTGCCCTCAAGATTTTTAACTTGTCCTTCTAAAAATTCAATTCTTTTATTCGCACTGTTAAGGCTGTCTTTTGCAGAAGTAATTTCTCTTCAATTGTAACCTGACCTGATGGAATATTCGGCACATTCCGCAAACGGGAAAGCTGTAATCTGTATGTTTCCAGCTCCTCCTCCATCTTCTTGTATTGCTCGTTCAGCTTAAAATATTCATCACAGATATTAAGCGCCGCAAGAACAACAGGACGTTCACCCAGAATATTCTGTCCGCCCTTACGAACCTTTTCCACCTTATCATTTATATGATTGCACAGCTTTTCGATATATTCCTTGCTTTCCTCTGCAACTACGGTATACTGACGTGAATTTATTGTCAGAGTAACT
>CAJTUY010000165.1 GCA_910579415.1 uncultured Clostridia bacterium | reverse complement strand
AAAGCCGTATTGGGAAGGCGGATTGCACCGAGCAGCTCCGCCCGTTCCGCAAGGTACTTCCTTACCGCAGGGTTCGCCTTGTCAAGCGTTCCCTTGCTTGTGATAAATGCCACAATGCCGCCCGGTCTGACCTTATCCAGCGCCTTTGCGAAAAAGTAATCATGGATACGGAAATTGTGCTTTGCGTACTTCGCATCATAGAGCTTGTAATCCCCGAAAGGCACGTTGCCCACCGCAACATCAAAAAAGTTGTCAGGGTACTGTGTTTCCTCAAAGCCTCTTATCTTTATCTGTGCTTTCGGATACAGCAGCTTTGCGATCCGCCCGCTGATGTCGTCCTTTTCCACGCCGTATAACTTACTTTCCTGCATATTTTCAGGCAGTGTCCCAAAAAAATGACCGACACCAAGTGCCGGCTCTAAAATAGTGCCTTTACGGAAACCGAATTTTTCCAGTGCGCCGTAAACTGCCTGCGTGATGACGGGTGAAGTGTAAAATGCCGTGTTGACTGTCTCCCTTGCGTCCT
>CAJTUY010000164.1 GCA_910579415.1 uncultured Clostridia bacterium | reverse complement strand
AAAACAAGGAGATGCCGCCGCAACGGAGGTAAGAGACAATTATATCAGATATGTTGCAGAGGGAATAGTGAGCGTGGTAAATATTTTTCAGCCTGAATTGGTTGTAATAGGCGGAGGTATCAGCAAAGAGGGAGATGTGATTCTAAAACCTTTAAAGGATTTTGTAAATAATCGTGAATTTAATAAAGATATGCCGAAAACAGATATAAGAATAGCTCAGCTCTTTAACGATGCAGGAATTATCGGTGCTGCAATGGCGGCAAAGAATGTAGATAAGTAAGAGAAAGCAGAGCCTTTAGAGGCTCTGTTTTTTTCGACAAATTGTGCATTGTTACATTGATATTAAGGGTATATTATATTTAGGAGTCAGGGCTTAAAAAATTATAAAAGATGTGGTAGAATAGTTACTGTAACAAAAATACATCTCGATTCGTATTATATGACAGAATAATTTAGTATAATGCGAGGTGTTTAAAAAGTGGGCAAACTTATTATAGACGGCGGAAAAACGGTAAGCGGTGAAATTTGC
>CAJTUY010000163.1:257-533 GCA_910579415.1 uncultured Clostridia bacterium | reverse complement strand
GATGCCTGCACGTCGTCAATGCCACGCTCAATATCGTCAAGCTGGCGCATGAGCTGTTCCCTCTGGCGTTCCTCGCTGATGGGGATTTTCTCGAACTGCGAGTGACCGATAATCACCGCATCATACGCCCCCGTCGCAATCCTGCCGCAGAACTTCTTGCGGTTTCCCGTTTCAAAATCCCGCTTGGTCGTGACAAGGATATTGGCAGATGGGTAGAGCCGTAAATACTCCGACGCCCACTGCCCGACAAGGTGGTTCGGCACGACAAACATGGAT
>CAJTUY010000163.1:0-247 GCA_910579415.1 uncultured Clostridia bacterium | reverse complement strand
AAAGGTCTTGCCCGCCCCTACTTTGTGGGCAAGGAGCGTGTTGCCGCCGTAAAGGATATGGGCAATCGCATTGACTTGATGCGGTCTTAGCTGGATTTCTGGGCTGATGCCGCCGAACGTGATATGGCTTCCGTCATATTCACGGGGTCGGATAGAGTTAAATGTGTCATTGTAGTAGCGTACAAGCCTGTTCCTCCGTTCTGGGTCTTTCCAAATCCAGTCCTGAAACGCCTGCTTTATCACCTCC
>CAJTUY010000162.1:305-534 GCA_910579415.1 uncultured Clostridia bacterium | reverse complement strand
ATAAAACCCAATAATCTCAATATGCTTTCACAAGGAAAAACGGAATGGTCAGATTCCGATTATAATATGGAAGATACAAGACGTATTTTTCCTCATAAAAATAAAGGAGAGGGTCACTTTATTGCGTTATTCCGTAATCTTGATAGGGAAAACGGCGAGCGTCAGCGAGCCGCGGTAAAATCAAAAAAATGTGACGGTGAAAAACTGTAGCGTGAATTTGAAAAAGAAT
>CAJTUY010000162.1:0-233 GCA_910579415.1 uncultured Clostridia bacterium | reverse complement strand
ATTAAAACAATCCGTGCAGGACTGCCGCTTGGTATTTGCCGAAAAGGTCGGTTTGAACCGTCGTGGGCATTGTGTATATCATTAAAGAAAGACGATATTAAAAATACGCTGGATTTTAACGTGAACAGCGAAAAATTAAAATTATATATGCTGAGTCAGACAATTGAATGTGATAAAAAAGGCTGGTGCGCTGTTACTGTTGATGGTTTCCCTCTTAGCTGGGGTAAAGCGTC
>CAJTUY010000161.1:299-536 GCA_910579415.1 uncultured Clostridia bacterium | reverse complement strand
CCCGATCCGCCGTAGATGCTATGCTACGGTTATGCGTAATCATGATGATTGTCTGCTCATAGCGTTTTGAGGCTTTTTTCAGAAGGGCAATTACCTCGTCGCTGTTCTGCGTATCAAGGTTTCCTGTCGGCTCATCGGCCAAGATCAGCATGGGGCGGGTAATGAGCGCCCGGCCTATAGCTACTCGCTGTTGCTGACCGCCAGATAGCTGGCGGGGGAGATGGTGCCGCCGCTCTT
>CAJTUY010000161.1:0-263 GCA_910579415.1 uncultured Clostridia bacterium | reverse complement strand
AGCAACACAGGAAATGTGATATTCTGCTCCACATTCAACTCCGGGATCAGGTTGAACGCCTGGAAAATAAAGCCGATATTGCGGCGGCGGAAAATCGTGCGCTGCTCGTCTTTCATGTTGAAAATCTCCTGCCCGTCAATCAGCACCTTGCCGGATGTTGGTGTGTCTAATGCGCCGATCATATTCAGCAGAGTGCTTTTGCCAGAGCCGGATTCACCAACCACAGCAACAAATTCTCCTTTGGGGACAGAAAAATTGACATC
>CAJTUY010000160.1 GCA_910579415.1 uncultured Clostridia bacterium | reverse complement strand
AACTTTGATTAAACGGAAAAGGAGCCTGTAGTATTACCGGCGAGATTTCCGAATCTTTTGGTGAATGGAACTTCCGGTATTGCGGTAGGTATGGCAACAAATATTCCTCCGCATAACTTAAAGGAGGTCATCAATGCAGTAGTAAAAATCATTGATAATCAGATTGAAGATAAAGAAGAGACAACAATTGAAGAGATTCTTGAGATTATTAAAGGACCTGATTTTCCGACGGGTGCTACTATCTTAGGTACACGCGGAGTTGAGGAAGCTTATCGTACCGGTCGTGGAAAGATCCGCGTACGTGCGGTTACAAATATTGAGACGATGCAGAACGGCAAAAACCGTATCGTTGTAACGGAACTTCCATATATGGTAAATAAGGCAAGATTGATCGAAAAGATTGCAGAGCTTGTACGTGACAAAAAAATTGAAGGAATTACAGATTTAAGTGATCAGTCAAATCGTGAGGGTATGAGAATCTGTATTGAACTTCGCCGTGATGTCAATGCAAATGTTATTTTGAATCAATTATATAA
>CAJTUY010000159.1:273-538 GCA_910579415.1 uncultured Clostridia bacterium | reverse complement strand
AAGCGGTGGACAGCGTTGCCCGCTAAACACTGTACGGTGTGCGGCGTTGAATATGTTCCCGGCTCTGCTATCTCAAAATATTGCCCGATATGTGCGAAAAAGGTGCAGAGGGAGAAATCAAATGAGAGCAAACGCAGGAGCAGGGAGAGAAACAAACAGGTATGTATTGAACTGTCCGCAAAAAATGACCGACTGATTTCCTTCAGACAGGGCATTTGGCGGACGATTAAATGGACAAAAGAAAACATGCCTCTCTCCAAATATA
>CAJTUY010000159.1:0-263 GCA_910579415.1 uncultured Clostridia bacterium | reverse complement strand
CTGCTTGGTGCAACAGGATATCTTGGCAGCAATATTGCTCATTGTCTTTCTAATGAAAGATATCATGTTGTTTGTGTTGTTCGAGGAACATCAGATATCAATCGCCTAAAACAGATGGGAGTGGAATTGATCTCCAATGAACCAGATATGCTTGAACTTACTTTGAAATGCAGGCCATTTGACTGGATCATTAATGGAGTATGTACTTATAAGAAAAATACTACATTATATGGAGATATGTTAGAATCCAATGTTATGTTTCC
>CAJTUY010000158.1:262-541 GCA_910579415.1 uncultured Clostridia bacterium | reverse complement strand
AGTACAGCAAACGTATTGCGGCAAACATTACCGCCGCTGCAATCACGGGCTTTATCATTATTTCCATAAATTTCTGTTTTAAACCTAAATGCTTTTTTACCGCTAAAAGATTTAACACCATAATTACAGTATACGCGGCTGTCGAACCTATGGCTGAACCGTATATATGTATTTCAGGGTCGGCAATAAGGAACCATTCTATTGACAGTTTTATTGCACTGCCTATAAGAGCATAGAAAAACGGCAGCATTATTTTTCCTGCAGACTGCAGTATCGCTC
>CAJTUY010000158.1:0-229 GCA_910579415.1 uncultured Clostridia bacterium | reverse complement strand
GCGTTACACACATCATCACAACACACGGTGCAACTACCGTAAGCATTTGCGCTGAGGTGTCATTATGAAACAAAGTTGACAGTATTTCACTGCTCAGCGTATACATTATAACACCACAAGGCAGGGATAATATCACCGCAAGTCTTATTCCTATATCTGTTGCCCTCTGCGCCTTCTGACTGTTATTTACGGCAACAGCGCCTGCAATTACAGGCAATATGCTTACTCC
>CAJTUY010000157.1:287-557 GCA_910579415.1 uncultured Clostridia bacterium | reverse complement strand
ATTATAGCAAGTTCTTCAAAAGGATATAAAATACCATCTAAGGAAGCAGAAATATATGATTATATAAATCACGGAACATCCATCATTGTGCCCATGTTAGAAAGATTAAAAAGATGCAGGGATTTAATAAAACTTGGATCTGCAAACGAATTGGATGTGTTTGATCATTCCGAATATAGGACGTTAAAAAAATATTTTGATGAAGATGAATAAAGTGTCTATATCTATAATGTTGCATATATGGTGATTTTTAATCCCACATAACGGCAG
>CAJTUY010000157.1:0-261 GCA_910579415.1 uncultured Clostridia bacterium | reverse complement strand
ATCAAGCTAATGTTGATACTGCCGTTTTTATATATTAAGCATTATTTAGATAAATCATCAAACCGAATTTATCATCAATATAAAAGGGTTCGCCTTTTATAGATAGAGGTGTACCAGCTTAAACCGCTTAAACACTACGTTTGAGCGGTTTTTGTTTTGTATTTTTTGACTATATTTTGACTATCAGACCTAATTTACAGCTATCGTACAGCTACAAAAAATTAAGCCACCCAAACGGATGGCTATTTAATAGTTTAGTAT
>CAJTUY010000156.1 GCA_910579415.1 uncultured Clostridia bacterium | reverse complement strand
AAACGATAATTGAGAGAAGCGTACCACGAAGAAACCTTAACGTCATCTCTTGCTGAAATCTGTTCCGCGTCATTTTCAGATATGTTTTTAAGTGTTATATGCCAGTTGCCGTAATCGGAAATTGCTCGTATTTTCTGGCTTCGAAGTTCCATATCTGCCATAGAAAATATTGCCGTAACAAGAAATACCGCAAGAATAATACAGATGATTGTCATTTTATTCTGTTTTTTCTTAATCTTTGCTGAAATAGGAATAAGACTTAAATAGCTTTTCATTGTAAACGGTACCTCCTACTGATTATGAATGGTGTCAGTGACAGACATATTTCGTATACGTTTTGAAGGCGTATAAACAGCGGCAATACAAGACAGAACAACTATTGCAAGTATTACTATAAGCGGTGTGACAGGGAATGTCCAATTTCCGCCGAAATGTTCTACTATAAGTTTTGTAATTATAAGCTTATGCATATAAAGTCCTGCCGCAATGCCGACTGTAAGTCCGCATACGGCATATGTTACAGCCTCGGCTGTAATCATTTTCGTAAGCTGTCTTACACT
>CAJTUY010000155.1 GCA_910579415.1 uncultured Clostridia bacterium | reverse complement strand
CGGGTAAAGCTATACATGGGATTAAATAGTCAACTTGCCTTTCGTATTTGCCGCCCAGTTCCTCAAAAATCGTCTTTGCCATTGTCTGTTACCTCCACATTCATTTTTATTTTGAATGTCCGCAAAATCCGTCCTACATCTGTAGCACAAAATTCTCAGTCAATGCACCTTTGAATTCGGTAAACAAACGATCGCCTTCTCCGAATGCCGTAGGAGCCAGCTGAGCCAGGCGGCGTAGTAACCCCACATCTGCCAGATAGATCTTAAATGCAGACAAGTCATCATAGGCAACTACCGGCAGGCCGGGAGCAGTGCTGCGGTAGATTTTATGCACTAGCCTGGCATCTATCAACCACTGCAAAGCATCTTCATACTCCCGGACTCGTGCTTCCGTCCACATGAGTACTGGTTCCGGCATACCGCCTGTAACATAGTACATCTTTAACTTCTCATAGAGCGGATTGAAAAAGGCGTCAAGAATCGGCTCAATGGTATCCACGCTTTCCAGATACTTTGCCAGATTTTCGTCGCCGTTGGCGAGCAGAAATTCCATGAAGGTCAT
>CAJTUY010000154.1 GCA_910579415.1 uncultured Clostridia bacterium | reverse complement strand
CCTGTGAATATCAAACAAGGAGAATTGCTGTAGGGTGTAGTCAATACGGTACTGGCTGATTTGAAAGCTCCCGCAGGGCGCAAGGGTATTTTTGATGGACGTTTGGCTGTCGAAAGTGCTTTTGCGTTACTTTTGACAAAAGTAACAAAACATAATTGCCATATCTGGCGTTTTAAAATGAATGAAAGGAGATTTATTGAAGAGGACAATTAGTTTTATGACAGGGAAAGGCTCCCTAAACCATAATAGTAGAAAATTTCATGCAAAGAATACAGATCCGAACAGAACCCATTGGAATGTTGAATATTGTAATGAAGATATCAAAGACGTATATCATGAATTGTTTGATGATGCCTTGAAGCGTTATAATGATAAACAGACTCGAAAGGATCGTAAGATAGATGATTACTACGAAAAGATACGTTCCGGGAAACAAGAAAAATTATTTCATAAGATTATCATTCAGATCGGTGATAAAGACAATATGGGATCAGAAACGATGGAAGGACAACTTGCTGCAAAGATATTAGATGAATACATGAAAGGATTTCAAGAACGGAATC
>CAJTUY010000153.1 GCA_910579415.1 uncultured Clostridia bacterium | reverse complement strand
TGGCCGCAATTTCCCTTTTGCGATAAATATGCCGCTATATTTTCCGCTTTTTATACTTCTCTTTTGCGTATTCATATGCCTCCTGATCGTTAAGATGTAAATACCCCGTTTTAATTTCCTGTCAGGGTTATAAAATATCCCTTGTTCCCCCTGGCTGTTCACCTCAAAACCGATTTTCATCTATGATATAATATCAGGGAAACTCCGTGTTGTCCAGTCACGCTCTCAAACCGGCTTTACTCAAACACCTATTTGAACGAATACTACATAGAGGAATGCCGCCATGATAAGAATTGCAATTTGTGATGATGAAGCCAATACCCGCGCCTATCTCTCGTCATTGATTCGGGCGCAGGCGTGCCCCTGCGAGATTGTGGAGTACGCTTCTGCCGGCGACTGCCTTGCGGACACCCGGGAAGTTGACCTTCTTTTTCTGGACATAGAGCTGGCCCCCTCCGGCTCCGGCCTGGATGGTATGGCCCTGGCACGGGCGATCAGGGAACGGACAACCGGGACACAGCCGGTCATTATCTTTGTGACCGGCTATGAGCGGTATGTGTTCGAC
>CAJTUY010000152.1:327-566 GCA_910579415.1 uncultured Clostridia bacterium | reverse complement strand
GTTTTTGTGCTTTAACTTTCCATCAGGGAAGAATTGTTCAGGTACGAAGCCATGAATCCATTTTAAGGGAAGCAGAAGCGATAACAAAAGATCCTGATTTTAAAGGATATATTCATGATGTAGGAGGCCCAACGGCTAATTTCCGGCATCCTGCATGTGAAAAGCAGCTAAAAAGCGGAGTATGTCCTGATAAACAGTGTTTATTTCCCTCTCCTTGTAAGAATATAAATGCAGATCAT
>CAJTUY010000152.1:0-286 GCA_910579415.1 uncultured Clostridia bacterium | reverse complement strand
GCTTCTTAGGAAGCTGCGTGCGCTTAAGGGAGTTAAAAAGGTATTTATACGCTCAGGCATCCGGTATGATTATCTCCTTGCAGATAAGAATGATGTTTTTTTAAGAGAACTGACAGAGTATCATATCAGTGGACAGCTTAAAGTTGCTCCTGAGCATATTTCGGATGTGGTTCTTGAAAAAATGGGCAAGCCCAAGCGGGCGGTTTATGAGCAGTTTACAAAAAAGTATGAAAAATTAAATGCCTCTCTTGGGAAAAAACAATATCTTGTGCCTTATTTTATGTCC
>CAJTUY010000151.1 GCA_910579415.1 uncultured Clostridia bacterium | reverse complement strand
GAACCAATATGTAACCCGTTTTTTCGTCGGTTTGTTAGCACACTCCTGATATTGTCAGACATATCCTCCAGATACCACTCATTTACAAGGCCGTTAATCTGACGGGACTTCTTATTCCCCTTATTGGCTGTGTCAGCATTATCAACGATACTTACAAAGCGCACGCCCCAAATTGGAAACAGCCCATGAATATATTTTTCAACTAATTCCAATTCACGGGTAAAACGGGACTGGGTTTTACAGAGCACAATGTCGATTTTCCCATGCTCTGCATCGGATAATAATTTCTTAAATTCCGGGCGGTTCCGGTCTGAACCTGTGTAATCATCATCACTGTAAATCCGATAAATATCCCAGCCCTGTTCCAGCGCATATTGAATCAGCATGGATTTCTGGTTCTGGATACTGTTACTGTCATCGGTTTCGGATTGTTTGTTTTTATCTTCTTCGGATAAGCGGCAATAAATACCAACTTTTAAGTTTGCCATGTTCATTCTCCCTTGTCTGGGGAATTGAAAACCCGTCACCGGCGGCTTTTCGATATGCTTAACAGCAAAAACAAACCATCC
>CAJTUY010000150.1 GCA_910579415.1 uncultured Clostridia bacterium | reverse complement strand
ATTCTTTGCAATAAATGTCCGGTTATTATGATTTAGTGAACCTTTTCCCACCATCATCGAAATCGTTCTCTCCATACACACCGCCCCCTCTTTCTGTCCTTATCCGTATATATCTTTTATAAAAATTCCCTTTCCATTGCCCCGAAATCTCCTTCATAAGTTCTTCTGCCTATACCTTTCTACCTGTACCATCAAGCGACAAACACCTGCAAAAACAAATTTTTTGTTTAACATATTGTGATACAAAGTTTACCCTTGTTGCACAAACTGTAATACAAGCACTATATTCAAACCTCATTCCCATCTCTGGCAAAATATTTCCGCTTGCTTTGTGATACAAATTGTAATACAGTGTTCTACATAAAAGTCTGCCCACAGCGAATCATATTCCAGCCAAAGACGAGCCGACAGGCGAAGTCTGAAGCGGAATATGTTTTGTTACTTTTGTCAAAAGTAACGCAAAAGCATTTTTGACAGGCAAGCCCATCAAAAATGCAACCCGCAAGCGGGTTTTGCGTCCTGCCGGAGGCTTATACTTCCGCATCCAAACCGATGAAATATTTGTCGCACAGC
>CAJTUY010000149.1 GCA_910579415.1 uncultured Clostridia bacterium | reverse complement strand
TTTACGGGACCCCCACAAAGCCGCCCCACAGGCTTTGTGGGGAAAGAAGGGGCAGCAAAACGAGCGAGCTTTCGGCATAGCCGGAAGCGAGGGATGTGGAGCTCGCCCCGACGCTGGAGCGGGTGATGGGAATCGAACCCACGCGACCAGCTTGGAAGGCTGGGATTCTACCATTGAACTACACCCGCGTAGATGGGCGCATCCACAAATGTCAGCTTGGATATGATAGCACAAACTCCCAGCCTTGTCAATAGGCGAAAAAAACTAAAACACGAACTTTTTACAATGGCGCATCGCAGAAGGCGCAACAGTCCACCCCGCCGTTCTGCTTCACCAGTGCCGGCAGATAGCGCTCGGTCTGGGTGATGCACCGGGGATTGCGGCACGCCGGGCCGCGCCCGGTCTCCACCGGGGCGGGCATCATTCGGGGCTGGTTGGCCAGGTCGGCCAGCAGCGCCATCCGGGCGAACATGCCGTACCGGGCCTGTTGGAAGTATACCGCACGGGGATCGTCGTCCACATCCACGGCGATCTCGTCTACCCGGGGAAGGGGGTGCATGACCAGCAGATTTTCC
>CAJTUY010000148.1 GCA_910579415.1 uncultured Clostridia bacterium | reverse complement strand
TTCAATCCCCGGAAAGCATCCCTCATACGGCCGATGATCTCCGGCTGGATATCCAGGGAATGGTGCGCCGGAAACACCCTTTCCACAGGAAGAAGTGCCATCTTTTCCAGTGAGGAAAGATAAGCTCCCGGATCTGTAGATGGATAATACGCAAACAAAGTATCCTTGTAGATCAGATCCCCTGTAAAAAGATATCCACGCTCCGGTTCTCAAAAGCACATATGCCCCGGTGAATGTCCCGGCGTATGAAACACTTTTATCATCCTCCCGCCAATGTCAATCTCTTCCCCGCCGCGCAGGACTACGGACGGCCTCCCCTGGAACATCTCATAGCTGCCCACATCATAACCTTCCGGCAGTTCACAACGGTCAACTACCATGCCCCTGACCGTTTCCATAGACAAAGGGAACCCGCCCGACAGCCACCCCAGTTCCTCTTCATGGGCATAGAAATCCGGAAAATATTTATGCCCTCCGATATGATCCCAATGGATATGTGTAGCAACAGCCGTAACCGGCTGGTCTGTCAGCTTCACCACCTCGTCATAAATATTACAGATTCCAAGCCCCGTATCAATCAACA
>CAJTUY010000147.1 GCA_910579415.1 uncultured Clostridia bacterium | reverse complement strand
CCAAAGAAAATGGGAAAATCGGAGCTTGCTGCGGCAGTCGCACTCCTGCTTTGCTGTGGGGATGGCGAGGAACGTGCCGAAGTTTATGGCTGTGCCGCCGACCGTCAGCAGGCAACTATCGTATTCGATGTGGCAGCGGATATGGTGCGGATGTGCCCTGCCTTAAATAAGCGTGTCAAAATCCTCGCTTCGCAGAAAAGGATCGTGTATCTGCCGACGAACTCCTTTTACCAGGTGCTTTCGGCAGAGGCTTATTCCAAGCACGGCTTCAATATCCACGGTGTTGTGTTTGATGAGCTGCATACACAGCCGAACAGAAAGGTTCGGGCGATGCCAGGATGCAGCCGTTATATTTTCTCATTACAACCGCCGGAACAGATACCAACAGCATCTGCTACGAAACACACCAGAAGGCAAAGGATATTTTGGAGGGCAGGAAGATTGACCCGACTTTTTATCCTGTCATTTATGGTGCGGATGAAGCAGACGACTGGACGGACCCAAAGGTGTGGAAGAAAGCAAATCCCTCTCTTGGCATTACGGTCGGGATTGACAAAGTCAAAGCCGCCTGTGAATCGGCAATG
>CAJTUY010000146.1 GCA_910579415.1 uncultured Clostridia bacterium | reverse complement strand
ACTTAATTCCTAATTTATCACATGCTAGTAAAGTAGTTCCAGAACCAGCGAATGGATCAAGTACTGTTATATCTATAGTATTCTCTTTTTCAATATAATCGGTTACTACTTTTTCAACCCATTCTGCTGAAAACCCCGCTGTATATCTATACCAACGATGAATAGGTAATGACATATTATCTAAAAAAGTAGTGCTCAATTCCTTTTTTCTCATAACTTCACCATATAACAAAAGAGCAAGTCTCACATTGCTCTTCTGCCAAATACCTTTATGTCAATTTTCCGTCATTTTTTTATATTTGGATTTATTTTCACGCTTTCGATTACACGCAGCCCTGGTAAAATCAAGGTTTTATTTATCCAAACTCTTCATCGTCGGGAACAGCAGCACGTCTCGAATCGCTGCCGAATCCGTCATCAGCATACACATTCTGTCGATACCAAACCCGATACCGCCTGTCGGCGGCATACCAATCATAAGTGCATTCAGGAAGTCCTCGTCGGTATGGTTGGCTTCTTCGTCTCCCTGGGCGAACTGTTCTTCCTGTGCTGCGAAGCGCTCGCGCTGGTCAATGGGGTCGTTC
>CAJTUY010000145.1:322-586 GCA_910579415.1 uncultured Clostridia bacterium | reverse complement strand
TTTCATCAATCAAAATTTGTATAAATTCACGAGTTGCAAGTCCCTTATTTGACCCAATAGGTGATGCAAGAGGCATTATGCTTGCAGCACCTGCATTGACCATATCTCTGGCAGCATTCAAATCAGGATACATATACGGCATTACAATAAAGCCATCATTTGCAAGGATTTCAGTTGCTTTGATGGTTTCTGTATTATCAGGCAAAAGATATTTTGAATCTCTCATAATTTCAACCTTTACAAAATTGCCGCAGCCAAGCTCTC
>CAJTUY010000145.1:0-308 GCA_910579415.1 uncultured Clostridia bacterium | reverse complement strand
ACGGGCAATACGGACTGCTTCCTGTGCATTTCTTGCCCCAGATGTATTTGGCAGAAGTGTTATCCCCTTTGGAATGTAATCAAGAATATTTTCCTGCTCCTTTGTGTTTGCACGGCGAACAGCAAGGGTAATAATTTCTGCCCCTGCATCCTTAACTGCCGATTCAATAAGCTCCAAAGAGTATTTGCCTGAACCCAAAATGAATCTTGAATTAAATTCATGACCGCCGATAATGAGTTTATCATTTTCCATTATAATTCCTTCTTTCTTATACTTCGTATTCTTCTGCAATTATTCTTAAAACCACA
>CAJTUY010000144.1:363-595 GCA_910579415.1 uncultured Clostridia bacterium | reverse complement strand
CGACCAGTAAATAAGAGAAAGTGGTCTATAAAGATTGCTTTTTCTTATTTTTTATTAGCAGCCGTAGCTTAGCTGGATAGAGCGTTCGGCTACGAACCGGAAGGTCGGGGGTTCGAATCCCTCCTGGTGCACCATAAAATAAAAAAACACAAACTTTCGTAGTTTGTGTTTTTATTTTATTATTTGTTTCTTATTATACTCTTGATGTATCATCTGTTATTTCTGTACTTGC
>CAJTUY010000144.1:0-258 GCA_910579415.1 uncultured Clostridia bacterium | reverse complement strand
CTCTTGATGCCATTTGTTCTTGTTCATTTGCTTCTTGTGCCATTTGTGTTTCTTTATCTCCTGCTATGTATGGTTCTACACTAATTGTTATCTTTTTAGAATTTCCTAAAATTATTGAAACTGTTCCATCTTCAGTTATAGCATCTCTTTCTTTAACTTCTTTTTCTGCTATTTCTAAGTCTTCTTCCGTTACTTCTTCTGATGCTTCTGCAAACTCTTGTCCATGTTGTAGTTCTTGATTTTGTTCTGCTTCTAATC
>CAJTUY010000143.1:336-595 GCA_910579415.1 uncultured Clostridia bacterium | reverse complement strand
TAACACTTAGCGATTGCCAAGCTTGAGCTTTGTGTGAACACATTCATTTGCCGTCAGGTTAGGCAAATGGAATCCTTTTTAGGGCCATTAGCTCAGTGGTTAGAGCCACCGGCTCATAACCGGTCGGTCCTAGGTTCGAGTCCTAGATGGCCCACCAACACTGAAAAAAGACTACTGCTAAAAAGCGGTGGTCTTTTTTTTATGCCTTGGCAAAGACGTCCTGGAATGTCCGATAAAGCGCGTGTTAAAATTAGGTAAC
>CAJTUY010000143.1:0-318 GCA_910579415.1 uncultured Clostridia bacterium | reverse complement strand
AAATGAATGGCGGGCATATTGCAAGAGGGCCTGCATTTTGCCAGCATTCCAGTTACCATTTTCGATAATGACGCAAGGATAGACCGGCTTTTGGACGCTCAGGGATGGCGTGGCGTTGGGGTATATATGTATCTGCTGCTGCGTGCCTATGGGGGTCGGGGATATTACACAGAATGGTGCTTTGCCGATTGTGCAACAACCGCAAGGAAGATGGGCGGCGGTGTTAGTGCCAAAAATGTTGAGGAAGCAATGCGGTGCTGCACTCAGGTTGGACTTTGGGATAAAAGGCTGCTTGAGGAGTGGGGAATTTTAACCAGC
>CAJTUY010000142.1:255-596 GCA_910579415.1 uncultured Clostridia bacterium | reverse complement strand
AGTATATTAATTGAAATTTAAAGGTGTTCTTTAACAGAACACCTTTTTTAATACTTTTTATGATTTAATATCTTAAATGCTTGACATTTCATCAGGGTTGTGGTATTATAGTTAAGCAATATTTTCGCCGATGTGGTGGAATTGGCAGACGCGCGGGACTCAAAATCCCGTGGTAGCAATACCGTGTGGGTTCGACCCCCACCATCGGCACCAAAAAAAACCTTGCATCCATGCGGTTTGCAAGGTTTTTTCATTTTTGATTGATAGAAAAAGGGAAACAACGTTTCCCTTTTATTTCCCTTTTTGATTTCAAAATATTTTATTATGCAAGTTTTTCAATA
>CAJTUY010000142.1:0-245 GCA_910579415.1 uncultured Clostridia bacterium | reverse complement strand
CTTTACCACTACCTTTTATTTTGCTATGCGTAGTGCATTTGATAGTATATCAGTGGCTTTCCGCTTTTCTTCAAGGTCAGGATGCAAATAAAAATTAGCCGTGGTTGCAACCGTACTATGCCCTAAATACTCTTGAATGATCTTTAGGTCAACACCGTTTTTTAGCAGATTTGTAGCGCAAGAGTGTCTCAGGTCATGAAACCTAATATGCGGTAAACCGTTGTTCTTTAGCAATTTGCTAAACG
>CAJTUY010000141.1:367-597 GCA_910579415.1 uncultured Clostridia bacterium | reverse complement strand
AAAGAACGACAAAAAGGACGTTTCACTCCGCGTTATTGCCGACCATATAAGAAGTACGGTTATGATGGTTTCCGACGGCGTTATTCCGTCGAACGAGGGACGCGGTTATGTTCTGCGCCGTCTTTTAAGACGCGCCGCGCGTCACGGTAAGCTTTTAAATATCGACAGACAGTTCCTTTTTGAGGTTGCCGACACGGTTATCAACTGTTCAAAGGACGCTTATCCCGAAT
>CAJTUY010000141.1:0-324 GCA_910579415.1 uncultured Clostridia bacterium | reverse complement strand
AGAGCGTTTTGACGCTACGATAGACAACGGTATTGTTGTTTTAAACGGTTATATTGAAAACGCTAAAAAGGAAAATCGTAAAAGCCTTACAGGCGGCGAGGCATTTAAACTGCACGACACTTATGGTTTCCCTCTTGATTTAACAATTGAAATGGCTCAGGAAAAGGGTTTGGAGGTTGACGTTGACGGCTTTAACAAGGCAATGCAGGAGCAGAAGGATACTGCAAGAAACGCGCGTGCAGACGGTTCAAGCTGGGACGGCGACGAAACATATGTGTTCAGTAATGCAGAACCTACTGTGTTTGTCGGATATGACACGCTTGA
>CAJTUY010000140.1:275-602 GCA_910579415.1 uncultured Clostridia bacterium | reverse complement strand
AAATCACATGAAAAAGGTCAACCAGTTTTAGTTGGTACAGTTTCAATTGAAAAATCTGAGAAATTAAGTAAATTACTTAAAAAGGTTGGTATACCTCATGAAGTATTAAATGCTAAATTCCATGAAAAAGAAGCTGAAATTATTGCTCAAGCTGGTAAATATGGTGCTGTAACTATTGCTACTAACATGGCTGGTCGTGGTACTGATATTATGCTTGGTGGTAATACAGAATATATGGCTAAGCAAGAAATGAAAAGACAAGGTTATACTGATGAACTTATTAATCAAGCTTCAGCTCATAATGAAACTAAAGATGAAAAAGTTATT
>CAJTUY010000140.1:0-245 GCA_910579415.1 uncultured Clostridia bacterium | reverse complement strand
ATCAGAATACAAAAAAGAAATAAAAGAAGAACAAGAAAAAGTTATAGCTGCAGGTGGATTAAAAATAATTGGTACTGAAAGACATGAATCAAGAAGAATTGACAACCAGCTTCGTGGACGTAGTGGACGTCAAGGAGATCCTGGAGAATCAATATTCTATATTGGTTTAGATGATGATTTAATGAAAATATTTGGTGGTGACAGAGTTACTGCTGTATATAATGCATTAGGTGCAGATGAAAATA
>CAJTUY010000139.1 GCA_910579415.1 uncultured Clostridia bacterium | reverse complement strand
ATACTTGTAACCGCGTAAAGACAGTTTGCGCCGATTAGTTTTGAAATCTTATGAATAAGTATGTCTATAAACAGAAAAAAACCTTTCTTTTTAGGAGCATTTTTATCAATGCCCTTTCCTTCTTTGAGATAGCCTCCGCCGAATATTCCCATAGTAAGTTTCTCCTTTGATAATTGATAATATATATTGTAACATAATTCTTTTTGTGTTACAATAGAGAATATTCATAATTAGGAGAAAACTATGAAAGAAGTCACTATAAACAAAAATGACGCCGAACAGCGTCTTGACAAATTCCTTACAAAATATCTTATAAACCTGCCGCAAAGTATGCTTTATAAATCGCTGCGCAAAAACTGCGTGCGCGTAAACGGCAGACACGTCCGTGACGGCGGATATATGCTGCGTGAAAATGACGTTTTAACGCTTTATTTCCGCGACGAGTTTTTTTCTGCCCCGTCCGTCTTCACTCCCTCCGACGAAACAATTGATGTCGTATATGAAGATGAAAATATAATACTTATAAATAAGCCTCACGGCGTAGTTGTACATTCAGATGATAACGGCACGTCCGACACGTTGCTTTTGCGTATGCAAAGCTACCTATATAAAAAAGGC
>CAJTUY010000138.1:383-619 GCA_910579415.1 uncultured Clostridia bacterium | reverse complement strand
CGTGACGCGCGCAAAATTATCGGAGGTATGCTCGGTACCGACGAAAAGACAGTATTTTTCACATCAGGAGGAACAGAGGCAAACAATACGGCTGTATTCGGAGCGGCGCAGGCGCGAAAAAAGCTCGGAACAAAGCTGATTACGACCCAAATTGAGCACCCTTCTGTTTTAGAGGCTTTTAGGCAGATGGAGAAACAGGGGTTTAACGTCGTATACCTTGATATACTTCCTGACGG
>CAJTUY010000138.1:0-284 GCA_910579415.1 uncultured Clostridia bacterium | reverse complement strand
CAGCCGATTGCAGAGGTGAAAGAGATTTTAAGAAAACAGTCGCCAAATGCGGTTTTTCATTCTGACTGTGTGCAGGCTTTCGGAAAAATAGATGTGAAAATGAATAAAATCGGAGCAGATATGATTACCGTAAGCAGTCATAAAATACACGGTCTAAAAGGTACGGGTGCGCTATGTATAAATGACATTCGGAAAATACGCCCACTGCTCTATGGCGGCG
This sequence comes from uncultured Clostridia bacterium, assembly GCA_910579415.1. GTDB lineage: Bacteria > Bacillota > Clostridia > UBA1381 > UBA1381 > Hominilimicola. The sequence goes on along the minus strand of CAJTUY010000138.1, from coordinate 64 downwards.
AACAGCAGAATGAAATTCGTCCCGGTACTGAAAATGTCGGGGGAATACTTGCGTTTGCAGCAGC
>CAJTUY010000137.1 GCA_910579415.1 uncultured Clostridia bacterium | reverse complement strand
GCCGCCTGACGCTGTAAGTGATTTTTCTCATTATCGGTTAATCGTATCAACACCGCTTGACTGCGTTTTCTCAATATTACCGCCTCCAATCTTTGGGGTTTTAGGGGCGAAGCCACTAACAAGCTGTATTTTGGATAGCAAAATGCTATGCTTGCCCGTACCAAAGGCAAAGCCTTTGCGACAAATTACTGATTGAAATGGAGTTTGCTCATATCGACTACCTCAAAACTGTTACCGTTTCGGATTGCCATATATTCGCTCTTATCTGTTTCATTCTCCGAGAAGCAGGAAAAGTTGACATATTCAATATTTTCTGTGTTTGCGTCAACCATATCGGTTTTGAAATATGCGTGAAGTATGAAGTCCATCGCTTCCTGCGCTGTATTTGCCTTTACATTAAAGACTCTGCCTGTTATTATTTCTGCTTTATAGTTCTGCATTTTGTGTTTTCTCCTTACTGCTGTATTGATTTTATATGTTTTCAATACCGATGCAATATTGCCTTTTTGATAAATCAATATCGGTTTTGATATGTATGTTTTTTATGCAAGAAATTTGCTGGATTTCAATACTGATTTTATCTTAAAGTAATACCGCAGCGATAGTGAAATCGTTATTTTTCAATA
>CAJTUY010000136.1 GCA_910579415.1 uncultured Clostridia bacterium | reverse complement strand
ATACAGTCTGTCAAATTTTTTGCCGAACTTTTCTAAAAATACATTTTCATCTATTCCCGACATCATTCTCAATCCTGTAATTATAAATTCTGATATTCTGTCCAGTTCTGTAAGAACTACCATTTCTCTCGGCGCTCCCTGCAAATATGCTTTTATGTCAGAAGTATTAAAATATCTGTTAACTCCGTCATACGAATGTGCCGCAGCGCCAAGTCCTATATACTTTTCAGCTGTCCAATATTTTATATTATGCCTGCATTCAAAGCCGCTCACGGCAAAATTAGATATTTCATACTGTAAAAATCCGTTACTTTTCAAAATATCCGCCGCTGTATTATACATACTGCGTTCAGTGTCCTCGTCCGGTATATCCAGCACGCCTGCGTCATATTCCTTGGCAATCGGCGTTCCTTCCTCAATTATCAGACTATACGCCGATATATGCTTTACAGGCAGTTCTGCAACTGTCTTTAACGTCGACATAAGGCTCTGTTCCGTCTGTGAAGGCAGAGCGGTCATAAGGTCAACATTAATATTATCAAATCCCATTTTTTTCAAATGACAAATTGTATTATATGCCGTTTCAGCGTTATGTATTCGCCCAATCCGCCTCAGTTCACTATCATCAA
>CAJTUY010000135.1:341-646 GCA_910579415.1 uncultured Clostridia bacterium | reverse complement strand
GAATTATCCTTTGTCTGCCTTAGACCTGACGGGGCATTTGAAGCACCGAGTACGGTGGGGATTATGTGCAGGACAGCGAGAAAAAAGGTGGAGGGATTGGAGGATTTCCACTTCCATATGCTCAGACACACCTATACAAGCAATCTGCTTTCAAACGGTGCAGCACCTAAAGATGTGCAGGAACTTCTCGGACACGCTGATGTCAGTACCACAATGAACATTTACGCTCACGCTACAAGGGAAGCAAAGCGTACTTCCGCAAGACTGCTGGATAAGGTAATCGGCGGAGAATAAAAATTTCCCTT
>CAJTUY010000135.1:0-233 GCA_910579415.1 uncultured Clostridia bacterium | reverse complement strand
GATTGAATAGATAAACCGGAATTTATTGATGATTTTAGAGATGTATGTTTAAAACTGAACATTAAGCAATCATACATCATTAGAAAAATTATGCAAAGTGTATTTGATTAAGTTGGTGATAAAGAAAATAAAAAATCCAGCTATTGGCAGTAGCTAGAAACATAAAAAAATAACTTAGCACGTTATCATCTTTTTACGTACTTAATAATATCAAAAAATTATAAGGAGGTAAA
>CAJTUY010000134.1 GCA_910579415.1 uncultured Clostridia bacterium | reverse complement strand
ATTCACCCCAAGAGTCAGGTCCGCGGTGACGTATCTTTTCCGCCATACGCCGTGCCGTCATTTTGTTTTCATTTTCGTTTTTTACAAGGTTTGTCTTAAAATTTATAAATCCGCATATTCCGCACATATAAAAACCTCCCTGATATGATTTTTAATATAATATGCGAGTGGGGAGAGAGGTGTGATAAATCAGAGAAAGTTTTGTATAAAAAAACAGCCGCTTATATGCGGCTGTTTGCAATTTTAATATTTACCGATGATTTATTTAATTTTCAGTTTTTCCTGACCGACATATACAGGTATTTCAAACTGATATTTTGCGTTCGGGAACGCCTCAAACATTGCGCTCATATTGCGCGCTTGTTTAGACGCCCAGCCAACGTCGGTTGCATACTGATGTACAGCCGGTTTATCAGGATTCCAGCGCATTTTATACAGTGTATTCTGAGCGTATTTCGGGTTATTGATATAATTTTCACTTATCCACTGCGCGCCGCCTCTGATTGCCTTTTCAACACTTGTCCAGTCCTCTATATAGGCGTATTCCGTACCTCCTGCGACAGGCGCGGCGTCCACTGCGCCGATACCGAACACATTATAGACTGTTTCACCGTTATATTCCGTACCGTTTGCAAGACGTGAGGTACCATTGCCCGTTTCAAGACAGGCGT
>CAJTUY010000133.1:380-677 GCA_910579415.1 uncultured Clostridia bacterium | reverse complement strand
ATTTTGGGAAGAAGTCCAGCGATTCTGGCGGGACGGACAGCCGGAAAAGCTGACCCAGCTGGTGTTTTGCAACATTTACACACCCCAGGCGGCTGGCTCCAAAAAGGTGGCCAAGACGCTGGATAACCCGATACTTCACGCTCTGGAACAGGCAGTTCCAGAGCCGGAGAAACCGCTGGCCTTTACGGTCTATGAGGACATCCGGCAGAAACTCATCGCACAGGGTATGCCCGCCAGCCGGATTGCTTTTATCCATGAAGCAAATACCGAAGTCCTCAAAAAGGAGCTGTTCTCCAA
>CAJTUY010000133.1:0-303 GCA_910579415.1 uncultured Clostridia bacterium | reverse complement strand
GGCCGGGACCAACGTGCAGGATTTGCTGGTGGCGCTTCACGATCTGGACTGCCCCTGACGGCCCGCAGATGTAGGACGGATTTTGCGGACATTCAAAATAAAAAAGAATGTGGAGGTAACAGACGATGGCAAAGACGATTTTTGAGGAACTGGGCGGCAGATACGAGCGGCAAGGAGATTATTTAATACCGTGCTTAACTGTACCCGCCGAAGAAGAACAGCCGATAGGCACATGGGGGTGAGCGAGTGCCAGTGGCACTCAAGCTGTAAACCGACCGAGCCGACAGGCGAGAATGCGGCATC
>CAJTUY010000132.1:379-691 GCA_910579415.1 uncultured Clostridia bacterium | reverse complement strand
ACAGCGAAAAACAAAAGGTATCCTCAAACGAGGAATTTCTGTATCAGAGCGGTATACACGTTAATATACATACAGACTGTCTAAACGAACTTGACAGAATATACGAACTAATAATGCGTGCAAACCAGTTAAACTACACCAAACTGCGTTCTTCACGCGACGAACTTCTCACGCTTTTAAATAACCCTCAGATAACGTCGGGCTATGTAACCGCCTCTGATAAATACGGTGATTACGGCATTGTCGGATTTTTCGCCTGCAAAGACGACACGCTCATTCATTTTCTTTTTTCCTGCCGTACACTCGGAATGG
>CAJTUY010000132.1:0-273 GCA_910579415.1 uncultured Clostridia bacterium | reverse complement strand
ATGAACCGCCCGTAAATTGGATAAACCGTGATACAGCGCAGAATAAAAATGATTTCAGAGATATTGAAAATACAGATTTCAAGGTTCTTATAAAAGGACCCTGCGACCTCAATCAGATATTCTCGTTTATAAAAAATGAAGATATGTTCGATTGTGAATTTACATATGTAAGCCGTGAAAGTCAGTCCGAAGGCGTTACGATTGAGGGTATGAATCACACCTCGCAAATTGTTGAATCATACTCAATCACAGACGAACAGAAACAGGCGCTAT
>CAJTUY010000131.1:314-700 GCA_910579415.1 uncultured Clostridia bacterium | reverse complement strand
AAAGTTACCATGATTCTGAAATCGGACGGGAAGGAGGTGGTTTTTGATCCATGAAGGTGCAGGAACGCCAGGCCTCCGTCAGAGCAAGGCGAAAAAACGTGGAGGAAGGCTGGTGACTGCCTATGCTTTGCGTGGTGCAGTTGTCCTTCTGTTGGCTCTGATGCTTGTCCTTATGATGTAGGACGGATTTTGCGGACATTCAAAATAAAAAGAATGTGGAGATAATAGACAATGGCAAAGACGATTTTTGAGGAACTGGGCGGCAAATATGAACGGCAAGGCGATTGCTTACTACCGTGGCGGTTTGTGAGGGGGAGCAGCTACCTTCCCAGGAAGAGCGCAGGATTATGCAAGGTTATGGAAGAATATCCAGCCAGAAATGGCTC
>CAJTUY010000131.1:0-288 GCA_910579415.1 uncultured Clostridia bacterium | reverse complement strand
AGAGAAACGCAAAAAGGATGAATAAAAAATCGGCAAAGCAATAAGAACAGGTGGAGGAAATGCGTCGCGAGGCTATAAATAATGTGCGCCGCACCCGCGGTAAGGTGAGTTTGGAGGATATTTTGGCAGGATATTACGACGACTAACCTCCTCGAGGGCCGTTATACCGCAGGCTATGCCCCCGCTATTGGCAAATGTATCATCAAAAACGTGCTTGGCAAGACCCTGGCCGAAGTTAAAGAAAAGTTAGCTATGGCGATGGATGATACCAAAGATTCAGAACCTGTA
>CAJTUY010000130.1 GCA_910579415.1 uncultured Clostridia bacterium | reverse complement strand
GCTATTGGGCTCCTTGTTTATTGACGACACTGTCTAGTGATTCTTGCGCACCGGAATCCTGCGGAAGAATGCAGCACAGACCTTGACTTTTCAGATACGGTATGATATCATAAACAAGCTTGGAATGGGATAGAGACTGCGTCCGGCGTGTCAGTGCCGGTTAATTGGATGGTCACATCCTGTCTTTCCGCCTATGTCGTGGACGCGACCGGTTCGTTTCCCGCACCTTCGCAACTGACTCTGCCCAGCACCGCACAAATGTATACGCCCTAATAGCTCAGTAGGATAGAGCGACCGCCTCCTAAGTAGGGAACAGAGCGCCCCACTCCCGGGACACAGGCGTACCGTTCCGAGTCCGATTTCAGTCCGGCAATTTCTAGATAGTATCTACACAAGTTAAGCAAGGATGGCAATCCAAGTTTTTGCATAGCGGGTAGCAATCCCCCTCCAGCGTTTCAGAGCGAGGAAACAATTTTCAACCAGATGTCGCAGCCTATAGAGATATTTGTCGTATTGACGGGACTCCTTACGGTTCTTTTTGGACGGGATGACGAGTTCCATACCAGCCGAAACGGCATAGGCCAGAATTTCATTTGTATCATAGCCCCGATCGGCCAGCAGGGCTTCCGCGGAGATTCCCTCAATCAGGTGGACAGTTTCTTTACAATCCGCTCTGGTACCTTCTGTAACAACGATTCGGACTGGC
>CAJTUY010000129.1 GCA_910579415.1 uncultured Clostridia bacterium | reverse complement strand
GAACCGGGAGTATCCGGGAGAATGCGATCTGCAGGCTGTTTATCTTACCGGAATACCAGGCAAAGGGTTATGGGAACAGGCTGATGGATTTTCTGGAAGATATGGTTTTCAGGAAATATCATGCAGTACATATTGATGCGTCTTTTCCGGCGGAAAGTATGTATTTGAAACGGGGATACCGGATAAAAACCTATGAGAAAATTGAGACAGGGGGCGGGGACTATCTCTGTTACCATACAATGGAAAAGGCGGCAGATGGAAAGGGATAAAGATTTTCAGGAGGGAACAGATGGATAAATGGTTTACTGTTGACAGGATAGATGAGGATACTTATATCATCAGCGAATACCGGCATTGGGACCATATCGGAGGGCATAAATATTTTCCGGATTTCTATGCCCATGAAGAGGAACTGGGGCTGCTATGAGATGTTCCAGGGGAGGCCGTCCGTGGTCCAGCCGGAGATTATCGGCCGTATGAGGGATGCTTTCCAGGGATTGAAGGAGAGCGGGAAACTGCGTCATGGGAGCGGGACTTTTGATTACGGAGACTGGGCGGTCTGGCTGTGATGGGGGTGTTTATGAGGGATGAAGGAAGGATGGAGACAGAAGATATTATTCTGGGAAAGGCAAAATATGAGGATTGGAGATCGATATACCGGAATGTCTGGTCAAGGCCGGAAACAGCAGAATATATGGTATGGAAAGTGACGG
>CAJTUY010000128.1 GCA_910579415.1 uncultured Clostridia bacterium | reverse complement strand
ACTAAAAAGAGATCAATAGCAACGACAGTCCATTGAGGAGCTATACGAAACAGGGAGACTCTATAATATTTCTTCAGATTCATAATTATTGTCAGATTTTAGATTAGCAAAAGGATATGCAAAGATGTATTTTTTATATTGATAAAACAATTTTTTTTCACAAGAAATATACTGTTTTCAATACAAAAATCCCAGTTCAGAAATATTTCTTGAAAAAAAGTCTCTTTTCTTTTCGTAATTTCAAAGAAAGCTGTAAATTTGCACCCCGTAAACGAAAAGTTACTGCCGCTATAGCTCAGTTGGTAGAGCAACGCATTCGTAACGCGTAGGTCGCCAGTTCAAGTCTGGCTAGCGGCTCATCAGGAAGAGATGCTTATGCATCTCTTTTTTATTCCACATATTCTTCTTACCTTTGCGCAACTGATAGAGATTATCGCAAAAAGAAATTTGCAAAAAAGGAAATGGGGCTCAAGCCGGAAATTGCAAAAAGAAAAATTGCCAAAAGAAAGAAAAGAAAATCGCAAGACAGATGAAAAAGAAGACGAAAAGAATCCTGATAGGAAGCGCGGCAAGCCTGTTCCTCATAGGAGCCGTTTGTGCCGGAATATTCTATTACTACATATTCTATCCGCAGTTTCACCCGCAGAAAACAGCATACATCTACATCGACAGAGACGATACGACGGACTCTATATATAATAAGGTAAAAGAAAAGGGACATCCC
>CAJTUY010000127.1:313-726 GCA_910579415.1 uncultured Clostridia bacterium | reverse complement strand
AGATATGGTGGATCAGTGTCCGGCTCTGAAAAAGAGAATCAAACCAGTGATGTCAGTCAAGAGACTTGTGTATAAACCAACGAACAGCTTCTATCAGGTGTTGTCGGCTGAAGCATATACCAAGCACGGTTTGAATGTACACGCTGTTATTTTTGATGAACTTCATGCACAGCCGAATCGAGAACTTTTCGATGTTATGACAAAGGGTTCCGGTGATGCCAGAACACAGCCTTTATATTTTCTGATTACTACAGCAGGAACAGACAGAAATTCGATTTGCTTTGAACAGCACCAAAAAGCTGTTGATATTATAGAGGGCAGAAAAATTGACCCGACATTCTATCCTGTGATTTATGGAGCATCCGATGAGGATGACTGGACGAGTGAAGCTACATGGTATAAAGCAAATCCTT
>CAJTUY010000127.1:0-297 GCA_910579415.1 uncultured Clostridia bacterium | reverse complement strand
GAAACCATCGATATTGAAAAGGTTCGAAATGCCTATATCAGTGCAAGAGAAAATGCTGCAGAAGAAAATATCTTCCGGCAACTTCGTCTGAATCAGTGGGTAAAGCAGTCCACCCGTTGGATGCAGATGGATAAATGGGATGCCTGTGCGTTTCCTGTGAATGTGGAAGAACTTATTGGAAGAACCTGTTATGGCGGTTTAGACCTTTCGAGTACATCGGATATCACAGCATTTGTACTTGTGTTTCCACCGAGAAATGATGAAGAGAAATACATCATTTTACCATATTGCTGGATA
>CAJTUY010000126.1 GCA_910579415.1 uncultured Clostridia bacterium | reverse complement strand
TGAGGTGAAAGAGGGAGAGTTTGTGGCAATTATGGGACCATCAGGTTGCGGCAAGTCCACTCTATTGAACATTTTAGGACTGCTGGACAATCCGACAGAAGGTTCCTATAAGCTCTTCGGGCAGGAAGTGGGCGGTCTGAAGGAAAAGGAACGTACCCGCGTCCGTAAAGGGAAGTTGGGATTCGTATTCCAGAGCTTTAACCTGATAGACGAGTTGAATGTCTATGAGAACGTTGAACTGCCTCTGACTTATCTCGGTATCAAATCCTCCGAACGTCGCCAGTTGGTGCAGGACATTCTGAAGCGTATGAACATCAGTCATCGCGCCAAGCACTTTCCCCAGCAGCTTTCCGGCGGTCAGCAGCAGCGTGTAGCCATAGCCCGCGCAGTGGTCACCAGTCCCAAGCTGATACTTGCCGACGAGCCGACCGGTAACTTGGACTCCAAGAACGGTGCGGAAGTGATGAACCTGCTGACGGAACTGAACCGGGAACTCGCAGCACGATGCAAGTTTCGCCCATCGTACCGTACATCTGTTTGATGGCAGTATCGTGGCAAGCGTTGCGGCACATGAGATGTTATGAGAGGTTACTCCAATGAACTAACAGAAAATGCAATGAAACAAATCTATTACGTCATACAAACGTTGCTGCGTGGGCGCGGTTCAAACGTCATCAAAGTGGTCTCCCTCGGATTGGGACTGACGATGAGTATCTTGCTGTTTGCCCGTGTAGCCTTCGAGCAGAGCTACGACACATGTT
>CAJTUY010000125.1:258-766 GCA_910579415.1 uncultured Clostridia bacterium | reverse complement strand
TTGCGCTGCCGGGCTTGTAGTCGTAAAAACTGTTTGCGTCATTGGCACGGCGGGCAGCCCCCTCATTGATTGCGTAATAAATGGTTTTCGCTTCCGGGGCTGCCTGCTGTGCTTCGCTGCGCTCCGCAAGCGTCTTTTCCGCACGTTCCCGCACTTCATCACGGACGGGCAGCGAATACAGGCTAGAGGTTGAGGAAAAGCCTGTGTTGTTGAAAACATAGTCAACGTCACTTTCTTTCAATGCCCCTGCCACAAAATAATTTTCCCTTGTGAATGTTCCGCTTACTTTCCCGTCCAGTATGGCATGATGTAGTCCAGTTTCCATATGGGGGTGGATTTCGTTGCCAACAGCTAACGTCACATAATACCACCCCATATGCCCGCTGCTTTTTTCGTCCGTGCCGTCATTAAATTCCACATTGAGCAGGGTGTAGGGCTTCAAGCCTTTCTGTGCTGCAATCTCATTGTCCTTTGCTTCCCGCTTCCTAAGTGCGCTGGTGGCGGCTTC
>CAJTUY010000125.1:0-248 GCA_910579415.1 uncultured Clostridia bacterium | reverse complement strand
ACCGTGCCAATGCACTATTGATAAATTCATTCTGTATTTTTGCGGTTTTGGCTTGCGGTGTCCTGCGGTTGCCGATAGGCAGGGACGTTCCATTGTCAAGTCGGATAAAAATATCGCTTGTACCCCTCCATTTTCCCGTACAGGGGGACGTTTCAATTTTGCCGGACGTGCAGCCGAATGACTGTGCGATAATGTCAATCCTTTCCTGCATAGATAGTTTTTCATATCCTTTTGCTATCTCTGCCGCC
>CAJTUY010000124.1:456-779 GCA_910579415.1 uncultured Clostridia bacterium | reverse complement strand
ATTAAATACTTAAAAGCAAACGGTTATACCTTTGTTTCTGTAGAGGAGCTGATTAATTATACTATGTCGCAGGGTGAACTTCCTGAAAAGCCGGTTATGCTGACCTTCGATGACGGCTGCTACAACAATTACGGATATATAAAACCTATCCTTGAAAAATATGACGCCAAAGCGGTATTCTCAATTGTCGGAAGTTATACCGATGAATATTCCAAAAGCAATATTGCAAATATGACATATGGGTATATGCGCTGGACAGATATATACGACCTGTTTTTGTCAAGTCGTATTGAAGTAGGAAATCATTCATACGACTTCCATTC
>CAJTUY010000124.1:0-362 GCA_910579415.1 uncultured Clostridia bacterium | reverse complement strand
AGGAAGAAACGGCGCGACAAAAAAAAGCGGAGAAGATTCTGAAAGCTATAAAAATATATTCCGTGCTGACACTGAAAAAATGCAGAATCGATGCATGGAAAAAACAGGATTTACACCGTATATATACACATATCCATTCGGTTCTGCCTGTCCTGAAAGCGAAGAGGTTCTAAAGGAAATGGGATTTAAGTCAAGCTTGAGCTGTAATGAAGGAGTGAATTTAATCACTCGCGACTCCGAATGTCTGTTTATGCTTAAAAGATACAATCGACCGAGCGATATAAATACAGGCGACTTTTTCGCAAAAATTAAGACTCCCGTTTAAGGGAGTCTTAATTTTTATTTATCTTTATTCGTAAGCA
>CAJTUY010000123.1 GCA_910579415.1 uncultured Clostridia bacterium | reverse complement strand
GTTTTTTATTAGGTTCAACACAGAAAATGGGCGCAGAACCAACGTGCAGGATCGGCTGATTGCCCTGCATCATCTCGATGTGCCGTGGCGTCCGTCCGATGTAGGACGGATTTTGCGGACATTCAAAATAAAAAAGAATGTGGAGGTAACAGACAATGGCAAAATCATTATTTGAGGAACTGGGCGGCAAATACGAAAGGCAAGGGGATTATTTGATACCGTGCTTAACTGTACCCGCCGAAGAAGAACAGGCAATAGGCATCTGGGGGCAACGGCATTTAGATTATCTAAAACAGTACCGTAAAGTTACATACACCAATCTTCTTACAAGCGGCAGGCTAAACGCCTACCTTGCCGACATCAACAGACAGGCACAGGAACGCTTTGAAAGGCTCATAGAGGGTATGAAACAGGCACAGGGCATAACGGAACAGCTAAAGGCAGAAAACGCCTTAGAATGGACAGGATGCCTCAATAACATAAGGGCTTGTGCGAGGGAGATTGTGGAAAAGGAAATTATTTTTGCATAAACAGATGATTAGTGGCAGGGGGAAATCCTGCCGCTTTTTCTGCTTTAGTTTGTCAGCTTGACAAATAAAGGGTTAAGGAATATAATTAGATTCAGTATTATACAAGGAGTTAATAAATATGCGGCAAGGTATTCTTAAATAAACTGTCAATTTGATAGTGGGAACAAAAAGTAGCAGTCCCGTTTCACTTTTAATATGGGGCTTAGTTTTTTGTACCCAGTTTAAGAATACTTTTATCATGTAATTTTATATGCCCGAAAACATATAAGTGTTTTGG
>CAJTUY010000122.1:560-809 GCA_910579415.1 uncultured Clostridia bacterium | reverse complement strand
AATTCATTCAGTATAAAAGAAGTACTGGTTTTAAATACGCAGATGAACCAAAATGTTTATCACGATTTTGTCGTTTTAGCGAAGAACAGGGTGTTACAGAAATAGAAATATCTCGCGCGCTTGCTGAAAAATGGATTGCACCAAGAGAAGGTGAATCGGAAAAAAGTCGATCACACCGCATTACCTGCATAAGACAGTTTGCTATGATATACGTCTTTGATATCTTCATTACAATATTCAACATTCCAA
>CAJTUY010000122.1:287-528 GCA_910579415.1 uncultured Clostridia bacterium | reverse complement strand
GGAGCCTTTCCCTGTCATAAAACTAATTGTCCTCTTCATTAAATCTCCTTTCATTCATTTTAAAACGCCAGATATGGCGATCATGTTTTGTTACTTTTGTCAAAAGTAACGCAAAAGCACTTTTGACAGCCGTTCCGTCCATCAAAAGCTGCCATTGCGTCCTGCCGGAGGCTTTTTCCGTCCTACGGACGGGCGGCTTTCAGCCGCTTTGCTTCTACCCCCATAGCTTTTCGGATAGCTG
>CAJTUY010000122.1:0-236 GCA_910579415.1 uncultured Clostridia bacterium | reverse complement strand
TCCCATCCAGCAAGCCATATCAATGTCCTTTCTTCATCAGCAGTCAGTTCTACCTCTCCGAAGATTTCATTGAGGTCAGCAATCCTCCAGGCTTCACTTTCATAAAAATATTTATTTACATTCCGAGTTCCCCACTCCGGCTGAATTATCATCCAATCACACCTTTCTTTTTATCTGCTACCACAGGAGCGTCACACGCCCCTGTCCATTATCGTCAAGGAAAACTACCAGCGGCA
>CAJTUY010000121.1 GCA_910579415.1 uncultured Clostridia bacterium | reverse complement strand
AGGAACGCCGCTATTTTTGTGCCACAATAAAATAAAGTATATCATACACTTGCTATTATTCGGCTATCCGATTATAATTATATTGATATAGTTTGAGGAAAAGCCTGTTGACGGGCGGCATATTCGTAAAAAATAAAGGACGGTGATAGGAAATGAAACACATTTTCCTTGTTGAAGATGATTTGAGTCTAATTGGCGGCTTATCTTTTGCTATTAAGAAACAGGGATATGAAGTGGATATTGCTCAGACATACCTTGAAGCGGAAGCAAAATGGATAAATGGCAAATACGATTTAGTCATTTTAGACGTATCACTTCCAGACGGTTCTGGTTATGATTTATGTAAAAAAATCCGAGAAACATCAAAGGTACCAATTATGTTTCTTACTGCGGCTGATGAAGAAACAAACATCATAATGGGACTGGATATAGGCGGTGATGATTATATTACAAAACCTTTCAAATTAGCGGTATTTTTGTCAAGAATAAATGCTTTGCTTCGCCGAAGTGATAATTTTAATCAGGCAGATACCGAATTAGATTCTAATGGAATAACGGCAAGTGAATATAAACTGCTTTGCTTTTTCATAGAGAATGCAAATATTGTTCTTTCACCAGAGAAAATTTTGAGTAAACTTTGGGATTGTGACGAAAACTATATTGATAGTAATACTCTTACTGTGTATATTCGCAGGCTTCGCACAAAAATCGAAGATAACCCCGGCCAACCGAAAAAAATAGTAACGGTTCGTCGTATGGGATACAAGTGGAATACAACGGATTGAGGTGCGCTATGAAAATACTTGTAAA
>CAJTUY010000120.1 GCA_910579415.1 uncultured Clostridia bacterium | reverse complement strand
AAGGTTATGCGGACGGTCTTGAAATCAGCCCGAAAAGCGACGAGGGCAAGCTCATTATGACATTGCTTGAAGTTATGGGAGAAATGGCTGACGCTATTGAGGAAATAGACGACAGAGTATATGATGTTGAAGACGTTGTTGACGAACTTGACGAGTGCGTGTTTGCAATGGCTGATGACGTCTATGGTGATGATGAATTTGACAGCGAGGACTATGACGAGGACGACAGCGAAGAGTTTTTCGGTGATTATGACGACGATTACGAGAGTGGCGAAGGCGATGATTATTTTGAAATTCAGTGTCCGGGCTGCGGTGAGGACGTTATGATTGATTTTGATATGATAGATGACGATAACGCTATTATATGTCCTAATTGTCACGAGGAAATCGAGCTTGAGTTTGAATGTGATTGTGACGACGGAGAATGTCATCATAGCGAAAACTGATAAAATTACAGGGGAGCTGATAAACAGCTCCTTTTTTGTGAAAGGAATAATAAATGACAGGACTATATATTCATATACCGTTTTGTAAGCAGAAATGTAAGTATTGCGATTTTGTATCTTTTTCCGGAATGGAGAATCTGACAGACCAATATATAGACGCGCTTGAAAATGAGGCACGTCGGTTTTGCGGTGAAAAGATTGATACTGTATTTATCGGCGGCGGTACACCAACCGTATTGACGGCAAAACAGCTCAGAAGAATTGTTGGTATGTGTTTTAATTTATTTGATATAAGCAATGAATATGAATTTACAATTGAGGCAAATCCCGGTACGCTTGATGATGATAAGATAAGTTCGGCGCTTGGAGGAGGTGTGAACAGAAT
>CAJTUY010000119.1 GCA_910579415.1 uncultured Clostridia bacterium | reverse complement strand
AGGGTATGGACACACTTGACGCCAACCTTGCACTAGGATTTCAAGGCGATTTAAGAGAATATTATATTGGAGCACAGATTTTAAGAGATTTGGGAATAAAATCATTGCATTTACTTACAAATAATCCAGATAAAGTTTATCAGTTAGAAGATTATGGAATGCAAATTTCAAGCAGAGTACCGATTGAAATAAAAGCAAATCCTTATGATAGTTTTTATTTAAAGACAAAGAAAGACCGAATGGGACACATTTTGAATATGGAGGAAAAATAGATGAACACTTTTGAAGGAAATTTAGTAGCAGAAAATATAAAAATTGGTATTGTTGTAGCAAGGTTTAATGAATTTATAACTTCTAAGCTATTAGCAGGTGCATTAGATAATTTGAAAAGAGAAAATGTTGATGAAAAGGACATAGAGGTAGCTTGGGTTCCGGGAGCATTTGAAATACCTATGATAGCGTCTAAAATGGTAAAAAGTAAAAAATATGATGCAATTATCTGCTTGGGAGCAGTTATTCGAGGTAGTACAAGCCATTATGATTATGTGTGTAGCGAGGTATCAAAAGGAATTGCTCAAATCAGTTTAAATACTGAAACACCAGTTATGTTTGGTGTTCTTACGACAGATACGATTGAACAGGCGATAGAACGAGCTGGCAGTAAGGCAGGAAATAAAGGCTCTGAATGTGCACAGGGAGCTATTGAAATGGTAAATCTAATTCGTGCATTAGAGGTATAATATGCTTGGGGTTAAAAGCTAACAAGGGGGGCACAAAAAACAAGAGACAATATACACTACTAAGCGGAAAACGCTGTATTTACAAGGCAAAACCGCTTT
>CAJTUY010000118.1:582-851 GCA_910579415.1 uncultured Clostridia bacterium | reverse complement strand
CGGATCGGCGGGTATGTTCTCCTTTGCCAGTTCATCGTCAATCTCGTTAAAATCCGCCTGCTCGATGCTGCCCTCCACATGGGAAAGCGCATATTTAAGCTGTGCCGACAGGGGAAGGGAAGTGTCCGGCAGACAGGCGCTTTCCATGCCATGCGCCCCGGAAACCATCTCCATTCTGCCGACTATCATCTCCGGGTGGTCTGCGAAATACTGGTTCATCACGATACCGTCTTTTTCCGCCAGATGCACCCAATCCGGTTCAATATCTA
>CAJTUY010000118.1:0-508 GCA_910579415.1 uncultured Clostridia bacterium | reverse complement strand
TTTTCCTTAAACGCTGTGTTCGGGAGCCTGACCGCCCCCAAAAGCTCCGCCCGCTGTGCAAGGTATTTTCTGACCTCTGGGTTTTTCTTATCCATTGTCCCCTTTGAAGTAACAAAGGCAACAATGCCGCCCGGTCTGACCTTATCCAGTGTCTTTGCAAAGAAATAATCGTGTATCAGGAAATTGTGCTTGTCATACTGCCTGTCAGACACTTTATATTGTCCGAAAGGCACATTTCCCACCGCCACGTCAAAAAAGTCATTGGGATAACTGGTGTTCTCAAAGCCTGTGATTTTAATATCCGCATGAGGGTAAAGCTGTTTTGCGATGCGCCCGGTAATCCCGTCAAGCTCCGCCCCGTACAGCCTGCTCTCCTGCATTTCCTCCGGCAGACAGCCATAGAAATTCCCAATGCCTGCGGCGGGATCTAACATATTCCCTTTGGTAAATCCCATCCTGCCCACTGCGTCATAGATTGCCCGAATGATGACAGGGCTTGTATAATGGG
>CAJTUY010000117.1 GCA_910579415.1 uncultured Clostridia bacterium | reverse complement strand
GGGACATGGTCGCGTCTCACACGCAGCTCCAGCGTCTCCTCCGGCACCCAGAAGTACGGCAGGATGCAGTATTTGTCCTCCTCATCCAGGGGCGGGAACACAAGGACGAACGCCGTGATGTCCGTGGTGGAGGACAAGTCCAGCCCGCCGTAGCACACACGCCCTTCCAGGCCGTCCTCGGAAACGGGGAAGGCGCAGGCATCCCACCTGTCCATGGGCATCCACCGCACCGCCTGTTTCACCCACTGGTTTAAGCGGAGCTGCCGGAAACTGTTCTCTTCGCCGGGGTTCTGCTTGGCCGATTCACAGGCTGCCTCCACCTTGTCAATCCCGACTGTGATATTTAAAGAGGGGTTCGCTTTCTTCCACACCTTCGGGTCCGTCCAGTCATCCGCTTCATCCGCGCCGTAAATGACGGGATAAAAAGTCGGGTCAATCTTCCTGCCCTCTAAAATGTCCTTCGCCTTCTGGTGCGTCTCGTAACAGATGGAATGGGTGTCCGTCCCCGCCGTGGTGATGAGGAAATACAGCGGCTGCATCCTGGCGTCCCCGGAGCCCTTGGTCATGACGTCGAACAGCTTCCGGTTCGGCTGTGTGTGCAGCTCGTCGAACACCACGCCGTGGATGTTGAAGCCGTGCTTGGAGTACGCCTCCGCCGAAAGCACCTGGTAGAAGGAATTGGTGGGCGTGTAGATGATCCGCTTCTGCGAGGCGAGTATCTTCACCCGCTTATTCAGTGCAGGGCACATCCGCACCATATCAGCGGCAACATCGAAAACGATGGTGGCCTGCTGCCGGTCGGCGGCGCAGCCGTACACCTCGGCGCGCTCCTCCCCGTCCCCGCAGGTCAAAAGCAGC
>CAJTUY010000116.1:337-860 GCA_910579415.1 uncultured Clostridia bacterium | reverse complement strand
GGGATTATCCTTTGCACTCAGATACGCATTCCGCACTTTCTCGATGTCAATGGTATGCCCCAGCGAGGGGTTCGCTTTCCTCCACACATCCTCCGATGACCAGTCCGCATCATCGGACGCGCCATAGATCACAGGGTAAAATGTAGGGTCTATCTTCCTGCCCTGCAGGATGTCCTCCGCCTTCTGGTGCTGCTCGAAACAGACGGAATGGCGGTCTGTGCCTGCAGTGGTAATTAAAAAGAATAAAGGCTGCGTCCTGGCATCGCCGGAACCTTTGGTCATGACATCGAACAGTTCCCGGTTTGGCTGGCTGTGCAGCTCATCGAAAATAACAGCGTGTACATTCAGGCCATGCTTGGTGTATGCTTCCGCCGAAAGCACCTGATAAAAACTGTTCGTTGGCTTATACACCAGACGCTTTACCGACATAACGGGTTTTATCCTCTTTTTCAGTGCCGGGCACTGCTCCACCATATCCACCGCCACGTCAAAAACAATAGATGCCTGCTGGCGGTCAGAGGCA
>CAJTUY010000116.1:0-257 GCA_910579415.1 uncultured Clostridia bacterium | reverse complement strand
TTTCCCGTTTTTCTTTGGAATTTCCACATAGGCAGTGTTGTACTGCCTGTAACCGTTCTCCTTCACCGTGCCGAACACATCCCGGATGATGGCCTCCTGCCACGGGAGCAGTACAAAGGGCTGCCCCCGCCATTTGCCTTTGGTATGTTTCAGGCAGCCTATGAAGTCCACGGTGCGTTTTGCCTTTTCCTCGTCAAACACTATCCCCCGCCTCCCTTAAAGAGCAAAAGCTCCATTGCATCGCTTTCCTTGTCCTC
>CAJTUY010000115.1 GCA_910579415.1 uncultured Clostridia bacterium | reverse complement strand
AGGGGAAAATTGCAATGCCGGAGGAAAAATTTGCGGATATGCAGACGGATTACATGCATCTGCTGCGGGCTGTCATCCGGATGCTGGATGGTGCAAAGTATCTGTGGGAGGGAGACAGCGGAAAAGAACAGGAATAAAGCAGGCGTGACGATAAGTGACGGTATTTTATATATCGGTGACGGTAGCAAAAATACCGTCACAATCGACGCAACCGTCACAGGAGAGGAAAAAAGGCTGGTTAGACGGTGGGGAGATTAGGGATATGTGTAGGCGGGGATATAAGCTAAGGGAGGACATATTGGAGCTGTGCGGCAAATATTCCATCAGCAGGATGCGGAAGTATAAGCCCCCGGCAGGGCGCAAAACCCGCTTGCGGGTCTGCATTTTTGATGGGCTTGCCTGTCAAAAATGCTTTTGCGTTACTTTTGACAAAAGTAACAAAACATATTCCGCCTCAGACTTCGCCTGTTGGCTCGTCTTTGGCTGGAATATGATTCGCTGGGAGCAGATTTTTATGTAAAACAGTGTAGTACAGTCTGTATTACAAAGCAAGAGGAAATTTTCTGCTAGAAGAGGAAAAGTGGTTTGGATAAAAAGTTGCATAACAGTTTGTGCGACAAAAGGTAATTGTGTTTTACAGTATGTTAGACAATCGGAGAGTGAGAATTTTTTATGTTTCATTTGGGGATTGCCTTATGATACAGGCAGAAAGACAGGAGAGGGGATTTCAAAGTAATGAGCAGAGATATATTTATAAGAGCATTTATGGGTAAAAACAAAATGAGGGGGTACGTGTATGGAGAGAACGATTTCGATGATGGTGGGAAAAGGTTCGCTAAATCATAATAACCGGACATTTATCGC
>CAJTUY010000114.1 GCA_910579415.1 uncultured Clostridia bacterium | reverse complement strand
CCGTATCGCAACCCCCGCAAAATAGGGGTCATCCGTAATCCATATCACCAGCGCATCGCCAAACCGCTCCCGGTAAGCGCAGACAAGCTCCATCCCTTGCGCGCCATCCACGCCTACCACCACAATGTCGTACTTATGTTCCAGGTGGTAATGCCCGTCCATGCTGCCCTGCGACACACGCATTCCTGGTGACTCATCCGCAAGTATCCCTGAAAGCATCCCATATTCCTGCCTGCTCTTCGTAAAAACAACGGCATCCATTCCCGTTCCCTCCTTTTCCCTCCTGTGAAAACGCAAAAAGACCGCCGGGGAGCGCGGCATCCTGCACGGCATGATAAGCCTGCAGGAAATGCCCGCCCCTGGCGGTCCTGGTTCTGATGGAACTATATGTAAAAAGACACGACAAAAGGATAGTATTATCCTGTCTGTCTGTCTGTCTGTCTGTCTGTCGCTAATTATCTCCCGCTGTGCCATGCCCTGTCAACCTCCTTCCGCAGAAAATTCCTATTTTTAAGATAGCAGAATTCCGGTAAAAAACAAGGCTTCTGGCAGGAACGTCAATTTTCTGGCAAGAACGTCAGGGAATTTTTTAAATGGGGGGGCTGGCAGATTTGAAACTTATCTTCTTTTGTGCTATACTTAAATTGGATTTTTATACGAATTGAGGTGAAACCTATTTTAAAGATAGCTTTAGTGGATGATGAACAGGAATACCTGGACGGGATGGGAAAGCTCTGCAACAGTTTCGGCAGAAGCGCCGGATACCCTGTGGAGGCAGTCCCCTTCTGCAGCGCAGGGGATTTTCTTGAGGCGTTTAGCGGCGGCAGCTTTGACCTTGTGTTCATGGATATCTATATGGAAGGCATGGACGGGGTCGCC
>CAJTUY010000113.1 GCA_910579415.1 uncultured Clostridia bacterium | reverse complement strand
ATTCTTTGAAGAAAATACAGGATAAACGTTTGAAAAATTATATGATCAACTATCTGGCGATTATGATGACAGTTTCTTCAATCATACTTATCCGATGTAAGACATCGGAAGCTTTGGAAAAGAAGAAAGAGCTGTGGCAGTATCTTAAGAAAAAAGATTTCCGGATATACCGGAAAATTCGTCGTGGAATTTTAGGGCAGACAATGAACCTGCCTGGACGTTCCGGAAGAAAAATTTCTGTACTCGGATATCAGATGGCAAGACGTATATGGGGATTTAATTAAACGAATGAAATAGGGAATAAATGGATAGCCATGAGGCATACTACTGATTAGAGAGGAAAAAGGAGTGTGCATTATGGATATTGAATTTAAAAACAGTAAAACAAAAGAAAATCTAATGAGGGCTTTTGCAGGAGAAAGTCAGGCGAGAAATCGTTATACGATTGCTGCGGAACAGGCAAGAGAACAAGGCTTGTATGCGGTGAGCAATGTGTTTTTGTTTACGGCTGATCAAGAGCGTGCCCATGCACAGCGTTTTTATGAGTTATTAGGCGAATGTGCGGGAGAGACCATTGAAATTGATGGAGGATATCCGGTAGATATCGCAAATAAGACAGAAAGCCTGCTGGAAATGGCTCGTCATAATGAATATGAAGAGTATGAAGAGGTCTATCCGGCATTTGGGGAAATTGCAAAGGAAGAGAGATTTTTTGAGGCAGCATCTGCATTTCTACAGATTGCAGAAATTGAAAAAACACATGGGAAACGTTTTGAAGAATTGGCAGAGCTTTTAAAAAACGGAGTA
This sequence comes from uncultured Clostridia bacterium, assembly GCA_910579415.1. Lineage (GTDB taxonomy): Bacteria > Bacillota > Clostridia > UBA1381 > UBA1381 > Hominilimicola. Next base: position 75 of record CAJTUY010000113.1, on the reverse strand, counting down.
TATTTTGAAGCGCCGGAAGAGGAAAAATGGATGTGTTTAAATTGCGGACACATTCATATTGGGAAACGGGTACCG
>CAJTUY010000112.1:619-908 GCA_910579415.1 uncultured Clostridia bacterium | reverse complement strand
ATACTTTTGTTCCTTTTGATTTTTCTGTTCCGATGCCAGAATACCATTCTGCACCATTTAGAATAATTTTTGTTACATTGGCATATGTTTCAACATTGTTTATTAATGTTGGTTTTCCATATAGCCCCTCGTTTGCTGGGAATGGTGGTTTTAATCTTGGTTGACCACGTTTTCCTTCTATTGATTCTAAAAGTGCTGTTTCTTCACCACACACGAATGCACCTGCTCCTAATCTAACTTCTAGATCAAAGCTAAATCCAGAATTCCAAATATTTTCCCCTAAAATCCC
>CAJTUY010000112.1:326-597 GCA_910579415.1 uncultured Clostridia bacterium | reverse complement strand
TTTGGAAACGTTCAACTGCTATTGGATATTCTGCTCTTACATAGATATATCCTTTATTTGCACCTATTGCAAATCCAGCAATCATCATAGCTTCTACTACACAGTGTGGATCTCCTTCTAGGATACTTCTGTCCATAAATGCTCCAGGATCACCTTCATCAGCATTACATACTACATATTTTTGATCTCCTTGTGCCATTTTTGTAAAAGACCATTTCTTACCTGTAGGGAATCCTGCTCCTCCACGTCCACGTAATCCAGAATTTGAAAT
>CAJTUY010000112.1:0-246 GCA_910579415.1 uncultured Clostridia bacterium | reverse complement strand
ACTCCACAATTTTTAAGTGCTATTCTTTTTTGTTTTTTGTAGAAATTTAATTCATCTAATTTTTTTACTACTGTATTGTCTACATCTTTACAAAGCAGTCTTTCAACTATTTCACCTTTTTGAATATGTTTTTCAACTATTTCTTCACAATCTTCTGGTTTGCAATTAGCATAAAATGTATCTTCTGGTCTAATTATTACAATTGGACCTTTAGCGCATAGTCCAAAGCACCCTGTTTGAATAACT
>CAJTUY010000111.1:656-935 GCA_910579415.1 uncultured Clostridia bacterium | reverse complement strand
TCCCTCTCCTGTCCTCCCCTTCGTCCCGGCCCACCCGCCGACGGCGGTGGGCAAAATAATACCGGGCGTACCGTCCGATGCAGTCCTCGCACACCGTCCGGCCCTCCAGCGCGAAATAGGGGTCCCCGGGGTACAGCTCCCCCCGGCACAGACGGCACCGCAGCAGGTGCCCCGGCCCCTCCGCCCCATTTCGCGATCTATTTTTGAAAAAACCTGTTGACAAATTTCCCTCCCACTGCTATAATAAGCTCCGTTGTGAACGCGAAGCCTTACCGTGCT
>CAJTUY010000111.1:284-646 GCA_910579415.1 uncultured Clostridia bacterium | reverse complement strand
GGTTCGAATCCGTCCACCAGCTCCACCTTCCCCAACTGAATACGGAGGAGTACCCAAGTGGCCAAAGGGGACAGACTGTAAATCTGCTGGCTTCGCCTTCGATGGTTCGAATCCATCCTCCTCCACCACGTCGGGGCAAAGTCCGCCCCGTTCAAGTCTCCCACCCTTCAGGTGGGAGACTTTCACTATGCTCCCTTGCCCCTCCTCTCCCTACAAAGCCTGAAGAACGGCTTTGCTGGGCTCCGTTGGGCGCGGCCTCGCAGGGGGCTGCGCGTTGCCCGTTTTCTTTCCCCCCCACCTCCCTGTATTTGGACTCCATGTAAATTCCTCCTTTTGTTCGCGGCTTAAAACGTTCGTTCGAT
>CAJTUY010000111.1:0-274 GCA_910579415.1 uncultured Clostridia bacterium | reverse complement strand
GACCCGCTGCGCTGGACTCACGGATGGGGTGCCGCCCTTCGGACGGGGTTTCCGGGCTTCGCCCGGTTTTTTAATTTTCCTTCAGCGCGCCGCCGGCCTGGTCTTGCTTCACTCCTTTCCTTTGCTTCTTCCATTACCATCCTCCTTTTGTTTGTGTTCTAAAACAGTTGTTCGAGTTCGTCCCTTACTTTACCACCCCCCGCCCCCAAAGTCAAGGGCCGCCGGGGGAATTTTTTTCGCCATTTTTTTAAAATACCCCGAAAAAAGGGACACC
>CAJTUY010000110.1 GCA_910579415.1 uncultured Clostridia bacterium | reverse complement strand
CCTCGCCCTGCGGCATATGCTGGCTTGCAATCCCCGCATCATTCCCATAGCCTATAATGCGTTCCTCATACTCCTTAATCTCCTGCGGGTAATGCTTCAGTATCCTGTCCTCAAGGTCGTAATGCTCGGAAAGGTAGCTCTGCTTCAAGACTTTCAGCTTCGCCACCTGCATGTCCAAATCCATTTTTTCCTTGAAACGCTCGTCGCCCGTAGCCAGCATTTTCACCTCCGCAAAGGAAAGAGCGACCTCGTCCACGTCCTCGGCAGAACGCACGGGGCTTTTGCTCGTCATTATCTGGGAGATGAATTTCTGCTTTCCCTCGACGAGCTGATAGAGGTACGCATCAAAAGTCTGTTCCGTCACATAGCGGTAGACTTCCACCTCTGGGAACATATTTCCCTGCCTTTCCAGACGACCTTGGCGTTGTTCTAAGCAAGTCGGTCATTTTTTGCGGACAGTTCAATACATACCTGTCTTTTTCTCTCCCTGCTCCTGCGTTTTCCCTCAATCCCACGCTCCCTCTGTATCTTCTTGGCACAAGCAGGGCAATGCCCATGATACATAAAAGATGATAGTCCTTTCAACTACCGCCTTAATTTATTGATTATCACAAATATATTTAGCAATTCTTTGGATTTCACTCTTTTCAAGACTAGATTGAGAACTGTTTAATTTTATCCCTAACAAGTCTCCAACGGCAACAATAACTTTGCTGTATGTATTCCACTCTTTAGCCAGTTCATATACTCTCATTTTATTTCTATATAGCGATTCATCTGCTACTTTATTTTTATCTACATGTTTTAATTCATTTACAAATTCGCTAACTGTATACTCTTCATTAATACTAATAACCCCTGTGTTTTCCGAAATATTTATATTTGTTTCAGATTGTAAATCAGAAATAGAATCTAAAATGTCCAATAATAGCTTAATTTCCGTCTCCTTTTCTGTTCCATTTG
>CAJTUY010000109.1:386-983 GCA_910579415.1 uncultured Clostridia bacterium | reverse complement strand
AAGAGTACTTTGATTCGTACAATGAATGGATTAGAGCGAATTAATTCTGGTACTTTGATGGTTACTGGCTATGATTTGGCAGATAAGCATACGGATTTAAATAAAATTCGTAAGAATGTGGGAATGGTTTTCCAACATTTTAACTTATACGACAATCACACTGTGCTTGAAAATATAACTTTAGCTCCTAAGATTGTTTTGCATAGACCAGATAAGGAAAATAATGATATTGCCATGGATCTTCTAAAAAAAGTTGGTCTTGAAGAAAAGGCAAATATGTATCCAAGACAATTGTCTGGTGGGCAAAAGCAACGTGTTGCAATTGCTCGTTCATTAGCTATGAGACCAAAGGCAATTTTGTTTGATGAACCAACTAGTGCTCTTGACCCAGAAATGATTCAAGATGTGTTAGATGTTATGAAATACGTAGCAGATCAAGGAATTACAATGGTTGTTGTAACTCACGAAATGGGATTTGCTCGTGAAGTTGGGGACAGATTAATTTTCTTTGATCAAGGTAGAATTTTAGAGGATGAAAAACCAGAAGAATTCTTTGCACATCCTAAGACTGAACGTGCACGTCAATTTTTAAGTAAG
>CAJTUY010000109.1:0-294 GCA_910579415.1 uncultured Clostridia bacterium | reverse complement strand
GTACTAGCTTTATTAGTTACTTTGACCGGCTGTGCCAAGAAGCAGAAATCAAGTAACGTTTATGATCAGGTTAAAGAGAGTAAGACAATTACTTGGGGAGTTAAGGCTGATACTCGTTTATTTGGTTTAATGAGTATTAAAACTGGAAAGATTGAAGGTTTTGAAGTTGATTTAGCAAAGGCCTTAACTAAACAAATGTTGGGTAAAGACGCAAAAGCTGAATTTGTACAAACTACTCCCAAAACAAGAATACCGCTACTAAAAAATGGAAATATTGATGCAATTTTAGCAACA
>CAJTUY010000108.1 GCA_910579415.1 uncultured Clostridia bacterium | reverse complement strand
TAATGACAACTAACGGAAAACTTATCGGAATATACAGTTCACGGCAGAATGCGGAGAAAGTGAAAGAACAGTACAAGAGCAAGAAAGGCTTTAACCGGTTTCCGGAAAGCTGCTTTCTCATCAATGAATATGTCTTAAATGAGGATCATTGGACGGAAGGGTTTATTACTTTGGAAAATGCAAAAAGGAAGGTAAGATATGACATTCCCAAAAGGTTTGAAAAAAAGCCTGTTAGGAAAAAATGCAGTAAAGAAACCTTGATAGACAATAAAGTATATATACTTTGGCATTATTATGAGTATGATATAGATGGTTTAGATTTGAATTTAGATGCAATAAAAGCCATTGGAATATATAGTTCGAAGCAGAAAGCGGAGGAGGTGAAAGAACGATTAAAACCCAAGCCGGGGTATAACAAGTATCCTGAAGACTGTTTTTATATTGACAGATACAGGTTAAATGAAGATCACTGGACGGAGGGTTTTATCACATGGGATAGTGAAACGGATAGCTGGATTGAGTAATTTAATAACCTGGCTGTGGTTGGTACAGGCGAAAAACAGGCACGACAACATATGACGAGGCGTTTATAAGATTGAATGATTTGAAAGCGGTATATGACAAGAATCACTCGTTAGACGGTGACTCGGACGTATACCGCTGTGTCATACCCTGTATCGAACGGCTGCGGGGTAGACACAGGTTATAACCTATATTCTTACTGTAATAACAGTCCATTAAATAAGTCAGCGACGGTCATTTCCCGAAATTAAGTGATATATTTACAGGCATAGCAATAGTAGCCTTTATCGTAGCGGCAGGAATACTGATAGCAGGAACAGGAGGTCTTGGAGGCGGGGCACTGGCACTTGCCGGTGGCGGCATGCTGGGAAGCGGAGCAGCTGCAGCTGCGGCTACGAACGCGGCAATGGTCGGAGTGGGAGCCACATGTGCTGCCTCAGCCGCCAGTATGATGGAGTCATCGGGGAATAGTGGATATAATAAAAACAGTATAGACACACAGAAAAATAATAATTCAAATTCTGTTCCAGATAAGGCTAAAGATCTTGCACAAGAAATAAAGGACAATAACGGGACACCGCCTAAAGGATATAAAGGTGGTAAAGTGTATCAAAATGATCCCGTAAACGGAGGACAAAA
>CAJTUY010000107.1 GCA_910579415.1 uncultured Clostridia bacterium | reverse complement strand
GGACTAAGCTCATCATACATAAATTCCGCATATCTGACGAAAGCCGCTCTTCCTTCTTTTGTATAAGGCACGCCTCCATCATCATACGCGTCATTTCCGAACGCAAGTATAGGAAGTGTCTTTATGCCTCTGTCTTTAAGATTTTTAATAAACGGCTTATAGTGGTCTGGCAGCTTTAAAACTCCGTCCTTCTCTATTGTCTTCCACTCAAAATCCTCTCTGACATAACCTATACCGAAATCGGAATACATATCAGCTCTTTCAGGCATATCATCCTCACCGTCACGGGTATCGTGCGAACACATTCCAAAAAATTCATTAGCGCTTCCTTGTTCTGAAGATACTGCACAGGAAAACGGAAATTCCTCTGATACCGGCTCGGATATATGGTCGTCTATGGTAACTTTGAGCATCGCTGTATCATATACGTCCATATCAAAATCTAAATGCTTCGTATAAGTATCACCGCCGCTTATATCCACCTTTTCTGTTTCATTAAACAATTTTACTCCGTGGTCAGTTACAGCGCTGTAAGTGACGTCGGCGTTAATTTTACTGCCGATACTGTTTTTTATATCAATATCAAACTGTTTATCATCCTGCATACGGAATATATTTCCGTCACGCTTTGTTCTTACATCTGTAACATTGAGCGGAAGCTGTGTAAGAGAAAAATCATCTACATACATATATCCGTCCATATGCTGCCACACCTGAAAAACGACCTGACCCAATCCTTCAATTTCACCGTATGAGTTTGTTCCCATATCCTTGTACAGCTTTTTTACTCCACGGTAAAATACTGTGTAATCTTCTTCCTCCGGAGTTGTACATCTAACATTGAAATAATCATTATCAATATCCAAAATTATCTCAAAATCGTACCAAGCGTTTGTTTTGTAATAACAAAGCTGTACACCTGAACCGGCATAGTCCGCAGGCAGATTACGGTCCGTTCCTACTTGTATTTTTTCACCGTCAAAATACAGAAGAGAAAACAAATCGCCTGTTTCTGAATCAATACAGTATATATGACTGTTTAGATTGTTTGTTCCGATATTAACAGAAAAATTCATTTTCACTCTGCCACCCTTTATAGGCTGCATAAGAGGATAAAACATCTGTGTATTATCCCCTTCTGCTGACAGACCCACTCTTGCTGATTTTCCATGCAGTTCGTCTGATGTTTCTACCGACAACTGCGTTCGTGAATACGCATCGGCAGTATATGTACCAAGCAGCGGCGATGAATCTGTATATTTCTCAAAATCATCCTTGAACAGCATCACATCCGCCTTATTCTCTGCCATAACAGGCTGCATTTCCAATAAAACTATAACGACCGAAAAAATGACAGCAAAAAATCTTTTTATCATTATTTAATGTCACCCCTTTATACCACTCATATTCAAGCCGCCCGTTATATGCTTTGAAAGCAGCGCATATATAA
>CAJTUY010000106.1 GCA_910579415.1 uncultured Clostridia bacterium | reverse complement strand
CGTTATATCCGTTACAGCGGCGACGGCGCGACAGACCCGCAGAAGAATTACTGTCATATAAGTGAAATTGCGGTTCTTGGAAATTAATCGAGGAGAAAATATGGAAAATCCATTTAAAGCAGGCGAGGTTTTGCTGACCGACGGAATATTCAAAACCTCGCAGGACACGGGCAAAGCGTTTGTGCTTGCGCTTGACCCTGACAGACTTCTTGCGCCGACAGCCTATTTTGCAGGCGCAATTACCGACACTTCCCAATTTTACGGAGGCTGGGAGGCTTACAATTACCGTGGTTATAAAGGGAAGGGCATAGCAGGTCATTCGCTCGGTCACTGGTTAAGTGCGGCGGCTGATATGTATGCCGTTACAGGCGATGAAAAAATCAAGGCTAAGCTTGATTATACAGTTTCTAAATTAGCCGAATATCAGCGGCTTGACGGCAGCGGTTATATCGGCGGTTTTGAAAAGACAGGCTTTGAAAATGCGCTTTCGGGAGAATTTGACGTGAGCGCGTTTGATTTAAACGGCTATTGGGTACCGTGGTATTCACTGCATAAAATTTATCAGGGACTTATCGATGCGTACAGACTGGCGGATAATGAAACCGCCTTAGAGGTTGTGCGCGGTTTCACCGACTGGGCTGTAAACGTTACAGGCGGTATGTCGGAGGAAAAGTTCAGTAAAATGCTTGCCTGCGAGTACGGCGGAATGAATGAGGCAATGGCGGAACTTTATGTTATTACAGGTGACAGAAAGTATTTTAATTTGGCGGTGCGGTTTTCGCAGTCCGCCGTTATAGACCCTCTGTCCGAGGGCAGGGACGAACTTCAGGGTAAGCACGCCAATACGCAGATACCGAAAATTTTAGGCGCGGCGGCGATTTATGATATAGATAAAAGCAAAGAGAATTATCGCAGGGCGGCAGAGTTTTTTTATAATACTGTAGTCAATCACCGTTCCTACTGTATCGGCGGAAATTCAGACCACGAACATTTTGGGTCTGTTACCGAGGAAACGCTCAGTACGCAGACCTGCGAAACCTGCAACACATATAATATGATGAAACTTGCGGAATACCTTTACAACTGGGAGCACAAGGCGGAATATATGGACTATTATGAAAAAGCATTGTTTAACCATATACTTGCCTCGCAGGACCCTCAAAGCGGTATGAAAACATATTTTATGGCGACAAAGCAGGGACATTTTAAGGTATACTCCACAAAGGAGGATTCTTTTTGGTGCTGTGTCGGCAGCGGTATGGAAAACCCTGCGCGCTATACAAGAAACATATATTACAAGGACGGAAATGACATTTATATAAATCAGTTTATTTCGTCATTGGTTAATTGGAGTGAAAAGGGGTTAAAGCTTTCTCAGACTACAAATTATCCGTATGAAGAAAACGTTGTTATAAAAGTTGAAGAGGGAAATGCAGACGCGTCGGTTAAAATCAGAATACCTGCGTGGATAAAAGGCGCGGCGGCAGTTAAGGTAAACGACGGTGAGGCGGTAAACGTTTCAAAGACGGGTTATTATACAATTGAACGTCACTGGAATGCAGGCGATATAATAACGGTAACATTTCCGATGGGACTTCATATTTATACTGCGCGTGATGACAGTCATAAGACGGCGTTTATGTACGGTCCCACAGTGCTTGCAGGTGC
>CAJTUY010000105.1:402-1691 GCA_910579415.1 uncultured Clostridia bacterium | reverse complement strand
CACCCTCGCTGTAATCGCGTAAATCAGGAGCAAATCCGAGTTGCACATTCGCTTCAAGCGTATCATATCCCTGTTCCTGTAAATCATATGCCTTAATTTTATTAAGCAGTCCTATCCCGCGTCCTTCCTGGCGAAGATACAAAAGTATTCCTCTGCCTTCTTTATTGATATTTGCAAGAGCCTGAGCAAGCTGTTCTCCGCAATCGCAGCGGCATGAACCAAACACATCACCTGTAAGACATTCCGAATGTACACGACACAGAACAGGTTCTCCGTCAGTTACATCACCCATAACAAGAGCAACATGATGATTACCGTTTATTGTATTTTTATATCCGTAAATATCAAAATTGCCGTATTTGGTAGGAAGATTTGCTTGTGACACGCGTGTCATAAATCTATCATGCTGACGGCGGTATATTTGTAAATCTTTAATTGTTATAAAAGTAAGACCATATTTTTTTGCAAAATCAATCAGCTCTGTTCGGCGCATCATTGTACCGTCCTCAGCCATAATCTCGCAGCAAAGTCCGACTGACGGCAACCCTGCAAGGCGCATCAGGTCTACCGTTGCTTCAGTATGACCGTTTCTTTCTAAAACACCTCCTGCTTTCGCTTCAAGAGGGAACATATGACCCGGACGCCTGAAATCATGGGGGAGAGAAGTAGGATCAATACACATGCGAGCTGTAAGTCCGCGTTCTTCGGCGGAAATGCCAGTTGTGGTCGAAATGTAATCAATGGATTCGGTAAAAGCCGTGCAGTGGTTGTCGGTATTGTTTGATACCATCGGACGCAGACCTAGTTTTATTATATATTCACTGCTCATAGGCATACATATAAGTCCTTTTGCATATTTTGCCATGAAATTTACATTTTCGGTTGTGGCATACTGGGCAGAGCATATTAAATCGCCTTCATTTTCGCGTTCGGGGTCATCTGTCACAAGAATAAGCTTGCCGTTTCTTAAATCCTCTAAAGCTCTTTCTATTTTGTCAAACATTATTTAAAACCTCCTTAAAAGTTATATTTTTTCAAAAAATCCTCAGATATTCCACTGGATTTTCCAATTAGCTTCTCAACATATTTTCCTATTACATCACATTCAAGGTTGACTTTATCGCCGGCTTTTTTGGACAGAAGCGTTGTTTCTTTGCCTGTATGAGGTATTATTGAAACGGAAAATGCGTCTTTGAAGGTTTTTGCCACTGTGAGACTTATACCATCAATTGAAACAGAACCTTTTTCAACAATATACCGCATAATATTTTCATCAGTGCCTATCGTAA
>CAJTUY010000105.1:0-392 GCA_910579415.1 uncultured Clostridia bacterium | reverse complement strand
TTCGCGTACAAGTGAACGTATAAATCCTGTACCGTCAATATGTCCTGAAACTATATGACCTCCAAACCGACCGTTTGCGCTCATTGCACGTTCAAGATTGACCTTTGAACCTTTTTGCAGAGAGCTGAGATTACTTCGCCGCATACTTTCAGCCATAACGTCTGCGGTGAATATGTTTTCATGGATTGACGTTACAGTAAGACATAATCCGTTTACGGCAACGCTGTCACCGAGCTTTAAATCATCAAATATAATATTTCCTTTGATTGAAAGTTCACAGGAAACAGCGCCGCGCTTTACAGCGGTGATTTCTCCAATATCTTCAATTATACCGGTAAACATCTATATCACCTCATATTCCAGTAAAATATCATCACCAAACCGTGTTATTT
>CAJTUY010000104.1:856-1892 GCA_910579415.1 uncultured Clostridia bacterium | reverse complement strand
ACCTTTGTTTTGCAGGGCGGTGAGGACAGATATTTTACAGACGAAAAAATATGCGGTATTGTAAGCCGTATTAAATCCCAATATCCTGATTGCGCGGTTACGCTTTCAATAGGAGAAAAGACTCGTGAAAGCTATAAGGCTTACCGTGACGCAGGTGCCGACAGATATCTCCTGCGCCACGAAACTGCAAACAACGGTCATTACAAAAGACTTCACCCGAAGGAAATGTTGCTTGAAAACCGTAAACAGTGCTTATATACCCTGCGTGAACTCGGATTTCAGGTAGGAGCAGGATTTATGGTGGGTTCACCGTATCAGACGAGCGAAATGCTTGCGGAGGATTTAATATTCCTGCGTGAACTTAAACCGCATATGGTAGGGATAGGACCTTTTATTCCGCATTGTGACAGCATATTTGCGGACAGGCAGGCAGGCACGTTACAGCTTACGCTTACAATGCTTGCGCTTGTAAGGCTTACTTTGCCCAAAACGTTGCTTCCGTCTACAACTGCGCTTGGAACAATAGACCCCGAAGGCAGGGAAAAGGGCTTTGACGCAGGCGCAAATGTTGTTATGCCGAATTTGTCGCCGACATCAGTTCGCGGAGATTATGCTCTTTATAATGACAAAATATGTACAGGTGATGAATCGGCGCAGTGCGTAAAATGCCTGCGGGGACGTATTGAACGCGCGGGATATGTGATGGATATGGGGCGCGGAGATTCCCTGACCATCTGATTTTGTTATAAATTATAGTATAAGCGGTTACAATAAAATACGAGGTGTGAAAGATGAGAGAGTTTAATTTTACGGTGACCGACTCGCTTGGTCTGCACGCGCGTCCGGCTGGTATTATTGTAAAAGAAAGCGGTAAATACAGTTCAAAAATTAATGTTATACACAATGGAAAAATTGCGGACGCAAAACGTATATTTTCCGTGATGGGGCTTATGGCTCAGCACGGTGATACTGTGACAGTCAGAATACAGGGCGAGGACGAGGAAAAGGCGTCGGAGAGAATAGAAAAGGTTTTTCA
>CAJTUY010000104.1:0-846 GCA_910579415.1 uncultured Clostridia bacterium | reverse complement strand
GTAAAAAGAACGGCTTAGCTGATTATTCAGCTTTAAGCCGTTCTCTTCTTATAATTAAAAAATATATACAAGGTACATAAATCAGCGTAATAATTGCCGCGCCTGAAATTACCGATATAATTCCGTCTTGGGAAAAATGTCTGAAAATGATAACTGCGATAACGGTTGGTATAAACGCAGGCAGTAATTTAAGCGTACTGCGCCAGAAATAAAGTATATTAAGACCGACGCGCCTGTGATAGTATATATTCATAATAATAATATTTCCAATGACAAGACCGATACAGGTGCCTGCTGCACAGCCAAGTTCACCGAATTTTACGCATAGCGGAATACTTATCAGTATATTAAATGCGGCAATCAGAATATATGCAACTGAACGGAATTTATGTAAATCTTTTGCGCGCTGAATTTCTATTCCGATAGATTGCGCCGACGTTATCAGTAACGGTGAAATCAGAATTATTGCTGTGTAGTAAGGAATATCACTGTCCAGCCCTGACCATAACCGTATAAAAGGCTTTCCTACAGCGGTAAGCATTAAAAATACATATGTCATTATAATAAGCTGTAACCGTGAAAAACGGGTGAAAAAGCGTGTAAGATATACATTACTCTTACCCTGAGCAACAAGAGTATGCGCGCGAGGAATAAACAGAGAGCAGAGAGCATAAGAAAACGTAAGGAAATAACCGTTTAGCTGTGAACCGATGGAATAAAACGTTACGCTTTCAGAGCCTTTAAAAATACCGAGTATTGTTTTATCAACATTCCAGTTTATTTGGTCGCTTATAATATTTAAAAATATAAAAAACGAGAAAACAGAAATCTGTTTAAAAATGGTTC
>CAJTUY010000103.1 GCA_910579415.1 uncultured Clostridia bacterium | reverse complement strand
TCATCTTCCTCCAAACGTTCTGCCACTTCTTTTAATGTCCGCTGCATCAATGCATCATACGTCATATGCTTCAACGCTGCTTCTCTTCCGCGTTCAATCATCTTCTGACGCTCATCTTCATGATTCAAATAATAATGCAGCTTTTCTATCAAATCCTGTTTGTTATAAAACATAATTACATCCTGGCCAACCTCGATAATCCTGCGTATATCTGTAACGTCTTCTGATTCCGGGATATAATTGCTCATATAAAACGCTCCGCTCAGCATAGACTCCCATGCACGTGCTGCTGAAGTGGTCAAAACATTATTGCCGAGTACCACTTTGGAAGCCTGATAGATTTTAGATAATGTCTCTCCGTTTTCTGCCGGTCCCATTGCATATGGTTTGTATTTGTCACTGTCCAGCCAGCCGTTTCCCCATAACTTAATGTTCGTAAATCCAGCTTCCAGTATCCAGTCTACCATTGCTTGTCTGTATACTCTTTGATTATAATCAATATACATATCACTTGTTAAATAGGATAGCGCCTCTGGATTCAATAACAGACCAAAACACTGCTGATATGTACCACTGATAAATTCAGAAAATTGTTCTCTGCTGTAAAAAAAGTTACCTGTTTCATAGACATATGCCTGGTAACCTTTATACATCCTGCGTATCATGTCCTCATCAGCGTCTTTTACTTTCAAATCAGCAATGACCCGGTCTATATGCGCATCTACGTCACTTCCGTGACATACCAGACAGATATCACAAGCATACGTATCTAATTCTTCTGCTGTTAAGTCGTAAATTTGATAGATATCTGAACTTGCCGGAATTGCAGCCTCGATTAAATTCTTATCCGAATAGCCAATCTGTTTAAAATCTTTCCAAGTTGTAAAATGATTCATAATAAAATCCCTGCTGCCCAATTTTTTAGGCGTTTCCGCACTCATAACCAGAGGCATTGGATCCTGCAGCCAAGTAATATATACAACCTCCTGTGGCAAATATGTCCTTTCAAAACGAAAATGGTTAATCCCAAAAATAAGATCTGGCCGGAAATGATTTATATTTGATATTTCATAAATATCAAAACATCTATAAATCGGATCCTTTTCTATTAAAATCTCAGTTGCTAAACCCATTTTCTCAGCAGCTTTCCTGCAATCCCGCGAATGGTACTGTAAAATAGACGTAAATATTGAGGTTATAAACAGGATTTTGGGTTTGCCTGATCGCACTCGTTCCAAAACCTGCCCTTTAGCTTCACTATAGTATTTTTTTATCTGTTCTAAATCTTTATATTTATTTTGCTCTTTTTCATAGAATATCCGATTCAGCAAATTCTGGACGCTTTCAATATGACAGCCCAAACAAACATTTGGACGGATAGCCTGTAAGTCCTTGAAAAACTTCTCCAAATCTTCCTCACCGATAAGCAATACCAACCGTTCACTAAGTAATACCTGCTCAAAATCTACACATTGCAATAAAGCATCAAATACATCCTGATCATAATATAAATATACCGGCTCTTTATAATTCGGCAGTGTATCATGGTATTCTGTTTCGCTTATATACTCTAATAAAGTATCCAGATGTAATAAATTATATAATAAAATAATTCCCTCAGCACCTTTTAGTTCAAAATTAAACGTATGTACCGATATCTGATCTCCCTGAATAAATAATATTTTACTATCTGTCAGCCCAATCTTCCCGAAGCAATATTTATACTTTTGCAAATGTCCGATATTTGTTTTGAACATCTCCTGATGTTCCGCCTGAAATGGTTCACAATATTCCCGCAACAGCCATTGCAAAATAGCTTGCCCATCCTCCCTCCCCTTTTGCAGATAACTTAACGCCTCATATAATGCATCTTCATACAACCCTTGCATGAACTTAACTTCTATCAGTGCTCTTTGTATC
>CAJTUY010000102.1 GCA_910579415.1 uncultured Clostridia bacterium | reverse complement strand
TTTAGCGTCATATCATAATTCACCGGATTAGTCCAATAATTTCCGTGAGTATAATAATTATAATAATCCGCTCGGAACTTATCGGTTTGCTTTAAGGTTGCCGCCACCGTTTCCTTCGACACCTGCATATTGTCCATTGTACGCTTAATGCAATAATCTCTTGGTGCTTCAATATAAATGCTTACTACATTTTCGCGTCCGCGCAAAATCCAATCGGCGCATTTTCCTACAATTACGCAGGATTCTGTTTCGGCTAAATTTTCGATAATCTGTTTTTGAAATTCAAACAGCTTATCGTCCGAAACAAACTTTTCGTTTCGTGAAATATAATGCCGCGCCCGCGGAAGTCCTCTCAGTAAATTGGTAAACCCCCCTGACGAGCGTATTTTTTCGTTTACTTCGTCAAACAGTTTTTTATTAAGTCCGCTCATTTGAGACGCCAGCGTCAATATTCGGTTTTCATAGCAATGCACACCTAAATCCGCAGCAAGTTTTGACGCAATTTCTTTTCCTCCTGTTCCAAAGCCTCTTGCAAATGTAACAACAAAATTATTCATTTTTTACCTCCTATTAACCTGCCATATAACGCGACAAAAATTCCTTTGTTCTTGAATTATCGGGTGACGTAAAGAATTTTTCTGGAGGCGCATCCTCTACAATGTACCCCTTATCCATAAACAAAACTCTATCAGAAACATCTCGCGCAAATCCCATTTCGTGAGTTACAATCAGCATTGTAAGTCCTGTTTTTGAAAGAGATTTCATAACATTAAGCACCTCGCCGACCATTTCGGGGTCAAGCGCACTTGTTGGTTCATCAAAGAGCAGTACTTCGGGATTCATACAAAGTCCGCGCGCAATAGCTACTCGTTGTTTCTGTCCGCCTGAGAGCTGTGCAGGCAGAGCATTTATATATGGTGCCATACCGACAGATTTAAGATGAAGTATAGCTCTGTCATACGCTTCCTCTTTGGGTAAATGAAGTACCTTTCTCGTACATTCCATACAATTTTTCAAAACAGTCATATTATTAAATAAATTAAAGGATTGAAAAACCATTCCCACCTTTGAACGATAGCTGTTAATTTCCTTTTGAGATTTACCAAGCTCTTTTCCGTGAAAGAACACTCTTCCGTAGCTCGGCTTTTCAAGACGGTTAATACACCGTAGCAACGTTGATTTGCCTGAGCCCGATGATCCCAAAATACAAATCACCTCTCCTCGATTGACCTCAAAATCTATCTTCCTCAACACCTCGTGTTCTCCGAAGCTTTTGCTAAGCTCTTCAACCCTTATAATTTCTTCGTTTTTCATAAGAACACACTCCTTTATTCATTATTGTCCATATGCTCTACTGCAAGGACATAATCCTTTTTCCCTGCGATTTTCTTTTCTAACAGCAAAAATAATCTGTTAAATACAAAGCAAAGAACAAAATATATTACCGCTATTGTAAGATAAGACTCAAGGTATTTGTAGTATGTTCCTCCTGCCGTTTTTGCCTGCAAAAATAGTTCCTTAACTCCGATTACATTCAGAACAGATGTCATTTTCAGATTTGTTAAAAACATATTTACCATTTCAGGAATAATATTTTTAAAAGCCTGCGGCAAGACTATGAACATCATCACTGAAACCGGCGACATTCCCATTGCAAGAGCTCCTTCACGCTGTCCTACATCAATGGATTTTATTCCTCCACGCACTGTTTCCGCCATATAGGCTCCTGTATTCAAGGTGGTTACGATTATGCCCGCAGCAATGGGATCTATTTCAAATCCGCACTGACGAATGCCGAAATAAATTATCATTGCCTGCACTATCATAGGTGTATCACGGAAAATCTCTATGTAAATTTTGCAGATACTTTTTAAAAGTCCTAAAATTACTTTCCATACAATATTATCGTCCTTATCTATCTTTGTATCTTCAACT
>CAJTUY010000101.1 GCA_910579415.1 uncultured Clostridia bacterium | reverse complement strand
CAGTAGTTTCTGACTACTGCTTTTTAGTTTATATTAAGGAGAGATTGGAAATGAAAAACAATTACAAGGTAGGTATCATAGGCGCAACAGGTATGGTGGGTCAGCGTTTTATCACCCTTTTGCATAACCACCCGTGGTATACAATTGAGGTTCTTGCCGCGTCACCAAGAAGTGCAGGCAAATCATATAAAGACGCTGTAGGTGCAAAATGGGCTATGGATGAGGAAATTCCTGCAAGCATAGCTGATATGACTGTTATGAATGCAACAGACGATGTTGAAAAAATCGCAGGTATGGTTGATTTTGTATTCTGCGCGGTTGATATGAAGAAAGATGAAATCAAGGCTCTTGAAGAACGTTATGCAAAAGCGGAATGTCCCGTTGTTTCAAACAACTCGGCACACCGTCACACTCCTGACGTTCCGATGATTATTCCCGAAATTAATCCGCAGCACCTTGAAATTATACCTTCTCAGCGTAAAAGACTTGGTACAAACCGCGGATTTATTGCAGTTAAATCAAATTGTTCACTACAGTCATATTTACCTGCAATGGCAGTAATCAATATGAAATACCCGATTGACCACGCGCTTGTTACAACATATCAGGCTATTTCAGGAGCAGGAAAAACTTTTGAAACGTGGCCGGAAATGGTTGATAATCTTATTCCTTATATCGGCGGAGAAGAGATGAAATCAGAAGTTGAACCAAATAAGGTTCTTGGTAAAATTGAAGGCGGAGAGATAGTTCCGTCCGACGCTCTTTCAATCGAATGTCAGACATACAGAGTTCCCGTATCAAACGGTCATACTGCTGCAATCTTCTTCTCATTTAAAGACGGTGTAGATAAACCGTCAATTGAGGAAATCGAAAAGCTATGGGCTGATTATTCAGGCGAACCGCAGAAATTAGACCTTCCTCACGCTCCAAAACAGTTCTTACACGTCTTTACCGAAAAAGACCAGCCTGACCAGCCTCAGATTAAAACGGCACGCGAGGTTGACGGAGGTATGGCAATTTCGTGCGGACGTCTAAGAGAAAGCACACAATATGATTATAAAATGGTTTCTATGAGCCATAATACACTCAGAGGGGCTGCCGGCGGAGCAGTATTGCTTGCAGAATTGCTGACAGCTAAGGGTTATATGGATTGATTTAAAGAAAGGAATTGATGATTATGGCAAAAATATTACCATTCACAGGCTCAGGCGTTGCAATTGTTACACCGTTTGACGGTTTAAAAACCAATTACGACGAGCTCGGCAGGCTAATTGAATATCATATTTCAAATAAAACAGATTCAATCATAATCTGCGGAACCACAGGCGAGGCATCAACAATGCCTGACGCTGAACATCTTGCGGCAATAGAATATACAGTCAAAAAAGTAAATAAGCGTATCCCCGTAATTGCAGGCACCGGCTCGAACGATACTGCTCACGCAATTGAACTTACCAAAAAAGCAGAGGAACTCGGTGCGGACGGTATATTATCAGTAACGCCATACTACAACAAGACCACTCAAAAGGGACTTGTACAGCATTTTACGGCAATTGCTGAATCAGTAAAAATCCCTGTAATTCTTTACAATGTTCCGTCGAGAACAGGTATGAGCTTTTCAATTGATACTCTTAAAAAGCTTGCAAAAGTAGAAAACATTGCAGCAGTAAAAGAAGCAAGCGGAAATATAAGCTATATGGTAAAGGTTGCTGCAGAAGTTCCTGAATTATACATATATTCAGGTAACGACGATATGATTGTTCCTATACTTTCTCTGGGCGGTAAGGGTGTAATTTCGGTTGTAGCAAATATTCTTCCTGAAGAAACACATAATATCTGCGAATATTATTTTAACGGTGATGTTGAAAAATCCAGAGATTTACAGTTGAAAATGCTTGACCTTATAAACAGCCTGTTTATTGAAGTAAATCCCGTTCCTATAAAAACGGCAATGAATTTACTCGGCTTTAACGCAGGCAATCTGCGTATGCCTCTTGTTGAAATGGACAGCGCTAATCTTGAAACACTGAAAAAGTCGATGACTGATTTCGGTCTTAAATTACAGTAAAGG
>CAJTUY010000100.1 GCA_910579415.1 uncultured Clostridia bacterium | reverse complement strand
TAACGGTTCCTGCAATTGATTATATAGCGCCCAAAAAACAATATGCGGTTTTGAAAGCGGAGGATGCCGCAGTAAGAAATTATGAAGTTGAAAAAAAGGCGGATTCAGTCGGAGATTATGTGCTTTACTGTAATACAACGGATGAGGATGCAGATGCTTCGGCAGAATTTGATTTTAATATAGAGGACAGTGGAGAATATGAGCTTTGGATATTGGCAACCTCAGGGAATAACCAATGGTCTTCTCCATATTCATACTGCATTGACGGAGCTGCCGAAAAGGAAAACAGATATGCAATATCTTCTGTTTACGAAAACAGCGACGGTGTTTCGGTAGGCTGGAGTAATCCTGACAATTTTAATTTATCTGAAGGACAGCATAAATTGAAAATAAGACTGACAGATATGCGAAGCGCCAATCTGTATGACAAATTTTATCAGCAATTGGATACAATAGTGCTGATAAAAAAGGATGCGGCTTGGAGCAGACGAGGATACACATTGCCATCCGACTATTCAGAAACGATTGTCAATAATAATGCAATTACAATGGGAGCGGGTACGCATACCTTGAGCATAATGGTCGATGAGCTTAGAAGCTTGGCAAATGATTTTATGTATTATACTTTTGATGCGGTTGCAATAGTTCCGCATAACAGTGGATGGACTCCTAATGGTTTTGATAAGCCACAGAATGGTATATGGCTTGAAGCAGAAGACTTTAATATAAATTGTTCAGATTATGAAATACAGCAAAATTCATCAGCCAGCGGCGGCAAGGTTGCGCATATTGACACAACATACAGTGATGAAAAAGAATGTCTGTTTGTTGCAACAAAGGAATTTACTCTTGATACGGCAGGAGAATATGACATTAAAATAATATCAACAGCGCCGCAGGTGGAGCATTTATCAAAACCGAAGTGGAGAATTGACGGCGAGGCATATCAGCTTATGCAGCCTAATGCCGAATCGGATGTGCTTTATACGGTTGAACAGTATACGCAGGAGATGCGGTGGTATACAGTAGGAACTGTCAATTTGCAAAACAGCGAACTGATTGCTGGAATGGCTAATATTCCAATATATGATGAAGCCATATATGATGTGTATTTTTACGCAAATGATGATTTTATATATGCTATTGACGAGGAACGTTATCGTCAGGCAAATATAGTTAAGGGCAGAAACTTGCAGTCGGGATATCATTGGGATAAAATAGGCACAACCAATTTGGAAAGCGGAATTCATACTGTATTTTTTAAGTCTGATACAGATTGTGTGAAAAAAATAGTAGCAGTTAAAAAATCAGCAGGCTGCGGTCCTTATTCGGAGGAGGCACCGTATAGAAACGGCGGAGAATATGCGCGTATAGATTATTCCGACATCACAGATTCACAAAATGTTACATCTGTAAATACGCCTGAAAGCGTTGCGGGAAATGTTTATTGTGTAAACGGGGAGTATGAAAATGCTTCAATCAGATATACATACTTGCTTCCCAAAACAAATGAATACGATATATGGATACTATCCAACAAGACAGATGTAGATTACCTGTCAAAGCTTATATACAGTATTGATGGCCAAGAGAGTAAGGAGTATTCGAATACAATAGATGAAACTATATGGAGTAATTATATGGGAATAAGTGCCGGCTGGAGTAAATTGACAACTAAAACTCTTGCAGGAGGAACAGGTACAATTGACATATCCTTTGTCAACAGGGAAATAAATAATCAAAAAGTAGGCGCGGTTGATACTATATTTATTGTTCCTGCGGAATGGCAATGGACGCCCAAGAAAAATGCGATGCCGTATGATACCGGTTTGCTTGATGCAAAATTTGTGTCCCTTTCGGCAGACAAATATGAAATAGAACGGAATTCACAGATAAGTGTAAGTTTTGAAACAGTCCTAAATGAGGTGAATAGCTCAGATATAAGATTTGAGGCGGAGCTTAAATGGAACGATGAAGTGATTTCCGAAAACAGTATTGTGCCTGCCGTTGCCCTTAAAAATATGGCAAAGGGAGAAAAATATGCAAACAAAATATTGCTTGATGTACCTTCATATGCGCCTGACGGAATATATACAGTACAGATTGGAATATCAGGAACAGATATAAAATCAGAAATTATCGAACTGTCTTTGGG
>CAJTUY010000099.1 GCA_910579415.1 uncultured Clostridia bacterium | reverse complement strand
GTATTATGAACGTTTTCAGGAGGCATTAAAAATTGCACCGCCTGAGCACTGGTCTATAGACTGTATTCACGCTACAAATGCCGGACACGAAATTATGGCGCGTACTTGGCTTGAATGTACAAAAAAAGCAGGCTTGATTAAGTGATATATTGTGAGAATATAGGAGCGTAAGTAATGAGAACGCAGTTATTTGCCGAAAAGGAAAATATAAAAGAGAATATAAATTCCGATAGTTTTTTGAAGAAACAGCTTTACGGAATTGAGAAGGACGCGGAGGTTTTTATTAAAGAGCCTGTACGTTCTTTGAGATATTCGGATTTTAAAATTTTTTATGAAACAGGCAGCCGCAAGGAATATGAATACGAGTATTTTTATCACAGACGCAGATTGAATGATTTTGCGATACTGGCGGCAGTCTATGAGGATAACGAAGAGTATTTTCAACATTTGAAGGACGCTGTCTGGGCGGTGCTTGACGAATTTACATGGGCTTTGCCTGCACACATTCCGTTTGAAAGCTCTTCAGGAGAAATTAAAACTCATATTGACCTATTCGCGGCGGAAACTGCCTTTACACTGGCGGAAATATCTGTGTTGTTTGAAGGCAGATTTGATAAAACAGTTGCAGAGCGTATTAAATACGAGATTAGAAAACGCATAATTGAACCGTATATCAGCGGCAGAAAAAACAGTTGGGACGAACTTAAGAATAACTGGTCGGCGGTGTGCGCTGGAAGCGTAGGGGCGACATTTTTGTATTTTGCGGAGGACAGCGAGATAAAAACGGTTTTACCAAGACTGAAAGACACGCTTAACTGTTATCTTGCCGGTTTCGGTGATGATGGTGCTTGTGTTGAAGGACTTAATTACTGGATTTACGGATTTGGATATTTCACATACTTTGCGCAGCTTTTGTATGAATATACAGGCGGAGAAGAAAATTTGTTTGAAAATCCAAAGGTAAGAAATATTGCAATGTTTCCGCAGAAAATTCATTTTAAAAACAATAAGACGGTTAGTTTCTCAGACTGCGGAAATAAATTTATTCACCGGTATGGGCTGATGAATTTTTTAGCGAAGAAATATGACGGGGTGATTGTACCTGATAATAGCAGCGCGCTAAATTTTGACGGTGACAGCTGCTATCGGTTTGCACATCTTATCCGCGATTTTATCTGGTGCGGAAGAGATGAAAAATCAGAGAAAACAGAACGCAGCGCTTTTGAATATTTTAAAGAAGCACAGTGGTATGTAAAAACCTGCGGAGCGTATGAGTTTGCCTCAAAGGCAGGTGGAAATAATGAATCTCATAATCATAACGATGTAGGTTCGTTTTTGCTGAATGTAAACGGCAGAAGTGTTATTACAGACCCCGGCAGAGGCGAATATACGGCAGACTATTTCAGTGACAGGAGATACGAGTATTTTGCGCCGTCCGCTTTGGCGCATAGTGTGCCGGTAATTAACGGAAATCTCCAGAAGGAAGGGGAAACACACTTCGGAAAGATAATTGAGGCAGACGGTGATAAGCTTGTAATAGTATTTGAAAAAGCTTATGATGATAATACTCTGCAAAAATTAGTGAGAACCTTTGAATTTTTCAGTGATAAAATTATCATAACCGATAACGTAAAATTTAGTAAAGACCAAAACATTATGACAGAGCATTTTGTGTTTGAGGAAAAACCTTCAGTTTGCGCTGACGGATTGACGGTAAGCGGTATACATATGCGTTATGATACTGATATTTTAAACTGCACAATATCGGAAAAGACTTTTGCAGCTGATTATGATACATATAAAACTGTTTATACGGCAGATTTGGAGTGCAGCATAGATAGTGAAAAAGAAATAAAGATTGAAATAAATTTATCGGGAGAGGATAAAAATGAACAGTAATCTCAGAACTGTCAGCCATAAGGTTGATTTGTGTGTTGTCGGCGGCGGACTGGCAGGCATGTGCGCGGCAGTGGCGGCGGCAAGACATGGTATAAAGGTTGCGCTTATGCACGACCGACCCGTATACGGCGGCAACGCGTCAAGTGAAATAAGAATGTGGGTGTGCGGCGCGCACGGTGACAATAACAGGGAAACAGGCATTATTGAGGAAATAGCGCTTGAAAACCTGTACAGGAATCCATACAGACGTTATCCTATGTGGGACGCTATACTGTTTGAGCTTATCAAAAATGAAGAAAATATTATCCCGATTCTGAACTGCTCCTGTAACGATATAGAAATGGACGGTTCAAAAATAAAAAGTATTACGGGCTGGCAGACAACTACTCAGAGTCACCACATTGTAGAGGCGGATTATTTTGCCGACTGCTCGGGCGACAGTATACTCG
>CAJTUY010000098.1 GCA_910579415.1 uncultured Clostridia bacterium | reverse complement strand
TTTACTATGGATTTTTATGGTTAAAATAGAAGTCCAAAAAAAGAAAGGAATGGAAACGCAAATGAGAAAAAAGAGCGTAATTACTCTTTGCTTTGTTGTTGCATTTGCTGTAATCCTTAATATTGTTGCTTTCTATGGCTTCAATCTTGCAGGATTTTCATATGGCGGCATGTTCGACGAGGAAAAGGGTATCAGAAAGGGCATTGATATTGCAGGAGGTTCGGTTATAACTTTCCAGGCAAACACAGATGCACCGACAGAAGACCAAATGAAGTCTGTTGAATCAATATTCCAGACTCGTATGACAAACGCAGGCTATACTGAGGCGCGTATCTCGCAGGGCGAAGGCGGTAAAATTACTGTTGAAATCCCGTCGGTTACCAATACCGATGAAGCGGCTGAACTTCTTGGTAATACTGCAAAGCTTACCTTTAACGATGCAGACGGCAATATTATTCTTGACGGAGCTACTGATATAAAGAGCGCTTCATATGAGTATGGTCCGGTAGAACAGAATGGTCCGTCAATACCTTATGTTAAGGTTGAATTTAACACTGAAGCACAGCAAAAATTCGCTGATGCTACAAGAACAGCGGCAGGACGTGCAGGCGAAAGCAAAAACTACATTTCAATTCAGATGGATGCAGATGAAATTTCATCTCCGAGAGTAAGTGAGGAGATTAACTCATCTTCTTGTGTAATTTCAGGAAGTTTTACTCCTGAATCTGCTGAAATGCTTGCAAGCCAGATTAAATCCGGTCAGCTTCCGTTTGACCTGACTGTTATTTCAAAAGAAACAGTCGGCGCTGAACTTGGTCCTGAAGCTTTAAATATGAGCCTTATAGCTGCCGCAATCGGTATTCTGCTTATAATGCTGTTTATGATTATTATGTACAGAATTCCCGGACTTATTGCAGATATTTCTCTTGCGATATATGTAGGACTCATAGGCTTGGCTATGGGAGTTTTCCATGTTAACCTAAGTCTTTCAGGTATAGCAGGTATTGTTTTATCAATAGGTATGGCGGTTGATGCCGACTGTATTATATTTGAAAGAATGAAAGAAGAATTAAGAATAGGAAAAACTATTAAAGCATCTGTTTCTTCAGGTTTTGATAAGGCATTCTCGGCTATCCTTGATTCAAATGTAACTACTATTATTTCCTGCGTAGTTCTTTACATTTCAGGAATAGGCGCTGTAACTGGTTTTGCTACAACTTTGGGTATAGGTGTTATACTCAGTATGTTTACAGCTATTGTTATCACCAAGTTCCTTTTAAAACAGCTTGTTGGTATCGGTATTGAAAATCGAAGCTTATTCTATAATGCAAAGGCTAAAAAAGGAGGTGCGGAAGAATAATGAAAGAATTAACTAAAAACAGATGGAAATTTGTGCTTATCCCCGCACTTATCATTGTAATCGGTATTATTATGTACATCGTTCACGGCGGTTTTAATTTTGACGTTGAATTTATGGGCGGTGTAAGAATGCAGGTTAATATGCATACTGAATTTGATAATAAAGAAATTGCCGATTTGATTCAGGAAAAAACAACAGATACTGTGTCCGCAACTGTCCAGAAGGGGTCAACTAACGAAATTGCCGTTATAAAAACTCCGCCCGTTGAGGATAATGTTAAAAATGAAATTTTTAATGCCATTAAAGAAAAATATTCATTACAGGATGCCGACTTAATCAGCCAGTCATCTGCATCTGCAAGCTTTGGTTTGGAAACTCAGAGAAAAGCATTATTGTATACACTTCTTGCAATAATTTGTATTTTAGTTTACATCGCAATACGTTTTGAGTGGAGAAGTGCGGTTATGGCGGTTGTAGCATTAGCAATCAATGTTGTTGTTATGGCATCGGTTTACACCGTAACAAATATTCCGCTTAATACTACATTTATAGCGGCAATGCTGACGGTTATCGGCTATTCTATCAATAATACAATTGTTATTTTTGACAGAATACGCGAAAATCAAAAGACACGTAAAAAGGATGAAACAATATCAGCAATGGTTGACAGAAGTATTATGGAAACGATGGGACGTACTATCAATTCAACTGTTACAACACTTATAACAATTGTTCTTATTTATATCTTGGGCGTATCTACAATAAAGGATTTCTCGCTTCCTCTTATCGTAGGTATTATCGCAGGTGCATATACATCAATCTTTATTGCAAGCACTTTCTGGGCTGCTTGGAGAGAGTCTGAAATGAAGGCTAAGGCTGCTGCTGCACAAGAAAGAAAAGCAAACAAGAAAAAATAAATCTTAATTTGAAAACAGTCATATGCATCTGCATATGACTGTTTTTTTATATATCCGGTGGGTATTGACAATAAATAAATTATATGGTATAATTTATCCGTTATTTTTGGAGAGGTGGCCGAGCGGTTGAAGG
>CAJTUY010000097.1 GCA_910579415.1 uncultured Clostridia bacterium | reverse complement strand
TTCTCACCGATTTCTTTATTATATTTGAATTCTTATCATAATAGGTTTTGGTTATAGCGTTTTGCGTGTCAAAAGGCGCGGTCACACTGACTACACGTCCCAGATTGTCATAGTCGGTCACAGCGGTATTTCCGTTTGCGTCCGTTACCGATACGGCGCGTCCTGCAAGGTCATATTGAGTGGAAACACTGTTGCCCTTTGCGTTTGTCGCCTTTATCATATTGCCCTTGCAATCATACTCATATGTTGTGCTATTTCCGTTCGGGTCGGTTTCCTTTGTTTTTCTATTTTGATAGTCATACTCATATTCCGACGCTATACTGTCCGTACCCGATTTTAGCTCTGTTTTATTGACATTGCCATATGTGTCATAATATGTTATTTCATCAGCTTTTTGCGTACCGTCTGCCGCAACTGTGGTTTTGGTGACCTTATGGGATGCATATTTATAGTTTTCGGTATACAACAGTTTAATGTTGTTTTCATATACCTTCTTTGATGCAACATGGTCAAGCGCGTCATATGTATACTCCTCCATTACAGCGCTTGCTCCCTGCTGTCCTGATTCCTTCTGATATAGCCTGCCTGCCGCATCATATGTATATTTTTCCAGTCTATCCCAATTTGCTCCGTTGGCGCGATATTTTGCTTTTATGCGTCCTATACCGTCATACACATTCTTATATTTTACACCTGCTGAATCGGTGAATATTGTATAACTTTCCTTATGCGCAGCATCTATGACATATTCGGCTGTCTGTGTACTTCCATTCGGAAGGATATACTTTACAGGGCGGTTGAGCGCGTCATATTCTATTGTGGCTTCTGTTCCGTTTGCATCTTTCTGATACACAGGAGAACCATACATATTCATAGTATATGTTACAGAAATATCGCCCTCGTTTGTTCCGTCGGCATTAGATATATTCGGAACACTGTTTATAACGCTTTTGTTTTTTGCCGCAGTTGCCGAATAAGCAGAGGTGGTGGTTACAAAATCATCATTTTCATCAAGCGTACCGTCTTCGTTTGTGTCGGCAGTCCACTGTTTTACCGCTGAAACATTTCCTTCGCTGTCATATTCGTATTTGGTCTGTGATTTTATCACGCCATCTTTTGTGAGCCGTTCATATTCAATCTCTTTTCCATCTGCTGTTAACTCGGTGGATATGATGTAGTCAGTAATATATCTTCTGTTTTTGTAATACTGATATGTTGCAGTTTTGACTTTTCCTGTATTTTTCATATCAACCATATGATACGTGTATATTATCTTCTTCCCGTTTGAAACTTCCTCCAAAAGTGCATCCGGATAATATTCTTGATACGTATATGAAGTTATTTTACTGTTAACTCCATCGCTTACAGTTATTCTTGTGGGTCTGCCATGCTCATATAAATAAGAATTATAAGATGATATACCTGTCCCCGATGTTGATTTTGAACGCACTTCACTCAAATAACCATCTATATCATATTTACTGACTGAACTCCGTGAGGCATCTTCATCTATTTCTGTAATTGTAATTTCTTTATCTCTGCCCGACAACGAATACTGTTTTCGATTTACAGTCTGATTGTCTAATATATCATATGACTGTTCAAGCGCATATACTCCTTGTACAACATCATTCTGTTTAGGAAAAATATATTTATACTTATATCTCGTTTCAGCGCCGGTAGGATAAATGATTCGCTCTATATTACTTGCACAGGAAGTACAGGTATCCCTTTTACTCTTGTCAGGATAATCAGTAATATCTTTAAGCTCATTGCTATGCAAAGCTATCGTATTTGTTTTTCTTGAATCATATATGGTTTTTTCACCATTTTGATTAGTTACTGTTAAACGCTGAACCTCCTTTTTATTCAATGCACTATCATTATTTAGCGCTGACGCAGGCAAAACTGAAGCTTCATATTGTATTGTCTTGATTTCTGCTGCTGCATCATCATAATATGATACTGTTGTTGTATTATCAGTTCGTGCTATATTGATTTCACGTCCATATGTATCTATAATTTTTTCTACTTTATAAAAATCACTGTCATATTCAAAGCAAATATTGTTGCCATATTCATCTTCTATTGCTACTATTGCCAATCGTTGCCGTATCGGAGGATTCTCAGTAGATTTTGCATCCGGATTATACAGATAATACGTTAAGCCTCTTACATCCTTAACAGTAAAATTATATTGTGGTCCATCACCATGCAATCTCTCAGTTTCATACAATTTTCTTAGTGACAAATATTTATTTTCCGGGCATGCTACACGTGAAGTGTATTTAGTTCCTTTGCTCGTATCCTTATATCTTTTAAATTCATCAGAAGCCTCTAGCATATATACATTACCGTCCAGCGCACGAAAAGCACCTATATATTCCGAATCATAAGATTTGTATTCATTAGATGTGCCTTC
>CAJTUY010000096.1 GCA_910579415.1 uncultured Clostridia bacterium | reverse complement strand
AAGGCGCTTATATGGTTTGTTTTGGCAAGATTATCAAGTGCCACTTGAAAATCGTTGTAGTTAATGTTACAATTATCTAAGACAAGGTTAAGAAGTTCGTTGTAAGGAACAGCATCGTCAACCTTGCTGAGGGTGTAAAGAATAATAAATTGTATTAAAACGGAATCATCAATTTCCTTTTGATATAACATAACTTCACCTCCATATATAATATTGTACCATATAAATACAAAAAAAGATAGAGTAAAATAGGAGAAAAAGGAAATGGCAAGGAAAAAACTCACTGAGGAGGAAGAAATACAGCGCGTTAAAGCTATGTATGAGATTGAAAACAGTTACCATGCTCAGGGTTATGAACTGATATGCGGAGTTGACGAGGCAGGTCGCGGACCGCTTGCGGGACCTGTTTATGCGGCGGCGGTTATACTTGAAACCGACACAATTATAAAAGGCATAAACGATTCCAAAAAACTTACTGAAAAACGGCGTGAGGAGCTGTTTGACGAAATATGCTCAAAAGCGGCTGCATATAGTATTTACAGTGTAGATGAAAAACGAATAGATGAAATAAATATTTTAAACGCTACATATGAGGCAATGAACGGCGCGGTGTCGGGACTTGATATAAAGCCTGACTTTGCTCTGATTGACGGAAACAGAATAAGTGGAATGACTATACCTTGTGAAACAATTGTAAAGGGTGACGCTAAGAGCGCGTCAATTGCGGCTGCGTCAATTTTGGCAAAAGTGAGACGTGACAGATTTATATGCAAAATTGCGGAGAAATATCCAGAATACGGATTTCAGCAGCATAAGGGCTACGGTACAAAAGCGCATAACGAAGCGATTTTGCGGTATGGCCCGTGTCCTATTCACAGAAAAACATTTTTAAAGAAATTGTTGGGAGAAAAACAGTGAATACTAAGCAAATAGGTGAATTTGGCGAAAGGGCGGCAGGAAAGTACCTTGCCGACGGAGGTTACAGAATCCTGCGTTATAATTTCAGGCTTAAAATGGGCGAGATTGATATAATTGCAGAAAAAGACGGCTGTATTGTTTTTGTTGAGGTGAAAACAAGAAAGAATAATAGCTTTGGTGAACCGAGTGAATATGTCAATCGTAATAAACAAATGCGTATCAGAAAAGCTGCTGCTTGCTATATGGATATAATGAATAATGACGTGCGTTTTGACGTGGTGGAAGTTTTTTATGAACAGCGCGGCGCTGAAATGGTGGTGAAGAAAATAAATCATATAGAAAATGCGTTTTAGAAAGGATTTTAAAATGAAATATTCGATATTTGATACACACTGCGATACTCTTTGCAGCGTACTTGATTGCGGTAAAAGTATTATAACGAATGATTGTCACGTTGATATTGAACGTATGAAAAGGTATGAACAATATACGCAAGTGTTTGCGTGCTTTATAGACCCCGTATATAAATCCTGCGCCGCTGACAGGACGCTTAATCTGATTGATACTTTCCATAACGCAGTGTTGGATAAACTGCCTGATAACGTAAAGGGGATTTTGAGTATTGAGGGCGGAGAAGGAATATATTCTCTTGCTCATTTGCGTAATTTTTATAGGCTTGGCGTCAGGATAATTGCGCTGACATGGAACTTTTCAAATCATATTGCGTCAGGCGCGCTTGAAACTGATGAAACGAGAGGACTTACAGATTTCGGGAAAAAGGTTGTTGCCGAAATGAATAGGCTTGGTATTTTTGCAGACGTATCGCACCTTAATGATAAATCATTTTATGATGTAGCGGAATACAGCGACAAACCGATTATTGCTACACATTCAAATTCTCGTGCTGTCTGCCGTTCAAAAGCCGTTTGTCCTGTGGAACGCAATCTTACCGACGAGCAATTTGAAATTATCAAAAAATCAGGTGGATGTACAGGTATAAACTTTTGTCCCGATTTTCTGAATGAAAGCGGAAAAGCGGGGATTGATGATATAGTACGTCATATAGACCATTTTATGTCGCTCGGCGGAGAGGATAATGTGGGAATAGGCGCGGATTTTGACGGTATTGACAGTACGCCTGACGGAATAAACGGAGTTGAGGACATATATAAGATATTTGACAGACTATTACAAATAGGATATACCGAAAATCAAATAGAAAAGATAAGCCATAAAAACTTTGAAAGGATATTGGGAAATGCCTAAATTTTTTGTAACAAGCGATAAAATAACAGACAGTCGGATAATAATTGATACAGAGGACGTAGCTCATATTTCTCGCGTACTTAGGCTTGGCGAGGGGGATATACTGACTGTTTGCGACAGTCAGGGTACTGATTATGAGGCGGAAATTGTGTCGCTCGGACAAAAAGAGATTATATGTAAAATCAATTCAAAATCAGTAAGCGCGTCTGAGCCGAATATCAAAGTAACTCTTTTTCAGGGTTTGCCGAAG
>CAJTUY010000095.1 GCA_910579415.1 uncultured Clostridia bacterium | reverse complement strand
TTCTGCCTTGAAAGCGGAAATATTTTTAACCGTCGTTTCCTTGTCAGCGTCGGCAAGCATATGTGCAAACGTTACGGGCAAATTCTGCGCCGCAAGCTCCTTTGCCGCCTCAAACTCGGCTCTTTCGCTGACATACTGCTGTCTTTCCTCCTCGAAGTCCTTCTGCTTTTTCTCCATTTCAAACTTCGCTCTTTCCTCAGCAGACATTGAGGCAGGACGCGCGGCGTCCTCTCTTTCGGCAGTAACTCTCGTTTCCATATCCTTTTCCCACGCCTGCTTTGCGCCGGCAAGCTCCTCGCTTATAAGACTTTTGACAAGCTCTTTAAGCTCATCATTTTTATGTCCTTCATTATTCTTGTCCGACGACTTTTTATGTCCCTCATTTTTGTTTTGAGCATCGTTTTTTAGTGTCCCTTTTTCTTTATCCATTGTTCTTCCTCCTTTATCATTTTAGTGTCCCTGCGGTCTTGCTGATTTTTCCTCCAATAAACGTTCCTTTTGCGCCAACTGCGCCTCCTCCTTGGCGTCACCGACAAACGAAAGCTGACTTAACAATGTTTCATTCGTTGCAATACCCGAAAGATTTCTTATCATTTGTGAAACTTCAAGCTCATTTACAGGCAGATTTCTTGTAAAAACAGCGTCAATCCTATGCAGCGGCACATATTCCATAGCTCCTTTAAGAGATAGAAAATTAATGTACAGCTCCAACCGTCTTTTTAACGACTTCGCAAAATAGCGTTCCTTGTTTCTTATGTGCTGTTCAAAACCCATAAGCTTGTACTTTATCGCTACTCCGGATAAATTGGTTCCGAAGGTCTGGTCGGATAAATCAGGTATCATTGAAAAACGGTGAATATCCGATTTAAGACTGTCACGCAAAACCTCAATATCGCCCTCCGACATAACCTTTGCAAGATATTCCGCCTCCGCGCCGTCATAACCCATAAGAATACGTTCCTCGCGCAGTTTCTTTGCCTGCTCACTGTCAATTTCAATATTCCTCAGGAACAAAAATGCGTCAACAAACTGCTCCTTATCATTTACACGGTCCGACTGCAAAACATTATACGCGTCAATAAGCGGTATAAGCTGTTCAAAATCACCCTGCTTTTCCTCGTTGTTGCGGTATTCGATAAGCGGTATTGCGCCGAAATAATGACGGTGTTTTTCACTTAAAGTCATATGCGTAAAACTGTCGGCGCTGTTGGTATATGTGTACATATACTCACTGTCGCACACCATACAGCATACGCTTGTTACACTGCCGTCAACATCACGGTTTTTATAGTAATGAATACCATAAATCGGATTTTCACCGACGCCCGAACCATACACCACAAATGTATTCATCGGCGGCAGGCACACGCTTTTGGGCTGAGAATACTCGTCCACATAAACAAGCTCGTATGCTTTGCCATAAATACTCATCATCTTTTCAAGCTCCGAATCAATACTTGCCATATCCTGAACAATAAAACTGTTTTTAAGCGACTCAATATCGTAGCCGTCGGAACAGGTGTACGTTATCGGATTTCCGACAAGATAACTCTTTGCAATATCCACAATATATTTTGCGTGATTGCACACAACCCTGTTGTTTGCAACTCCCTCGCTGTAACGGCGCCGTGAAATAATATCGTGTTTACCCGTATAGTAGTTTCTTAACTGCTCGTAACGCTCGCCCTCAAGCATATGACGTGCAATTAATTTGTGAAGTATGACATCATCTAAACCGTCATTTAAGATTTTTTCATCAATTATCATACATTCAACTCCTTTCTGTTTATAATCCTCGCCCTTTTGTTTGTGATATACTCCTCAAGTGCATAACGCACAGCGTCAATACTATGGTTGTTCTTATCGGGGTATTCCGCCTTAAATTCACCGTTTTTATCACGTTCCAGTTCATACTCCGAAAACTCACGCGCTGTATTTTTACACCGCTCCGAATCAATCACAATTTTTCTTAAACCCTGCAAAAACCGTATACCGTATTCAATACTGTCAGGACCCTTGCGAGCTCCGCGCACACGCAGTCCGTATCCTCTCAAATCATTTATACTCTTTGGTTCGGCGCTGTCACAAATAATGAGCCTTTCGGGATAACCATACCGATAAATCTCTTCCGCCGCTTTGAAATTTGTCATTCCTGCTGCATATATCTCTCCAAAGATAAATAACACGTCATTATGAAGGTAACAAACGACATAAACAAACGGGTCTGACGCAAAACCAAAATCAATACCGCATTTAACGTTATCAAAGCCCTGTATTTCGTCATCGGTAATACGGCATATTTCGAGATTACCAAACACTTCTCCGCCCGTACCCGTCACTTCTCCGAGATACTCGTGATTATATTGTGTCGGGTGTAGCTTTTTAAGATACTCAGCCTCCAAAAAAAATTGTTCACCGAGCCATTCGCGCGGTACGTCAAGATA
>CAJTUY010000094.1:1274-2471 GCA_910579415.1 uncultured Clostridia bacterium | reverse complement strand
CTGCTAAAAAGGCAGGCAGAATTGCGGCAGAAGGTATAGTAAAAGCTTATGTTGACGGTAATGTCGGCGTACTTGTTGAGGTAAACGCTGAAACTGACTTCGTTGCTAAGAATGATGAATTTCAGGAGTTTGTATCTGAAGTTGCAAAGACAATAGCAAAGGAAAATCCTGCTGATGTTGAGGCTCTAAAAGATACAAAGTGCGGAGATACTACAGTAGGCGAGCTTCTTACAGCTAAAATCGCTAAAATCGGCGAGAATATGAATATCAGACGTTTTGCAAGAATTGAAACAACAGGCGCTGTTGTTGAATATATTCACGCAGCAGGTAAGATTGGTGTACTTGTTGAGGCAGACGCTGAGAATAATGATGCTGTAAAAGAATGTTTGAAAAATGTTGCAATGCAGGTTGCAGCTCTAAATCCGAAGTATCTTTCAAGTGATGATGTTCCTCAGGAATATAAAGACCACGAAAAGGAAATTCTTATTGCTCAGCTGAAGAATGACCCGAAAAATGCGTCTAAGCCTGATGAAATCATTGAAAAGATGATTACAGGACGTCTTGCAAAGGAATTAAAAGAAGTATGTCTTTTAGAGCAGGAATACGTTAAGGCAACAAATAAGGAAACTGTTGCTAAGTACGTTGAGAGCGTAGGAAATATCACACTTAAGCAGTTTGTTCGTTTTGAAACAGGCGAAGGACTTGAAAAGCGTGAAGATGACTTTGCAGCGGAAGTTGCGTCGATGATTAAATAATTGAACTTTAAAACCACCTTGAAAAATTTCAAGGTGGTTTTTTTTGTAGAGGACAGCTAAGCTGTCCTCTGGTTATTTAATGTATTTTTTTAATGCTCTGAATATTTCATCAGTGTCTATTGGTTTGGCAATATGTTCATTCATTCCGCATTCAATACATTTTTTTGCGTCCTCAGAAAATGCGTCTGCTGTCATTGCTATAATCGGTAAATTAGAGTCGTCACGGTTGAGCTTTCGTATTTCCTTTGTGGCGTCATATCCTGTCATAACAGGCATTCTTATATCCATCAGAATGGCGTTATAATATCCAATAGGTGAATTTGCCATTTTGTCAACGCATATCTGACCGTTTTCGGCTCTTTCAAGTTCAAGACCGAATTGTGCTGTCAGCAGTTCATTGGCAATTTCCCAGTTTAGGTCGTTATCCTCTGCTACTAAGATT
>CAJTUY010000094.1:0-1249 GCA_910579415.1 uncultured Clostridia bacterium | reverse complement strand
CCTGTTTTGAGGATTCGGAAGACTTGTTTTGGGTAGTATCAGAATTATCGGTGAATTGTTTTAAACCGTAGAATAGTGTTGACTTGAAGAGCGGTTTTGAGATAAATCCGTCAACACCTGCCTCGCGAGCCTCGCTTTCTATATCAGACCAGTCGTATGCTGAAATCAGCAGTATAGAGAAGTCATTTCCAACTTGGTTGCGGATACGGCGTGCTGTTTCAAGCCCGTCAATGCCAGGAAGTTTCCAGTCAAGAAGAATAACTTTATAATCGTTATTTTTTCTATGTCTTTCGGCAATCATTTTTAATGCAGATTCACCGTCAAGTGTCCAGTCAGCTTTCATACCAATTTCTTTAAGTATTTCGACTGTGCTTTCACATAGCTGCGTATCATCATCTACGACAAGCATATTCCAGTCGGGAAGAATCATTTCTTCAATAGGCGCCGTTGCTTTTTCTAAATCAAGCGTAACGTGGAATTCAGCACCCTTGCCGGATTCACTTTCAACGGCTATTGAACCATCCATTGCGTCAATAATATATTTGGTAATAGCCATACCAAGACCGGTACCTTCGGTCTTATGCACACGCTTACTGTCTTCACGCGCAAATGATTCAAATACTTTTTCTTTAAATTCGGGTGACATACCGATACCGGTGTCTTTAATAAACAATTGTATACGGACAAAATCTTCGCCTTTGGGAGATTGTTCTTCGTATAGTGTAACAGATATTGAACCGCCGTCTGGAGTGAATTTAATTGCGTTTGATAATAGGTTTAAAAGCACCTGATTTAATCTGACGCTGTCACAGTAAACGTTTTCGCTTTCGATATTATAGATAAACACATCAAATTTCTGGTTTTTAATCTTAACCTGAGGCTGAACAATACTGACAATACTATCCATAATATCGCGCAGGGAAATCTGCTCCATTGAAAGCGTAAGTTTGCCGCTTTCGATTTTAGACATATCGAGAATATCATTAATAAGTCCGAGAAGGTGTTTGCTGGACAGAGCAATTTTTTTAAGACAGTTTTGAACCTGTTGTATGTCGTTTATGTTGGTGGTAGCAATTGCGGTCATACCGACAATTGCATTCATAGGCGTTCTTATATCGTGGCTCATATTTGACAGGAAATCGCTCTTTGCTTTGTTTGCGCTGATAGCAGCTTGTCTTGTGGTATCTAAATCCTGAATTTGTGTCTGTGTCATTTTGAAATATTTTGTAAATATAACGGACAGGACTAA
>CAJTUY010000093.1 GCA_910579415.1 uncultured Clostridia bacterium | reverse complement strand
GAGAATTCTATCACAGATATATGCTCGGGCTTTATGATTTACTTGAAAGAATAACGACTGCGTTCCCCGATGTTTTATTTGAAAGTTGCTCCGGAGGGGGAGGACGGAATGACCCGGGTATGCTTTACTATATGCCGCAGAATTGGTCGAGCGACAATACCGATGCAACGGAACGCCTGTATATTCAATACGGCGGAAGTATGGTATATCCCGCCTCAACCGTTGGTTCGCATGTGTCGGCAAACCATCAGACGGGAAGAAAAAGCTCGCTTTCGATGCGCGGGACTGTCGCAATGAACGGAGCGTTCGGCTATGAACTGGATTTGTCAAAGCTTGACGAGGCGGAGCTTGAAGAAATGAAGCGTCAAGTTGAGTTTTATAAGCGTAACCGTGAACTTGTTATGACAGGCGACTTCTACAGATTGCTCAGTCCGTTTACAACAAGATATTCTGCGTGGATGTATGTTTCGGAGGATAAGAGCCGCACACTGGTGTATTATGTTGTCAGGAAAGCAAGAGTATTTAATGAAACAATATATTTGAAACTAAAAGGGCTTGAGGAAAACACGCAGTACAGTGTTGACGGTAAAATAAAGAGCGGCAGAACCCTTATGAATTATGGAATATTATTAGACACACCGGAGCGTGACGGTGACAATATGATACTGGAAATAAAAAAGATATGATAATTCAAATATTGAAAGGAGATTAATTTTTATGAGGAAATATGAAGATTTAACGCGAATTTATGAAAATGTCGAGCCGGGGAGAACGCATTATATCCCGTATGACACCTTGGAAAAAGCGCTTGCGGGGGATAAAAACTCATCAAAATACTATATGCTTTTAAACGGAAACTGGGATTTTAAGTTTTTTGAACGCGATGTTGATTTTACATTGGAGGGAGATTGGGATACAATAGATGTGCCTTCGTGCTGGCAGGCAAGGGGTTATGAAATGCCGTATTACACCAATGTGAATTATCCGTATGCGGTAGAGCCTCCCTATGTCCCGGACGATAATCCTCTGGGTGTTTACAGGCGAAGCTTTGTTATTGAAGAAGAATGGGCAAAGCGTGAAACATACATAATGTTTGAGGGTGTTTCGGTATATTTTGAGTTGTTTATAAACGGGTGTTATGTAGGCTCAAGCGCAGGTTCCCACTTGCCAAGCGAATTTAATATTGAAAAATATGTACAAAGCGGAGAAAATGAAATTGTAGTAAAGGTTTATAAATGGGCGGTTACGAGCTATTTGGAGGATCAGGACTTTTTCAGATACAGCGGCATATTCAGAGATGTCTATCTGCTTTCCAGATGCCGAGACCATGTGGAGGATATAAAAATCACAACCGATAAAAACGGGATATACTGCGATTTGGAGCATGAAATCTACGACGGCGATAAAATTGCCGATATGGCTAATCCCATATTATGGAATGCAGAGGAGCCGTATCTATATACTGTTGTCGTAAAATCAGGAGATGAATTTATTCCGCAGAGAGTGGGAATTAAAGAAATAGCGGTTTCGGATAAGGGCGAAATGCTTATAAACGGCGTGCCTGTGAAATTAAGAGGAGTGAACCGTCACGATACCCATCCAAAAAACGGTTATACAATGTCCGAAGCAGATATCGATCTTGACCTTAAGACGATGAAAAAGCTTAATATTAACGCGATTCGTACTTCGCATTATCCGCCTGCTCCGTATTTTCTGGAAAAATGTGATGAAATGGGGTTTTATGTTATAGATGAAACGGATATTGAATCGCATGGTTTTACCAACAGAAACAATGGATGCAGCATTGATATATCATATATTTGGCCGTGTAAAAATCCCGAATGGCGCAATGAGTTTGTAAACCGCGCAGCAAGGATGGTACAGCGTGATAAAAACCATATCTGCATTGTAATGTGGTCTTTGGGGAATGAGAGTAATTTCGGTGATAATTTTATCGCAATGGCAGATTATATCCATGAGCAAAATACCGGAATTCCGGTTCATTATGAAAACGCTTATTGCGGCGGAGTGCCCGACCCGGTTCAAGTGGATATTGTAAGCCGTATGTATACGGATGTATCAGAAATAGAGAAGTATGCCGAAAACGGAGATATGCGTCCGTTCTTCCTGTGTGAATATTCGCATGCAATGGGCAACGGTCCGGGAGATGTCGGCGATTATTGGGAAGTAATAGAAAAGTATCCCAAGCTTATAGGAGGCTGCATATGGGAATGGGCAGATCATGTTGTGTATGAGGACGGAATTCAGAAATACGGCGGAGATTTCGGCGAGGAAACGGATGATGTTAATTTTTGCTGCGACGGTATGGTGTTTGCGGACAGAAGCCTTAAAGCGGGGTCGCTTGATATTAAGGCTGTGTATCAGGCGATGGACGCAAAGCTTTGCAACAGAACTTTATCAATAAAAAATAAATTTGCATTTAAAAATTTTTTGGATTATAAGTTTGACTATACGATTGAAATTGACGGAAATATTATTTTCAGAAAAGAATTTAAGCTTGATACACAGCCCGGAGAGTCTGCTGATATACAAATAGAGAGCGAGATTC
>CAJTUY010000092.1 GCA_910579415.1 uncultured Clostridia bacterium | reverse complement strand
AATTTTAAAAGCTTCTGCATTTGCAGAAGCTTTTTTCGTTTATTCTGTTTCGAAAAGTCTTATTATATATTTACCATCATCGGAACTAAGCGTTATATATCCGCCGCCGTCAAATGTTACCTGAGCATAAAAGGGTTCGTATTTTACACGCTTGCACCCCGAAGAATTTTCACATGCGTTATAAACAAACTGACCGTAATAACCGTTTTCATTGCGTATGATATCGCTATAAGGAACATCGCCGGAATTTTTAGGTGTTCCATAGGGTTGGACAGTAACAGAAATATTTCCGATAGTGACGGCTCTTATACAGGAGTGAAATAACCCTAGCCGTTCGTTGTAGAATACTATGCTTTTATCGGGAGTTTCAAGCTGTTCTTCACCGTTATATAGGATGCTGACAGGTTTACATACTTTTTTTACGGTATCATATGCTTCATTGTTTCCTTCATCAAACCATATTACGGGAACACTCTGACCAGACAGAATATTAACACGCGCGTCAGCAGACGGTTTGTCAGCACAGCCAACAAGCCCCGTACACAGCAAAAGACAAATTGCTGCGGCAATAAATACAGCAGCGCCGTTTCGTCTGTGATTGGAGGAAAGTATATTTGAAATTCGTTGCCGAAGATTTTCCTTGTCAGGTCTGAAGCAGGTGGCGAGTGTTGTTCCGATGTCGCTTGCGCAATGTAAAATCGACAGTGAGTACGCTTTTTTCATATCAGTGTCAAAATTCTTTATAACAGCCTCATCGCATGAATATTCCATATCCCTTTTTGCGGCAAAACGCATAAGATATACGGCAGGATTGAACCAATGCAGGGCATTTGCTGTAATAAACAGCAGATTTATCCATAAATCTCCGCGCTTATAATGAACAAGCTCATGTTTCAATGCAAAATCAATGTCCGCCAAGCCTTCGGGCAGGAGTATACGCGGCTTGAAGAAACCTGTGAGTATAGGGCTTTTAATTACCTTGCAGCGCATAATACGCGGTCTGCTTTTGCATCCTTCAATTTCAGTACAAAACGGTTTAATTTTTCGGCAAAACAGAGCGTATCCGATTATGTTGTAAAGCATAAATACCGCCGCGCCTGTAAGGTATATAGTGTCGGCAATAATGCCTGTGTTTGCTGTTTTTTCTTGCTGAACAGGTAAATCTGATTTCTGTACGCGTGCTTCGGACATATATGCCGCTTCGGTTCTGACAGGCATATTGCCAACCGATATATCCAATTCTATCCTGTGCGGAAAATTAGGCTTAAACGGTATTATAAGCATCACGGCTGTAATAATCCACACTGCGTATCTGCATTTTGCCGTAAATTGCCGGTTTAAAACAGGTCTTAAAGCGATTATAAGCAAAATTACGGCAGAAATACTTATTGATATTGGGAAATAAGCCTTAAGCATTTATTTTACCTCCTTTATCATATCTTCTATCTCCTTTAAATCTTCCTTTGAGATTGCGTTTCCGTCATAAAGTGACGCCACAAGGCTTCTTAATGAGCCGTGATGAAGCCTCTTTATAAAGCTTTTGCTTTCGTATTCAAGATAATCCTTTTCTGATACAAGCGGGGAGTACAAATTAACCTTACTACTCCTGTCACAGCTTAAATATCCGCGTGCGCACAGCCTTTCCAAAAGCTTTAAAAGCGTCGTACGCTTCCAATTCTTAATTACTTGCAGCTTGTTCATGAGATATTCCGAATTTACACTTTGTCCGCTTTCCCATATTATAAGCATAACCTCAAGCTCGGCGTCGGGAAGCCTTTGCAGTTCCATATTAAACCACTCCTTGTTCTACATTTGTCTAACTATATTTTACAACTGTCAAATAAACTTGTCAAGACTTTTTTTGTTATTTGACATAAAATTTTTAAAATGCTACAATAACAAAGAAATATTTAAAAAAATTTAAGAAATATATTAAGAATTTCATAAGAATTATCCATTACACTATTTAATGAAAGGGGGACTGACATGAAAAGTACAATACTTATAGTTGACGACGACAAAGAAATAGTAAACAGTACGGCCATATTCCTGAAGGCGGAGGGTTATGAAACGGAAAAGGCTTATACCGGAATCGAGGCGCTTGATGCTGTAATGTCGAAGGAAATACATTTAATACTTCTTGACATTATGATGCCAGAGCTTGACGGAATACAAACGCTTATGAAAATACGTGAAACGAAAAATATACCGGTTATACTCATAAGCGCGAAGTCAGAGGACAGCGACAAAATTTTAGGACTTAATATCGGCGCTGACGATTACATAACAAAACCGTTTAACCCGTCAGAGCTGGTGGCAAGAGTAAAATCACAATTAAGGCGGTATATGCAGCTTGGCGCAATGGAAACTGTAAAAAGCCGTATTGAAATAGGAGGGCTTACACTTGACACAGATTCAAAAACCGTCTTGATAGACGGCGAAGAGGTATCTCTCACGCCGATAGAGTATAAGATTTTGGAGCTTCTGTGTAAGAATCCCAACAGGGTATATTCGGCTGATGAAATTTATTCGATTGTATGGAATTATGAACGCGCGGTATCAGATAATACAATTGCAGTGCATATAAGGCATATACGAGAGAAAATTGAGATAAATCCGAAAGAGCCGAGATACTTAAAGGTTGTATGGGGAATAGGATATA
>CAJTUY010000091.1 GCA_910579415.1 uncultured Clostridia bacterium | reverse complement strand
GAGATTGACGAGTCTGAGGAGATAAACGCATGTTCAATTGTTGTGCCTGTTGATGTAGACGGCAGGGATGAGGATTGGCTTATAATGTTTAAAAATGAAACGCATAATCATCCGACGGAAATTGAACCGTTCGGAGGAGCGGCAACATGTCTTGGCGGCGCAATCCGTGACCCACTTTCGGGAAGAAGTTATGTATATCAGGCAATGCGCGTTACAGGCAGCGGTGACCCGCGTGTATCGCTTAAAGATACCCATGAAGGTAAGCTTATGCAGAGAAAGATTACAAAAGGCGCGTCGTCGGGTTACAGCTCATACGGCAACCAGATAGGTCTTGCAACGGGGCAGGTGCAGGAGATTTATCACGAAGGTTATGTTGCAAAGAGAATGGAAATCGGAGCGGTTATCGGTGCGGCGCCTAAGAAAAATGTAGTACGCGAGGTACCGTCGGCAGGAGATGTAATTGTACTTCTCGGAGGAAGAACAGGACGCGACGGTATCGGAGGCGCGACAGGCTCGTCAAAGGCTCATGATGAAAAGAGCGTTCTTACCTGCGGAAGCGAGGTTCAGAAGGGTAATCCGCCTGTTGAGAGAAAAATTCAGAGATTGTTCAGAGATGAAAAGGTTACTACGCTTATAAAACGCTGTAACGATTTCGGAGCAGGCGGCGTAAGCGTTGCGATTGGTGAGCTTGCGGACGGACTTGTGATAAATCTTGACAAGGTTCCTAAAAAATACGAGGGACTTGACGGAACAGAGCTTGCAATAAGCGAATCACAGGAAAGAATGGCGGTAGTTGTACGCGCAAATGACGCGGACAAGTTTATTCAGTACGCGAATGAGGAAAATCTTGAGGCGACTGTTGTTGCCGAGGTTACGGACGAAAACAGACTTGTTATGAATTGGCGCGGAAAAACAATATGTAATATTTCACGCGATTTCCTTAACACAAACGGAGCGACAAAGAATACAGATATTGAAGTTGTTCTGCCTGATGAAAATAATTGTTACTTTAAAAGAGAGGTTGTTACCGATGTAAAATCAAAGTGGCTTAATATCCTTTCTGATCTTAATGTATGCTCACAAAAGGGACTTTGTGAGAAATTTGACAGTACAATAGGTGCAAACAGCGTACTTATGCCGTTCGGAGGCAAGTATCAGCTTACGCCGTCTGACGGTATGGCGGCTAAGGTTCCTGTTCTTAGCGGTGAAACAAATACAGCTACCGTTATGACGTTCGGATACAATCCTAATCTTTCAAGCTGGAGTCCGTATCATGGCTCGACATAT
Organism: uncultured Clostridia bacterium; assembly: GCA_910579415.1. Lineage (GTDB taxonomy): Bacteria > Bacillota > Clostridia > UBA1381 > UBA1381 > Hominilimicola. The sequence goes on along the minus strand of CAJTUY010000091.1, from coordinate 1,509 downwards.
GCAATAGTTGAATCTGTTTCAAAGGCAGTTGCGCTTGGAGCGGATTATAAGAAAATATATCTGACGTTTCAGGAGTATTTTGAGCGGCTTGGAACAGACCCTAAACGCTGGGGCAAACCGTTCGCCGCGCTTCTGGGTGCATACAGAACTCAGCTTGAACTCGGTATTGCTGCAATAGGCGGTAAGGATTCAATGAGCGGTTCATTTAACGAGCTTGACGTTCCGCCCACGCTGACTTCGTTTGCGGTTGCGCCTGTAAAGGCTGATAAGGTTATATCGCAGGAGATAAAGAAAGCGGGTACAAAGCTTGTGATGTTTACGGTAAAACGTGATGAAAACGATTTACCCGATTTTGACGCGTTAAAGAAAATGTATGATACGGTTTATACTCTTATTCAAAAGGGGAAGGTGCTTTCGGCAAGCGTTGTTAAGGGATATGGTCTTGCTGAAACAGTTTCAAAAATGGCGTTTGGTAATATGATTGGCGTTGAATTTGATAAAAATATTACTAATGATGTTCTGTTCTATGCACCGCTTGGCTCAATTGTTTTAGAGACAGAGGAGAACATTGAGGGCGCTGTAACTGTCGGAATAACAGGCGGAAACTCGCTGAAGATAAACGGGGTGGAAATTTCTCTTAATGAGGCTGCTGATGAGTGGAAAACGCCGCTTGAAAAGGTATTCCCGACAAAGGCAGGCAAGTTTACTGCTGAACCTGAAACTTACAGCTATGATAAGAGAAATATAACGGTTGCAACAGAGAAATTTGCAAAGCCGAGAATATTTATTCCCGTATTTCCGGGAACAAACTGTGAGTACGATACAGCAAGAGTATTTGAACGCGCAGGCGGTGTGGCAGATGTGTTTGTTATAAGAAATCTGACGGGTGAAGATGTCGCATATTCAATGCGTGAAATGGAAAAACGTATTAACAATGCACAGATTGTAATGATACCCGGCGGTTTCTCGGGCGGCGATGAGCCGGAGGGCAGCGGCAAGTTTATTGCTACGGCATTCAGAAATCCGCTTGTAAAAGACGCGGTTATGAATATGCTTAAAAACCGTGACGGTCTGATGTTGGGCATATGTAACGGTTTTCAGGCGCTTATCAAGCTCGGACTTGTTCCTTACGGTGAGATACGCGACCTTGATGAGAACGCGCCTACTCTTACATTCAATACGCTCGGACGACACGTTTCCTGTATGGTACAGACGAGAATTGCGTCAAATAAATCGGCATGGCTTGCGAATGTAAATACAGGCGATGTACACACTATCGCGGTTTCGCACGGTGAAGGAAGATTTATAGCTTCACCCGAACAGGTGGCGGAGCTTGCAAAGAACGGACAGATTGCAACGCAGTATGTAAATGCCGACGGAAAAGCAACGTATGACATTGACTGGAATCCAAACGGCTCTGTTTCCGCTATTGAGGGTATTTTAAGCCCGGATGGCAGAGTATTGGGTAAAATGGGACATAGTGAGCGTATCGGAAATAATATTGCATTT
>CAJTUY010000090.1 GCA_910579415.1 uncultured Clostridia bacterium | reverse complement strand
GTCCGCCGTCACGTTGATAGCCGAACAATTCGTTCAATTTGTCTCCGTCTGACATCCAAATGCCATGAAAGTTGCGTGCGGAAAAATGGTAAGGCTTAAAAAACTTTTCAATATTGCCGCCTATTATTCCAAAGCGCGGCTTTCATCACAAGTACCCGTTGATTTTACAGAAATCAAAAATGTCAGAAAACCTAACGGAGCAAAACCCGGAATGGTGATTTACGATAATTACAACACAATCTATGTTACACCTAAGGAACCGAAAAACGAACAGCAATAGCTGTTCGTTTTCTATGTACTTCTTTTCTTTAAAAGATGTCTGCTTACTATAATATACGCGATTATTGTTCCTGCCGAGCCAAACAGCCAGCTTATCGGATATACACTTACTACCGTTTTAAATTCGGGTATTCTCGGGAATACGGTATAAATCCATAATAATCTTATACCGCACGAGCTTGCAAGCGAAATCAAAGCCGGCAAAAGTGAATTTCCCAGTCCTCGCAGACTGCCTGAATATACGTCCATAAATACGCTTACAAACTGCATTAAAAGACAGTATTTCATTCTTATAATTCCTATTTCTATTACAGCAGGTTCAGTTGTGTAAAATCTAAGCACTCCTGCTCCGAAAAAATAAAATATAAGACTTAATGCTGTGGAAAAAGCAAAGCCCATCAGAACACATATCCGCGTTATTCGTTTACATCTCTCATACTCTCCTGCGCCATAGTTCTGGCTCATAAAGGTGACGCAAGCCTGTGTAAATGCATTCAGCAGAAAATAAACAAAATATTCAAAATTAAGCGCGGCGGCCGAACCTGCCACAACATCCGAACCAAGACTGTTCAGCGCGGACTGCACGCATATATTGGAAAACGAAAACACTACTCCCTGCAAGCCTGCCGGAAGTCCTATTTTGGATATTTCCTTAAGAATTTTTTTATCTATTCTAAGCTTTTCCAGCGAAACTCTTATTGCTCCTTCCTCATGTGTAAGAAAATACAGCACCATACCTGAGCTTATAATATTAGAAATAACTGTTGCAATTCCAACGCCCGCAACACTCAGTTCACATACAATTACAAAAAATAAATTAAGCAACACATTGACAACACCCGAAACCAAAAGACATATAAACGGGCGTTTTGTATCTCCCATGCTTCTTAAAATTGCCGCCCCGAAATTATACAGCATTATAAACGGCATTCCAAGAAAATAAATTCTCAGATATATTACCGCCAAATCAATTATATCGTCAGGTGTTGACATCATTGTAAGAATGGGACGCGTAATCAAAAGTCCGAGTAAAGTCAAAATGACACCGCTTGCCAATGCCACAAGTACTGACGTATGTACTGCATTTTCTACCTTTTGCTTATTCCCCTCCCCTAGATATCTCGCAATTATAACATTCGCTCCGACAGAAAGTCCTACAAATATATTAACAAGAAGATTTATTACAGCGCCGTTACTTCCTACTGCCGCCAGAGCGCGGCTTCCCGCAAACTGACCTACTACCGCGACATCCGCAGAATTAAACAACTGCTGTAAAATACTGCTTGCCGCAAGCGGAAGCGCAAATATCAATATTTTATCCCATAATGAACCGTGAATAAGATCCATTTCTTTTTTCAGTCTTTTTGCTTTCATTTTCATTCCCCAATTCTATATGTCGTTTAAAAATTATTGTATCATACATATGACATCATAGTCAATGATGAATTGTTATAATATATAGGAAAAGAGGACTGCTTTTGCAGTCCTCAGAGGGGGTATATCAATCTTTTTAAGAGATTAACCAGTTTATCAGAATGATTTGTTTTCATTATATGATGTTACAAAGTCGGGGTAAGCCGAAGCAAGACCATGCTCAGTCGAATCAAGGCCCTCAACTTCTTCACGAGGCGTTGCGCGAAGTATTCCTGCCTTTTTAAGGACAAAGAATAACACAGCGCCTATTACTGCCGCCCACGCAATGAGCGACACTGCACCAAGAGCCTGAACACCTAAAGTCTTTAGTCCGCCGCCGTAGAACAGACCCAAAAGTTCCGCGCCTGCGCTTGTATCACTGGCAAACAGCCCAACTGACAATGTTCCCCACAATCCGCATACACCGTGTACGCTGATTGCGCCGACAGGGTCGTCAACCTTAAGCTTTGTATCAATAAACGGAATTGCAAGGCACATAAGTATTGCTCCCACAGCACCGATAATGATTGACGCAAACGGAGTTACAAGGTCACACGGAGCTGTAATTGCGACAAGTCCGCCAAGAATGCCATTCAGCGTCATTGATACGTCAGGCTTGCCGTAACGGAACCACGTAAAGAACATTGTAACGATTGCCGCCGTACAAGCCGCAAGATTTGTCGTTATAAACACCTTTGCCGCAGTCTGAACACCGCCATCCGAAAGACCGCCTGTTGACGCAGGGTTAAATCCGAACCAACCCACCCACAAAATAAGCACGCCGAGCGCTCCGATAAGAATGTTGTGACCGGGAATAACGTTTGCCTTGCCGCTCTTTGTATACTTGCCGATTCTCGGACCGAGAATTGCCGCGCCTACAAACGAAAGCGTACCACCAAGCATATGTACAATAGCTGAACCTGCAAAATCGTGAAAGCCCATTTCACTCAGCCAGCCTCCGCCCCATACCCAGTGACCTGCAATCGGATAAATGAAAAGCGAAATAGCCGCGCTGTAAATACAATACGCTTTAAAATTAGTTCTTTCTGCCATTGCTCCCGATACAATCGTAGCTGATGTAGCGCAGAACACTGTCTGGAAAAACAATGCCGTATAATCCATATTTTCTG
>CAJTUY010000089.1 GCA_910579415.1 uncultured Clostridia bacterium | reverse complement strand
TGTACGCGGTTTTGATAATGAGTTTTATGCGCCGCATTCACGCTTGCAGGAGGTAAGGCGTGAGGATATAAAAAAGGTAAGGGAGCTTGAAATACTTGCGGAATCAAAGGAAGCCGGCGCTTATATAGTATTTACGAAGGGCGGACGACGGATTTTTGTTACAGGTCACTCGGAGTATGATGCAAATACCCTGCGTGACGAGTATTTCCGCGATTTGGAAAAGGGTAAAAATCCTGCTGTTCCAAAACATTATTTTCCGCATGATGACCCGTTTAAAAAGCCTGTTGTACGTTGGCGCTCACATGCGAATTTGCTGTTTTCAAACTGGCTTAATTATTTTGTATATCAAATTACACCGTATGATATTGAAAGCATTAAGTAGAAAAACCACCCTTAACGGGTGGCTTTTCTATGTTAAAATATAAAAGAAGAAAAATGAAAAACTATTTATCTGCGTTCTGCGTTTAAAAGGAACTGTACATTTTTTGTTTCAATTGAATTAAGATTACTGTTGTCATCACTGTAATTATAATTTGGGTTTATCTTATACCACGATTTAGAGCTGAAGAAATTTCTGTATTCCGCAGTCTGGAATTTACGTCCGTGACGCGCGTAAATTTCATTTCTTGCGAGGGCAAGGTCATGTTTTGACATTCCACGTATGTCGCTGTCCGTAAGAAGACGTGTGCCTGAATTCTCCAAAACGTAATCGTTGCCGGAATAATTTGTCATGGAGCTTATTTCATATACCGTATTGCCGTTGTAAGTTTCGGAAGTAGGCGCCGCTGTGATTGTATACGGTTTGTATTGAATTTGCTCGGTTGTGCTTCCGGGTGAAACGTTTGCATAATATTTTATATTACCTGTAACAAAGGTCATAAGATATCTGCCTGTGCCTGTATTATATATAACTTCGCCGCCCACGCTGAGCTGTGAAACAATATTGGCGCTTGAAATACCGCTTGCTTTTGCATTGGCAACAACAGAGTTTACGCTGCCTGATGAATTTCCGCCTGAAGAAGAACTGCCCGATGATAAGGCGCTGCCTGATGAATGAGAACCTGATGAACTGCTGCCCGTTGAACCTGATGAGGATGAACCTCCCGAAGAAGAACTGCCTGATGATGAGGCGCTGCCTATTGCTGACCATGACTGACCGCTCTGAGATGCTGTATTTGTATTAGTGTTTGGCGCAGGTGTCATATTTAGAGTAGGCGACTGCGTAGGTGTAGGTTCAACTGACGGAGTTGGAGTAACCAAAGATACTGCCGCTGACGGCGTAGGTGTTACCGCAATATTATTCTCCGTATTGATATTCTGAAGCAGATAATAAGTACCGTAGCCTGCCGCCGCAACCGCAACAGCACATATCAAAGCAATCAGGGCGATACGGTTACGCTTTTGTTTAACGCGTTTTTCGTTTCGTCTGCGTTCTATCTCCGAAAGCTGTTTTTTCTTGTTCTCCATCATTCGCTGCATCTGCTCGCGTCTGCGTCTTTCATTATCGTCAAAGATTTCGTCTTTTTCATCTTTAACAGTTTCGGAATCCTGTTCCTCGATTTCTTTAATTTCCTCAGTATCAATTACTTTTGTTTCGTCAATTTCATTTTCTGTAATTTCACCGTTTTCCATAGTAGCGCCGCAAAATTCACACTTTGTCGAGTCGTCCGGAATTTGCGCGCCGCAAACTTTACATAACATATAGTCTACCCTCCGATTTTATTCTATGCCACTCATACACACATACATTATATAATTTTCTGCATTTCAAATCAATATCAGCGATATTATGTCTGTGTTACAATAATAATACAAAATCATTTTACCCATTTTTTACCTTTTTAATAATTAAAAAGGGACAGCGGCACAAGCAACTAAAAATTTGTCCTTTGCATACTATGTTTAAAGGGGGTTTTCTTATGTTCGGCATATTTTTCGAATGGATACAAACAGTGCTTGTGCTTGCAGGGTATGTTTCGGGGAATGCAACCTTTCCGAAACCGTTGTCAGGAGAGGAGGAGAAAAAATATCTGGCATTGTACGCAGAAGGTGATGATGAGGCTAAAAACATACTGATTGAGCGAAATCTGCGTCTTGTTGCGCATATAGCCAAAAAATACGCTGATGAAAAAACACTGGAGGATTTGATTTCAATAGGCACAATCGGACTTATAAAGGGAGTAAATACATTTAATCCCAAGAAAAATTCAAAGCTTTCAACATACATATCACGCTGTATTGAAAATGAGGTACTGATGTTTTTGCGTTCATCGAAAAAACAGCAAAGTGAAGTATCACTTGATGACAGTATAGGTACTGACCGTGAAGGGAATAATATGACGTTTTCAGATGTTCTCACTGCCGACGGTGCTGAAATAAGCGACATCATTTTCGGTAAGCTGGAAGCGCAGAAATTGTATAAAGCGATGAAAACGGTTTTGAACAAAAATGAAATAAATATTTTATGCTGGAGATACGGACTCGGCAATCAGCAGAAGAAAACTCAAAAGGAAATCGCTGATATTTTAGGTATAAGCAGAAGCTATGTAAGCAGGATTGAAAAAAAGTGCCTTGAAAAATTGTTTGCGGAATTAAAAGAATAGCGCATGTAAAACGGCATAGCTTCGGCTATGTTGTTTTTTTAGCATAAAAACTTCAAAAAGCTTTATACTAAAATTACGGAGGTGCAACCAAATGATTAACGAAACGGATACAGAAAGTAACATAGCGGAACAGGAACGGCGCAATATTGAGGATTTAGGAAGTGTACAAACAAAAAATCCGCGAGGAAACATACATTGTCTTAGTATAATAGGTCAGGTAGAAGGACATATGGTGCTGCCGCCTCAGAACAAAACAACAAAATATGAGCATGTTCTTCCGCAGCTGATCGCGGTTGAGGAGGACAGTGAGATTGACGGACTGTTGGTAATATTAAACACAGTCGGCGGTGATGTGGAGGCAGGACTGGCAATAGCGGAAATGATTTCGAGTATGCGTAAGCCTACTGTATCGCTTGTTTT
>CAJTUY010000088.1:1256-3245 GCA_910579415.1 uncultured Clostridia bacterium | reverse complement strand
TGTTTTGCTTTGAACGCCCAGTTCGGGGCTGATGCTGGGAGTTAAGGTTTAGGGGCGGTTTCTAACGGCATAGAAACGCTAACCCCTTTTCCGTGGAGGCCTGTGACTGTGGCGGTCCATACCCCCTAAGGGAGCAAATCGTTACGGCACAGGGGAAAACCTGTTTCGCGGTTAGTAATCCGCATTCTCACAAGGACTACGGTATGAATGCTGTGGGCAGCGTAGCCAGCCTTGAGTGGATATGGCGGATACGCGATAAAAAAGCTGTTTCGCCGTTTCGGCCAAAACGGCTTACGGCAAATGCGTGTTGAAACCATATTTGCAAAAGAGGATACGATAAGCTCTGGCTGTTTGGGAAAACCTCTAGGCTGTCTTATCTAAGGATGGACAGGGGATTGCAGTGCGGACTAAGTGGCAATTCGGCAACGATCAAACGTGTGAGTCTTTAATGGGAAACCGCTTTTTCGGCGACGATTAAGCAGACTTTCGGGAAATCCTGCTGAACCTAAGCCGCAAACTTTACCCTGTTCATTACCCTATTATACATATATTTAAAGGAGAGAATGTACTTGGACAAATCCGACATACCGCGAAAAAAGAAATTTAACATACCAAGACCCGATTCAAATGTATCCACTTCGCACAAGTGGACAGTTATCGTTACGCTGCTTTCATTCATTCTGTCAGTATTTTTCAGCTTTCTGACCTCGGTTGCAATGAAATCGCTTACGGTATTTTTCGCTTTTATTCTGCTCTTGGTTATAATCGCAGTAAATATTATATTTGATATGGTCGGCACCGCCGTACAGTCGGCGGAAGAAAAACCGTTCCATTCACTCGCCGCAAGAAGAGTGGCGGGTGCAAGAGAAAGCATTTCCGTAATTCGTCACGCGCCTCAGCTCGCTAATATGTGCTGTGACGTTATAGGCGATATTGCAGGTATCATTTCAGGTGCGACAACGGCGCTTATCGTTGCCGAACTCGTTCAAATGTTCCAGCTTAAAGGTATGCTCCCCAGTCTTATTCTGACAGGGCTTGTCGGCGCGCTCACAATCGGCGGCAAAGCAATGTCAAAGGGGATTTCAATGCAGAACGGTAACTACATTGTATTTATTGTCGGCAGACTGATGTACTTTTTTAAACATATCAGCTTACGCCGTAAAAAAAAGTGAGGATACGGTGATGAAAAAACTTTTAGACACGATAAACTCACCAGATGATTTGAAAAAACTTAATATAGACGAATTATCCGTGCTATGCGCGGAAATACGCGAATTTCTGATTGACAGTGTATCAAAAACAGGCGGACACCTCGCCTCCAATCTCGGAGTTGTTGAGCTGACCGTTGCTTTGCACACTGTTTTTGACGTTCCGAGAGATAAAATTGTCTTTGACGTAGGGCACCAGTCGTATGTACATAAAATACTGACAGGCAGACGCGATAACTTCAATACACTCCGTCAGTTCGGCGGAATGTCGGGCTTTCCGAAATCAAGCGAAAGTGACGCTGACGCATTTAATACAGGACACAGCTCAACCTCGATTTCAGCCGCGCTCGGACTTGCCCGCGCGCGTGACCTTGACGGCGGCAGTTACAGCGTTATATCTGTTTTCGGCGACGGCGCACTTACAGGCGGTATGATGTATGAGGCAATGAACGACGCAGGGCATACAAAAACACCGCTTATCCTTATATTGAACGATAACGAAATGTCTATCTCAAAAAATGTCGGAGCAGTGTCAAAACATTTGCGTACACTCAGAACATCATCTGTATATTTCCGTTCAAAATACATAGTAGAACGATTTTTAAAGAAAATACCGCTTTTTGGCAATATTGCCGTAAATATTATAAAGCATATTAAACGCGCGTTCAGAAGGCTTGTTATACCGACAACACTGTTTGACGATATGGGCTTTCGCTATATGGGACCTGTTGACGGTCACGATTTAAAATCACTTATCGGCTGTTTTGAATATGTACGCGGT
>CAJTUY010000088.1:0-1166 GCA_910579415.1 uncultured Clostridia bacterium | reverse complement strand
CTTATTCACGTACAGACTAAAAAAGGCAGGGGCTATACACCTGCAGAAAATAATCCGCAGAAATTCCACGGCATTTCAGCCTTTGACAAAGCAACAGGCGAAACAAAAAAAGGCGCGGAAACCTACAGCGCGCGATTTGGTTCATCAATGCTGCGTCTTGCGGAAAATAATAAAAAACTGGTTGCCATAACAGGCGCAATGCCAAACGGCACTGGACTTGACGAGTTTATGAAATGTTTTAAAAAGCGTTTCTTTGACGTAGGAATTGCAGAACAGCACGGAGTTACCTTCGCCGCAGGACTTGCCAAAGCAGGCTACGTCCCTGTGATACCGCTGTATTCTTCATTTTTACAGCGCGCATACGACCAGACCCTGCACGACGTCTGTCTGCAAAATCTGCATGTCGTATTCCCCATTGACCGCGCAGGAATAGTTGGCGCGGACGGTGAAACACATCAGGGCATTTACGATATTTCCTACCTGTCGCATATGCCGAATATGACAATTCTTTCACCCGCAACGCTCGACCAGCTTGAAACAATGCTTGATTTTGCGGTTAATAAATTCAATGCGCCGATTGCTATCCGCTATCCGCGCGGCAGTGTGCAGACAGAAGGAATACCTCCTGAATTTACTCTGGGTAAAGCTCAGCTTTTACAGAGCGGCAATGATATAACCATAATTGCCACGGGCAGAATGGTTCGACGCGCACAGGAAATCGCATCTCTTCTCGGACGCTCGGCAGAAATAATTTCACTGCCTACGATTAAACCGCTCGACGAGGCGGCAGTTATTTCCTCGGCAATGAAAACAGGGAACGTAATAACAATAGAAGATAACGTCAAATCAGGCGGTATGGGAAGTATGATTGGTACATTGTTAAAAGAGAAGCAAATAGACTGTGCCTTCAAAATTTTTGCTTTCCCTGACACACCAATCACACACGGAACTGTCGATGAGCTTGACAAGCTTTACGGACTTGACGCAGTCACTATCGTTTCAAAGATAAGGAGTTAATATGGCTAAAATAAGACTTGACGCTCTGCTTGTGAAGAACGGTCTTGCTCAAAGCAGAGAAAGAGCTAAGGCAATTATAATGGCAGGGCAGGTTTATATTGATAACCAGAAATGCGACAAAGCAGGACTTATGGTTGACGAGGATACAA
>CAJTUY010000087.1 GCA_910579415.1 uncultured Clostridia bacterium | reverse complement strand
TAATACCGTAGTCGCTGCATATGCCACTACATACACTACTTTGTTTTTGTATTTAGGCAGATAAACCTTTGAAAAAAACAGCAATACAAGCAGATTCATAACTGCCGTATTAATACATTGAGCCATAAATGCAACCATGTTATCATTCATATATTTCGCCCTTTCAATTTATCTACTAAATAAGTAGACAATTTATTGGTAAAGTCATCTTTCTTTTTCTGAGCCAACGGTAACATATCCCCGTTTCTCATTACTATGACAAATTCATTTTGAATCCTGCTTACATACCTTAAGCTCAGAACGCAGTCGCGTCTGGATTGATAAAATTGAGTTTTATCAAGTTTTTCATAAATATTTGCTAAATGCTCTCTTACCAAAATTCGTTCATCAGCAGTATGTACATACACCTTTTTCTTTGCTTCAAACATAAAACAATATATCTCGTTCATTTTGAAATATGCAACTCCGTCATCGGTAGGAAGAATAAGAGTATCATCATTAGCGTCATGGACAGAGCTTAGATAATCGTCCATAACGCTATACAGTTCATTCTCTTGTATAGGTTTAGTTATATATCCAAAGGCGTGAACCTTAAAGGCTCTGCGCCATTGGTCTTTATAACTTGTTATGTAAACAATCGGAACATTCATATCTTGTTCTCTAATATGTTCGGCAGTCACGATCCCGTTCATATGTTTCATTTCAATGTCAAGAAAGAGTATATCGAAATGCTCCCCAGACTTCAACAAATCTTCTCCGTCAATATATGAAAATATTTTGTACTCAATCTGCTTTTTCTCACAATACGCAGATATGAGTTTATCTATTTCTCCAATCATTTTTTTCTCGTCATCACAAACGGCAATACGCAGCATAACTTATCACTCTCCCAAATGTTGCTCCATTTGACATTTTATGAGTAAATTATACCACAAAACTTATTAAATGTAAACATAAAAAGGTGTTTTTATACTTACATATTATATTATACACCTTTAGAATAAAAAAATCAACCCCTTAGATAGCTTATCAAAAGAAAAATTATAGGTTATACTATATTATATGAGTTGACTTTAAAGTCAACAGGATTGAGGTGAACACAATGGAGTTCAGTAAACGGTTGTACTACTGGAGAAATCTTAAACATATGAGCATATATAAACTTTCAAAGCTCAGCGGAGTTTCTGAAAATCATATAAGAAATCTTGAAAGCGGCAAAAAACAACCTACAATGAAAACTTTACAGACGCTGGCTGACGCATTGAATATCACATTATCTGAATTTTTCAATGAAAATAACGAAATTACCATCCTATCTGAAGGAGAAAAACGAATCGTAGCGTTCTATCGTTCTTTACCAAAGGATAAGGCGGATATTCTGATAGACTTTTACGAAAAAATGATAAGCAGCGACGACTAAGCAATTCAAAGTAAGTTTGCAACAGAATTGCTTAGCCGTCGTATACTATATATAATGTATATTTAAATGAATTGTGCTTTTACCAATAATATGCACTATACCAATTCAAATGGGGAATTGCCGCTTGACAATTCCTCAATTAATTTCTTATACCTTCGCCTCGTTATGCGAACGCAGCAATCTCCCATTAAATAAGAAACTATCGGCAAGGATCCGCCTATTCTTATACATTCCGCTCCAAAAGTGTTTCTCAATGTTGTTGCAGTTATGTTGTCAAATCCGCAGTTATCGGCAGCACGCTTAATAAAACGGTTATATCCCTCCGAAGTATACTTTGAAAACTTTCTGTTTGCAAGAACCAAAGTATCATCGGTTTGAAGGAGTCCCTTTTTCTCCATAGCTGTCCTCTGCATCTTCTTATGTTTGTTAAGATACTCATAATCGGACTGTACAATGGGTATCTTTCTGTTTGAAAGCACAAGAATATGACTTTTGAAATCAATATCCGACCATTTAAGAGACAACAGTTCTTTCTTTTTCAATCCCATATCCAGCAGAAGAACAATTCCGCAAGCCGCTAAGCTGTCAAGATTTTTAGCATACTGTAAAAGCGTTACCTGTTCGTTCAAATCAAGAAAATTTTCATTTCTATCCGAACATTTGGGCATAACGACTTTTTCAAGGTTGTTTTCGGCGATGATTCCCGCCTCAACAGCCGACTTTAGCGCGATGTGCATAACATCATAAATGTTTTTCAATGTTTTCTGCGAAAGCGTTATTTTTTTGTTAAAAGAATTTTCACACTTAGCCATTGCATTAAAGAATGACTGAAGCTTTCCGACGGTCAAGCCGCACATCTTAGCTTCTCCGAGCTTTGGGATGATATGCCTTTTTACCATGTTATTGTAACCTTTATATGTACTTATAGTTACATTAGGTTTTGCATAAACCTCCAGCCAGTAATTAAGCCAGACAGAAAACCGCTGCTGCTCAGGATTGATACTTGTAATTTTTCTTGGCATGTTTTACCTCCAGTATTTTCATAATATTCAGTAAATACTGCCATACGGCGATAAATTTGGCAGTAAAATAATCTTTGAGAAGATAGAAAATGCAGCGAGTATTTTCCACTCTCATAAGGAAGGACATTTCATTGATTTATCTCCCGTCGTATAACGAATTTTATTTTTGTCAGAACTAAATTTGTAAACATATACAATATATAAGCATAAAAATTATCAAAATCAACAAATCATAAAGAACTATACAGATTTTATACTATATATAATAAGAACAAAAGCCGAAAAATGTCCTTCCTTATGAGGAACGCTTTTCGACTTGTTTTTTTACACTAATTTTTCGTTAGGGTATGCGTAGCAAGCACAGAAAAAGCATATCCTTTTTCCCATATCTAACCAAAATCCAGCCGCACGGTTGGGGCAGAATTTGGACGTTTTCAAAAACCGCCGCAGGATTTTGTTAGATATGACTTAGGGAAAAATCCCTAAAACCCTTTTTAAGAACGGAGGAAAAATGAAGTAATGCCTAAGATAAAAAAACAAATCAAGTGTAAGCAGGTCAAGTTTTCTATTGATGAATGGAGCAGGGTCGAACAAAGAGCCGCAGGCGTAAAAATGAAAACCGCCACCTACATACAGCGAATGGCGGTAGACGGGAAAATTATGCGGCTTGAAAATTCCGAAAGCCGAGATGTTATCAAAGCTATGAACCGTATCGGCGTATCCATAAACCAAATCGCGAGGAAAGCAAACGAAACGCATAATCTTTATGCAGCGGACATTGAAAAGCTGAAAGGAGAACACGAAGAATTATGCCTTATATTAAATCAATATGTATCAGGTCTACGCCTAACAGAAGTTTAGCCTACATAGCCAATCCCGAAAAAACCGATAATCTCCTTTTGGTTTCGGGACTGAACTGCTCCACCGTTCCCGCCGTTGCCTACCTTGAAATGAAAACGGTTTTTGAGGAATACTCAAAGCACAAATTCAACGAA
>CAJTUY010000086.1:1123-3443 GCA_910579415.1 uncultured Clostridia bacterium | reverse complement strand
GAAGTCATAAGCTCACAGCTGGTCAAGCCTTATATGCTATAGGGATATGTGAAAAAAGTATATATTCTGCGATGCACTCTATTGTTGATTTTTAGTAAGTATTTCAACAGTATTCACAGAGCGTTCAGCAGATAAAAGAATTGCGCAATATGTTTTCTTTGTTAAATCTTCGTATAAGTAAAAATAACAATTTGCACAATTTAAGGCTGACGGTTCCTTTTGTATAAATGGACATACAGACATTGTAATCACCTCACATTCTACGGTGATTATAGCATAATATTAAAAAATTGGCAAGGAGATGAAAAGAGATGAAAACAAAAGCGATTACTGATATAGATACGGCATTGCGTATTTATTATCAATATCCTGAAATCGGTAATTCTCAGATACGAGAGCTATTCGGGGTAACAAACGGCAGAACTATGGCGCGATATAAGCGGGCAGTTCAGGAGGAACAGATGAACCGCAATGTTAAAACGTCGCAATTACATACCGTTAATACCGAGGTGGCATATGATGTGTGGGGAATTGATGTAGTAGGGTTGGAAAAACGCAGAGAAAAGCTAAAGAAATTAGGGCTGTCTGCGTAATAAAAACAAGCTTGCAGGCATAGGCGAGCCGCCTTACTCTCTCTTATTCGTGGGGAAATTATTCTTATAAAAATAAACAATTAAAGGCTTGTACTTAAAATTTGTTCCCATTAATATAAGGCGGTTCACTTATGCTTGTGAGCATAAGAAACAAGGAAAGGAGCGAATCAATGATAAAAGCAACAATAATGACTGTATCAATTGCCGCGCTGTGTATATGCGCCTGCGGTCTGATACAGGAATGGAAGCAGGCACGTAAGCGGCGGAGAGAACGTGTGAATCGCAAACGATATTTAAAGCGTTTCCGTGAAAATCAGCGTGAATGTGACGATATGTTTCGTGAACGTGAGGAGGACAAGCGCGACGCAGAACGGCGACGCAAAAAATGGGACAAGCAGAATGTTATCTGTCACAATCCCGAATTAGAAATCTTTTTGAATGGGGTGGGACTATGAAACGAAACATATTAACCTACATAGCAACGATTATATTATGCAGCGGAATATCCGCGTTATGCGCGTATTGGCTGATGTGGTATGTTGCAGAAAGGTGGTTTATATGACTGACTTTGACAACACACGACGGGCGAGGCAGGAAAAGTTTGTTCAGCCGTCGGCAAAGAGAAAAACGCGCATTGTATTTCTGGACTGCACAAAATGCCGTTACGGGTGGGGTCAGGAAATATACATAGACAGCGAACCCAAGAAAATATGTCCCAAGTGCGGCGGACAAGCCACAGAACATTGAGGAGGTGAATCAGGAAATGATGACAACGGAAGATTTACGCAATGTATTAGAAGTGCTTGCAGATAATACAGAAGTTCGTGTTAATGACAGCATTGATTTTAAAATAGAATTTGATTTAAATGCTGCTGTACCGAACGTTAACTTTATAAAGAAAAAGACCGTATGAGATAGCAGCTCAAAACGGTCAAATGTAAAAACATTTTTATTTATTATACCACGGAAACGGAGGAAAGTCAAATGGTATATGAAAATGATGAAGAAATTATATTCAAATGTCCTAAGTGCGGTAATGATACCACCGCTGAAAGCAGACCTGTTGTACAGGAGCTATATTTTTCGTCTGACAACAAATACATAGGCTGTAACTGCTGCGGAGTGTATTCAGAAAATGCAGACGATTATGCGGCTCGTACATATGAAATGATATTAGAGGATATGAAGGAGGAAAGGGCATATGGGTAGTTTTGACAGTGGTGTTAAAGGATATGTGTATGGAACAGTTACTGTAAGAGTTGGATTTCCTATTGATTGGAATGATTTAGCTCATATAAGCTGTGTGCATTGTCAGTTTTACAGCCCGGTAAGCAAAAGATGTCAATTAAACAAAGAGATAATTGATTTTCCTGAAAAATATGTAGGTGATATGTGCCCGTTAGAAGTAGAAAAATCAAAGGAGGAATAGGAAATGGAATTTATAGTAAAGAATGAAGGTTCAGCAATAGAGCCTTTAGATGAAGGATTATACACCGGTGTTTGTACTAAGTTGGTGGATTTAGGCTGGCAGTATAACGAGAAATATGATAAAAAACAGCATAAACTTATGATAGGCTGGGATATAGCAGGAGAGAAAATAGAGCTTTCTGACGGACAGAAAGTCAATAGAACTATGTGGAAAGAATACAGTACAAGTTTAGGTGAAAAATCTAATCT
This sequence comes from uncultured Clostridia bacterium, assembly GCA_910579415.1. Lineage (GTDB taxonomy): Bacteria > Bacillota > Clostridia > UBA1381 > UBA1381 > Hominilimicola. Next base: position 1,173 of record CAJTUY010000086.1, on the reverse strand, counting down.
AAGACAAGACTTACAATCTTGGAGAGGCAAGGCATTTACATTAACCGAAC
>CAJTUY010000086.1:0-1077 GCA_910579415.1 uncultured Clostridia bacterium | reverse complement strand
GCTTGTCAAATACAGATTATACATACTGAGAAAAATGGAACGACATATGCAAATATAAGTGCAATCATAGCACTTCCAAAAGGAATGCTGCCGCCTGAAGGTGATTATCCAACCATATTCTTTAGTTTAGATGATAATACAACATTTAAAGAATTTGATACGCTGCCATCTTGGATACAGGATAAAATAAAGAATGCGGAAAATTATGCTGAGTGTGGTTTAAAACAGTTTGTTGAGCAAGAAGTGGCTGATGTTGAAGGTTATAGTTTTGATAATTTCTCTGATACAGATGATGATGACCTTCCGTTTTAATTATGATAGTAGGCGGAATTGTACGAGGCGTAAAGAATGGCATTGCAACTATTTTAGCGCCTATTGAAAATGATTATTTGATTGAACAGCAGGAGATTACAGAGTGTGAGGTGCGTTTTGATGATGGACGTACCATAACGGCAGAACAAAGAAAAAAAGCATATGCGCTGATAAATGAAATTGCGGAATGGTCTGGACATTTTCCAAATCCATTGAAAGAACTTTTTAAGATGGAATATATGGCTAAAACAGGATGTGGATATTTTAGTTTATCTGATTGCAATATATCTACAGCGCGTGATTACATTTCGCTTTTAATAGAATTTTGCTTTGAAAATAATGTCCCGACATATGACACTCTCTTAAATAGAACAGATGATATAAACAAATACTTATACCAATGCCTTGCACACCGTAAATGTGTTATATGCAATAGAAAAGCGGATATACACCACGTTACAGGGTCAAGGATTGGTATAGGATTTGACAGACATAAAATAAACCATTCAGGCAGAAGCGTGATTGCGTTATGCCGTGAACATCATCAAGAAGCACATCAGAGTGAAAATACGTTTTTCAATAAGTATCATATCTATGGTATAGAGCTTGATGATTATTTGCTGAAAAAACTAAAGCTATAGGAGGATAAACACATATGAATAGCGGAATCTCATTTGTTCCGCTTGACGTCACATTAGATGATAAATTTGCATTAATAGAAGCTGAGTTCGGTTTAAAAGGATTTGCGGTAATAGTTAAGATTTT
>CAJTUY010000085.1 GCA_910579415.1 uncultured Clostridia bacterium | reverse complement strand
AAAACGGAGGATAGAATGATGACAAGGCAAAAAAAAGAAATCTTAAAGAAAATAGCTGATATTGAAGAATGGATTGCTGCTGATGAGGAGATGGGATGCGGTTTTGCTCCGGCAAGTTTTTATGATCTTTTATATGAGGAAATCCATAAGCTGGAGGAACAGCTTGCAAAGCTGATGCACTATGACAGTGTATTGGAAATGTACCATGATAACAGATGGATGAAAGGACAGCAAGATGCAGAAAAAATGATATTTATATAAAAAAGAATACTGAACCCTCGGCTTTGCCGAGGGGTGATTTTTTTGTGCCTAAAATTAAGCGGAGGGAGGTGATACGCTTGGCACAGAGGGGCAGAAAGCCGAAACCCACGGCAGTAAAACAGCTTGAGGGTAATCCTGGCAAGCGCCAATTAAACGCAAATGAGCCAAAACCTGCGGCTCGTGCGCCGTCCTGTCCGAAATGGCTGGACGATGACGCGAAAAAAGAATGGCGCAGATTGGCAAAACAAATGGAACAGCTCGGTATTTTGACAGAGGTGGATATGGCGGCATTTTCCGGCTACTGCCAAGCGTATGCCCGATGGAAGGCTGCGGAGGAGTTTATTTCAAAACACGGCGCTATTGTAAAAACACCGAGCGGATATTGGCAGCAGGTTCCGCAGGTAGCCATTGCACAGCAGTATCTGAAACAGATGAGCAAATTCTGTGAGCAGTTCGGACTGACGCCTGCGTCAAGGTCAAGAATTGTTACCGACAACGGCTCGGATGCGTCTGACGATGCTATGGAACAGCTTCTTTCGTTGGGCGGAGAGAAAAAGTGATGTTTGACGAGAATAAGGCACAGCGGGCAAAAGCCTTTATAAACGCGCTCAAACACACCAAAGGCAAATGGCGCGGTATTCCGTTTGAACTGCTGCCGTGGCAGGATAAAATCATGTCCGATGTGTTCGGCACGATAAAGCCGAACGGTTACCGTCAGTATAACACAGCGTATGTGGAAATACCCAAGAAGATGGGCAAATCAGAACTTGCGGTGGGTGTGGCGCTGTATCTGACCTGCGGTGACGGTGAATGGGGCGCGGAGGTTTACGGATGCGCGAGCGACTGTCAACAGGCAAGTATTGTCTTTGATGTGGCGGTCGATATGGTCGACCAGTGTCCGGCGCTTAAGAAACGAATTAAACCCGTAATGTCGGTAAAGCGTCTGGTGTATAAGCCGACAAATTCATATTATCAGGTGCTTTCAAGCGAGGCGTTCACCAAGCACGGTCTGAATGTACACGGTGTAATATTTGACGAGCTGCACTCGCAGCCAAACCGTGAGTTGTTCGATGTAATGACAAAAGGTTCCGGCGATGCGAGAACACAGCCGTTGTTTTTCCTCATAACAACTGCCGGAACGGATAGAAACAGTATATGCTTTGAACAGCACCAAAAGGCTGCTGATATATTGGCAGGGCGCAAGATTGACCCGACTTTTTATCCTGTCATTTACGGAATAGCCGATGATGACGATTGGACGGACGAGCGGAATTGGTACAAGGCAAACCCGTCGCTTGGTCATACGGTTGATATTGAAAAAGTACGCGCCGCATTCCAATCTGCAAAGGAAAATCCGGCGGAGGAAAATCTGTTCAGGCAGTTAAGGCTTAATCAATGGGTGAAACAATCCACACGCTGGATGCAGATGGATAAATGGGACGCTTGTGATGAAACAATCGACATTGAGACTCTGCGCGGGCGCGAATGCTATGGCGGACTTGACCTTTCGACAACGCTGGATTTGACGGCTTTCGTTCTTGTGTTTCCTCCGAGAAATGATACGGAAAAATACATAATACTTCCGTACTTTTGGATACCGGAGGAAAACCTCCGTCAGCGTGTACGGCGCGATCACGTTCCGTATGATGTATGGGAGGCAAATGGTTTTATTCGCACCACTGAGGGTAACGTGGTTGATTACCGGAAAATTGAGTCGGATATTAAAGAAATCGCAAGCAAGTTTGTGGTTCGGGAAATCGCATATGACAGATACAACGCAACGCAGATTATATTGAACCTCCAAGATGAGGGTCTTACTATGATTCCGTTCGGTCAAGGCTTTAAGGATATGAGTCCGCCGACAAAGGAACTGTATTCACTTGTTCTCAAGGAAAAGATAATCCACAATAATCATCCCGTGCTTAGATGGAATTTTGATAATGTATGTGTGGAAACGGACGCGGCGGAAAACATCAAGCTTTCTAAAAAACACAGCACTGAGCGGATTGACGGCGCTGTTGCAAGCGTTATGGCTCTTGACAGAGCAATCCGTAATGAGGGACAGCAAGGCAGCGTTTATGACCGCAGGAGTATCATTGTATTTTAGACAACATAAAAGCACACCAATATTTATTGATGTGCTTAAGAAAATAATTATTTTGTTGGTGATACAGTAAGTTTAAGACCAAGCGGCTGCATTATCTTAAGCAAAGTATCAAGATTTGGAGTTGATTTATACGATTCAATACGTGCAACCGATGATTGCGGAATTCCGCAAAGTGAAGCAAGTTCACGCTGACTTATACCGAGAGCGGTTCGCTGTTCTATCAGTGCGCCGACAATAGATGCGATATTTTCAATTTCATTAATATCGTTAGCGGCAATCGGATCAACTTCTCTTACGTGTTCCTTATAATCATTCCATGTTCTCATATTAAGCACGCTCCTTTCTGGATAGATAATCGCTGCGTTCAGATTTTGCTTTTTCAATTTCTCTGCGCGGTGTTTTTTGTGTTTTTTTACGAAACTGATGAAGCAGGACGAAGGTATCATTTTCAAAAAAGAAATAAAATATACGGTTATTTCCGGGACGAAGCTCCCATATACCGTCCTCAATATGTTTTGTGACTTCTTTTGGCAAACGAGTACCGTTATCCTGTAATAACTGCACATATAGGCTTATCTGGTTGTACTGAATACGTGCGTCCTTGCTTGTTTTGGATTTTATGCGCAGAAACTCTAAAAAATCCCATAGTTCGGATTCACCGTTTGGTTTTTCGTAAAATTCGATAGTGTACATTATTATTATACTCCGATATGTAGATTATATTTACAATATAATGATAGCATAAAAGCTATCAAATGTCAATAAAAAGGAGAAAATTTTATGAACATAATAAAATCAATATTCAAATCGCGCGACCACCCGAAAAATCATACAGGCGACAGCATCGGCGGCGGACGGTCGTTTCCGTTCGGCAGGTCGTGGTCGGGAAAGTCGGTAACCGAGAGGACGGCAATGCAGACAACGGCGGTATATGCCTGTGTCCGTATCATATCTGAAACGGTGGCAAGCCTGCCGCTCCACGTTTACGAGTACACCGACAGCGGAAAAGAACGTGTGTTTACTCATCCGCTGTACCGTCTGCTCCACGATATACCCAATCCCGAAATGAACAGCTTTGTAATGCGAGAGGTCATAATGAGCCATTTGTTGTTATGGGGCAATTCATACTCGCAGATTATCCGGAA
>CAJTUY010000084.1 GCA_910579415.1 uncultured Clostridia bacterium | reverse complement strand
AATTCCTTGCCGCTTGTCGCAGTTACAAATGAACATTCTTCTCCATGCCGCGCAAATTCCTTTTGAATTTTACGCTGCAATTTTTCCACGAAAATCAGTTCATCATCACATATAGCAATATTCATTCTTTCCTTTCTCCTGTATCACAATTTCCCTGTAAATATTACGCTGTTAAAAACGATAGTTATATTGTATTCCATTTTGATACAACTTCATATTGATATCTGTTTATTAAATTTCTTATATAGAAACACCATTCAGGGTATAATGATAAAATAGCCGACTTTCAGCATCCCATTAAAATTGCATTTATAGAATTTAGTCTGCTTTATGTGTATTATATATAAAAATGTCGAAAATATCAAGTATTTAAAAAAAGTATTTTACAAACGGGCAATTATAGTGTATAATCTTACCATAAACTAATATTTACAGGGGGTACCTTAATATGAAAAAAGAAAAAAGAGGCACATTCTCCGGAAGTTTCGGATTTGTACTTGCTGCGGCAGGAAGTGCGGTAGGGCTGGGCAATATATGGAGATTTCCATACCTCGCCGCAAAATACGGCGGTGGTATATTCCTTTTATTCTATATACTGCTCGTTGTAACATTCGGTTTTACTCTTATGGTTGCCGAAAACGCCATAGGACGCAAAACAGGCAAAAGCGCTTTATCTGCATTTGGTGAACTCAGCAAAAAATGGGGCTTTATCGGAATTATCGCTACGCTTGTACCTATGATTATTCAGCCTTACTACAATGTTATAGGAGGTTGGGTAATAGAATATACCATGACTTACCTTACAGGCGGTCATACTGTTGCTGCAAGCGATACTTTCTTTACAGATATGCTTGCATCGCCTTTGCGTCTTTTAGTATTTCAATTCCTGTTCTCCGGAATTACAACATTTGTAATACTTCGCGGTGTACAAAAGGGTGTTGAAAAATTCAGTACAATTCTTATGCCTATACTGATTGTCCTTGCAATTTTTGTATCGGTATATTCAATTTCACTTCCCGGAGCAATTACAGGCGTGAAATATCTGTTTATACCTGATTTTTCAAAGTTCTCAATTCAGGGCGTGCTTGCAGCAATGGGGCAGATGTTTTATTCGCTTTCACTTGCAATGGGTATAATGATTGCATACGGTTCATATCTGCCCAAAGACAGTAATCTTGAAAAGAATGTCGGCAGAATTGAATTGTTTGATACAAGTATAGCAATTATAGCAGGTCTTATGATTGTACCTGCGGTATTTGCCTTCAGGCGGAGATGAAAGTGCGCTTGGCAAGGGTCCGAGTCTTATGTTTGTAACTCTTCCAAAAGTATTTGAAAGCATGGGACTGTCAACAGTAATTGGCTCAGCATTCTTCCTTCTGGTACTATTTGCCGCGCTGACTTCATCAATTTCAATTATGGAAGCAATAGTTTCATCACTATGTGACAAGTTCGGCTGGAGCAGAAAGAAAACAACACTAGGTGTTGGTATAGGCTCATTCCTGTTCGGTATTCCTCCCATTCTAGGATATAGTCTTTGGGACAAGGTTACTCTCGGCGGACTGACTATCCTTGATATGATGGACTTTATCACAAACTCAGTGTTAATGCCGATAGGCGCTATGCTAACCTGTATATTTGTTGCATATGTTATAGGCGTCAATGTTATTCACGATGAAGTTAAGCTTTCGTCAGACTTTAAACGTCAGAAGCTGTTTGATATTATGATTAAATATGTCGCTCCTGTTTTAATCGCGGCAATACTTGTTTCTTCGGTTCTTGAAGCATTGGGAATTATTAAATTTTAAATATCAGAAAAGGCGGAATTTTCATTCCGCCTTTTTTGATATAATAATTTTTGTATGCCTATTTGATTACTACCCTATGGAAGGTTTTTTTACCTTTCTTTATAATCATTCCCTCGTCTGTTATCATATCATCTGTAACAGTACCGTTTACATCAGTATACTTTTCATCATTTATAGACAGCCCGTTCTGCTGTACAAGCCTTCTTGCCTCGCCCTTTGAAGGAAGAAGTCCTGTCTTAACCAGCATATCCAGAATGCCCATTCCCACAACATCAGGAATTACCGTAGTCGGCATATCCTCGCTCACTCCGCCTTTGGCAAATACTTCCTCAGCGGTTTTCTTTGCTTTTTCAGCTTCAGCCTCGCCGTGAACAAGCTTAGTAACCTCGTACGCAAGACGTTTCTTTGCCTGATTAAGCTCTTGTCCCTCCCATTTTTCCATTTCATGAATTTCGTCCATAGAAACAAATGTAAGCAGCTTCAGACACTTAATAACATCAGCGTCCTGAACATTTACCCAGTATTGGTAGAAGTCATACGGCGTTGTCTTTTCAGGGTCAAGCCATACCGCGCCTGATGCGGTTTTACCCATCTTTTTGCCTTCACTGTTTGTCAAAAGCGTAAACGTCATGCCATAAACCTGAGTCTGGTCTTTTCTGCGGCAAAGGTCAATACCGCCCAGTATATTACTCCACTGGTCATCTCCTCCAAGCTCGATTTTACAGTTATACTTACGGTTAAGCATAAGAAAATCGTAACTCTGCATAAGCATATAATTAAATTCAAGGAACGAAAGTCCCTTTTCAAGTCTTTGCTTAAAACATTCGGCAGTAAGCATTTTGTTTACCGAGAAACAAGAGCCGATGTCACGCAAAAACTCAACATAGTTAAGGTCTAAAAGCCAGTCGGCATTATTTACCATAATTGCTTTATCGTCCGAAAAATCAACAACCTTTGCAAGCTGTTCCTTAAACCGCTCACAATTGTGGTCAATAATTTTCTTTGTCATCATCTGACGCATATCAGTTCTGCCTGACGGGTCGCCGATATGTCCCGTACCGCCGCCCACAAGCGCAATAGGCCTGTGACCGTAATTCTGCATATGTCTCATTACGACCATTTGCAGAAAGTGTCCTACATGGAGGCTGTCTGCTGTCGGGTCAAAGCCGATATAGAACGTAACTTTTTCCTTTCCTAATAATTCTCTGATTTCCTGCTCATGTGTTGTCTGGGCAATCAAGCCACGTTCCAACAAAACGTCATATACATTATCGTGCATATTCATCTTACTTACGCTAACACAAATCCTCGCGTAAGCAATCCACCTTGCCTACGCTAACACAAATCCTGCGGATTTGTCCGCTATTGCTTACTGCGTAAGCAATCCACCTCCTTCATTAGTTTTTCTGCGAGCATCACAGTAGTGCTATTATATAACATTTTACCGCATATTGCAAGGATTTTTTAATATAAAAATCCCCCTGTCATATCCTCAGGGGGAACTGTTTAAATATTCTTTGACCCAAGCAAATTATGATATTTCAGGTAATCCTGCGGATTTGTACTTACTATCCTGTCTACTATTCCATCCACTATTTCAAGGGTTACATTATCATACATTTTTATATGCCTCTGACGTATCTGCGTCTGGTCAAAAAACACAACGTCTGTCGGCACTACCGAATAAATCATTTTTTCTCCCTCTCCTTCTCAATCAATTCATATATTTTATTCAGCGCGTCTTTAAGACCGCCCATTTCATTTATCAAGCCGCACTCCACCGCTTTAGGCGCAAACAGTATACTCCCAACATCATTTGCAATTTCATCGGTTGTAAGCATAAGCCGTTTAAAGTCCTCATGAGATATCTGAGAGTTTGAAACCACCAATTCCGTTATCCGCTCCTGCATATTTTGGAAATACTGGAAGGTCTGCATTACTCCTATAACAAGCCCGTTCATTCTCAAAGGATGTACTGTCATTGTGGCAGTCGGCGCTATAAATGAATAATCCGATGCCACAGCAAGCGGTACTCCTATGCTGTGTCCGCCTC
>CAJTUY010000083.1 GCA_910579415.1 uncultured Clostridia bacterium | reverse complement strand
AAGTATAATGTACTGCCCGATAATAAAGTGTTGGATATTGCGGAGCATAGAAAGACTTTTGGAACAGGACAAACAGCAATGATGTTTGGTGATCCGTCAATAGTAAATGATTTTGTTGCCAAATATGGTATGAATAAGGATAATATATTCCTTGCTAAAATGCCTGCCGGCGATGAGGGCAGATACTCGCAGATGGGCGGAGGAGTGACAATATTCACTTCCAAAACAACACCTGAACAGGCTGAGGCAGGTCTGAAGTGGCTTAAATTTATAGGAAGAACTCCGGATATAACGCCTGATGTTGAAAGCAGAATACGTGATGAATATCAGAAAACCATTGATGATGGCGGAGTAGTATTCCCGAAAGAGTTTTTCAGTATATGGCAGAGCAATGAAAGAGAAAAGAAGATTGAAGAAATTGCTGCGGATTATTCGAATGTCAATATGGCAGATTACGAAGATTACTATAATTTCCAAGGTGTAACAATAAGACCGGAAGAACCTGTTGCGTGTCAGGAGTTGTATGCGGTTCTTGACGGCGTTATTCAGGAGATATTAACGAATCAGAATGCCGATATAGACGCGCTTGCAAGTTCTGCAAATAATGATTTTCAGAAAAATCATCTCGATAAGCTTGATTGATAAACGGAGAAGAATATGAAGATTTCAGCGAATAAAAAAGTAAAAGGAGGAAGCAAGCTGCCCGGAAGAATAAAAAACAGTATTCCGGGCTGGCTGCTGATTTTACCTTCTATATTAATATTTATTTTGGTAACGTGGCGTCCGATTGTGATGGCGTTCGGATATTCATTTTTTAAGCTTAAAGGCTTTGAGGCAACTGAGTTTGTAGGATTGAAAAATTTTATAGATGTACTCACAGATACAAATTTTTTAAAGACGTTAGGAAATACAGCCTTATATGTGGTATGGTCGATAATTATAGGATTTCCGCTGCCGTTTATTGTGGCAGTGTTTACAAATGAAATGGTACATACAAAGGGCTTCTTTAAGGTTACAACGTACTTGCCAGTTGTTATACCGAGTGTAGCAACATGTCTTATATGGCGGATGGTGTATTCGGATGGAAGCGGCGGCTTTTTGAATATGGTGCTGTATTTTTTTGGGTTGGGTCCGGTTGGATGGCTAAGCAATGCGCGCCTTACCATTCCGCTTATAATTCTTGCAATGACTTGGAATGGATTCGGTTCAACAATGATATTGTATCTTGCGTCGCTGCAAAGTGTGGATCAAAGCCTGTATGAAGCCGCAAGGCTTGACGGAGCGGGAGTGTTTTCAAGAGTAAAAAATGTACTGTTGCCGCATATGTCAGGAATACTTTTCCTAAATGCGATAAGACAGATTATAGCGGTATTCCAGATTACGGAGCAACCGCTTGTTATGACGGGAGGCGGACCTAACGGGGCATCTATGTCCTTAGGACTTACTAATTATTTCTATGCTTTCAGATATGGACAGCTTGATAAGTCTATGGCATTGGGAGTCATCACTTTTATACTGCTTATAGGACTCACATACATATACTTTAAATTTGACAAAAAAATAAATGATTGAGGAGGATAAATATGAAGTATTTCAGTGCGAAAACAGAGGGACTTTTTAATTTCAGTGATTTGAGAAAACCCAGTATAAAAGTTGCTTATGCTCTTATGTTTGTTTTTATGCTTTTTATAGCGGCAATATGTATATTCCCTGTATTGTGGGTATTTCTGTCAGGATTTAAAGAGCCTTCCGAGCTTTATCAGATTCCTCCTACATTTTTCCCGAAAAGCTTTGAATTGGGAAAGGTAAAAGATATAATCAGCCAAATAAATCTTTCAAAATATTTTATTAACACTCTATGGATTATAATAGGTTCATTGATATTTGATATTATTATTAACGGACTTGCAGGTTATGTTCTTTCGCGCTTAAAACCGCTTGGAACACCGATATTGGAAACGCTGGTATTCTGGTCTATGCTTTTACCAAGCGTAAGTATGGCGCCGTTATATATGACATTTGTTGATATGCCTGTCATTCACGCAAATCTTACGGGAACTTTTCTGCCGCTGTTTCTTATGGCAGGCTGTAACGCATTTAATATAATGCTGTTCAGAAACTTTTTTAATGGTATTCCTATGGATTATGTCGAAGCCGCAAGAATTGACGGCTGTTCAGATGCAGGTATATTTCGCCATATAATACTTCCTTTGTCTAAACCGATAGTTGTGGTTGTTGCCATTTTCAATATTATTGCTTCGTGGAGTAATTTTATGTGGCCGTATCTGATATTGGGCGACAGCGGACGTGAACCGATTTCGGTATTGCTTTATAACTTGTCTTTAGGAAAGCTTAAGATTAATGACAGTGAGCTTATGCTGATTGTTATGCTGTCTATATTACCGCCGATTGTTATATACGCTCTGCTTTCAAAGCATATAACAGGCGGATTGAATATGAGTGGTATAAAGGGGTGATATCAGATGATGAAAAGATTTTTTGCTGTCATTTTTTCGGCTGCTATGCTTTTGACGGGAATGCAGCCTGTTATGGCAGAGAATAAGACGGAGGTAATGCAATTCAAGGATGATTTTGAGAGTTATACACAGTCGGAGCCATTGCTGAGTACATATACTGCCGACGCATATTCGCGGACTCAGCTGTCAGTGGAAACGTCAGATGAACTGCACGGAAAATCTGCAAGAGTGGGTCTGTCGGCTGAGGGGGACAATACACAGATGTTCTATCCTTTAACACAGCCGATTAAGGGCGGCAGAGTGAAAATGAATTTTTCTGTTAATATCGGAACGAACAATCTGAACGGTCATATATACTGTATTGATTCAGAAACGGGTGATTTATTCTCTCTTTTATATTTTGACGGTGAAAAAATACAGGTGGGAACAGACCGTAATCTGCCGCCGGATTATGCCGGTTCAGGCGTGCAGCTTTGCTATTACAAAACAAACTGTTGGTACGATTTTGAGATAATTCTGGACATTGATAATAATTATTTTAATGTTAAATGTACAACTCCTGAGGAAGAAGAATATACGGTATTTTATCGGGGAGTGAAAAAGCTGTTCAAGGATATGGGAACAAACGCATACGGTGAAATTAAGGGCTTGGGTCAGGTTTCGTTTCAGGTGTGGCAGCATATGGACGGATATATGTATGTAGATGATTTTTCTCTTACACAGCTGCCGCTCAATGTTACAGATGTAAGAACAAAGCGTGACGGAAATATTTTCCGTATGCAGGATGATAAACAGTTCGATATTGATATAAAAAATAGTATCGGCAGTAAAATCAGCGCTGACGTAACCTACAGCGCCGTAACTGACCACGGGGTAAAACTGTTTGATGAAACAGAAAAGGTGGATATAAACGGCGGCGATACATATACGAAGCATTTGGATTTTAATATGGACGTATATGATACAGCGATGCTCAAAGTTACCATAGACGACCATATATCCGAGCCGGTATCGGAGGAATTTCCGTTCTCCTGCGCGGTGTCGTCAGAACAAGGGAGCGCTAATGAATTTTTTGGAATGTGTTCTCACGATACCCGTGACGGTGAGGATGATATGCCCGAAAGAGCTGAGATGTATTCCGATTTCGGTATAGGCTATGTCAGAGAAGATTTTGAGTGGAAGACGATAGAGAAGGACGGAGTTTTAAAATTGCCCGACCACTATATACCATTCATTAAAAATCTTAAGGACATAGGCATAAAGACACTTCCTATACTTGCGTTCGGAAATGACGCGTATGATGACGGAGGCGTGCCTTATACAAAAGAAGGAAGAGCGGCTTTCGTCAGATATGCGGAATTTATGTATGATGAGCTTAGTCC
>CAJTUY010000082.1 GCA_910579415.1 uncultured Clostridia bacterium | reverse complement strand
CATTTTCAATTCCTATTGACTTGCAAAGCGCAATCAGATTTACCTGCGTTGTTTCCTCCTTACGGATTGTATATCCTGTTGTGGGGTTATCCTGATGACCCGTCATACCCGTAATTGAGTTGTCAAGTATAATAACCGTGTTATTACCCTTATTGTAAACTATATCAACAAGTCCTGTAATTCCCGAGTGCATAAATGTTGAATCACCGATTACAGAAACAAGCTTCTTGTTAAATTCCGCGCCGCGTGCCTTTGCCATACCGTGCGCCGCGCTGACTGACGCTCCCATACAGATTGTTGTGTCAACACTCTGTAACGGTGCCGCCGCACCAAGCGTATAACAGCCAATGTCACCCGAAACGACAAGTCCGAGCTTCTTTAATACATAGAATGTACCTCTATGCGGACAGCCTGCACACATTACAGGCGGTCTTACAGGGACATTTTCATCAATAGTGTCAAATTCAGGCGCGTCTATTCCCAACACTGCCTTTTTTATCATTGCAGGCGTATATTCGCCAAGTAGTGTAAACACTTCCTTGCCGGTTACGTCAACGCCGATACTTTTACAGAAATCTTCAATTACAGGGTCAAGCTCCTCTATAACATATACCTTGTCATACTGAGCCGCAAAGTCCTTAATTTTCTTTTCAGGGAGTGGATATACAATGCCGAGTTTTAAATAATCAACATTATCGCCAAGCGCCTCCTTTGCGTACATATACGCAATACCGCCTGCAATTACACCAATTTTTGTGCCGTTCTTTTCAACTCTGTTAAGCTCTGTATTTTCCGCCATGTCCTTTAATGCCGCTATTCTGTTTTCAACGTCCACGTGACGTTTAATGGCATTGGCAGGCATCATTACATACTTCTGCGGATTTTTTTCGTAATCCTTCAGAGGTACGTCCGCTCTTTCGTCCTCCTCGACAAGGCTCTGAGAATGTGATACCCTTGTCGAAAGTCTTAAAAATACAGGTGTGTCATACTGCTCCGATAACTCATAAGCCTTTTTTGTGAAGTCCTTACATTCGCCGCTGTCAGACGGTTCAAGCATAAGTATTTTAGACGCTTTCGCATAGTGACGGGAATCCTGTTCATTTTGTGACGAGTGCATACCCTGATCGTCCGCAACGCAAAGTACAAGTCCTCCGTTTACTCCCGTATAGCTGACAGTAAATACAGGGTCAGCCATTACGTTAAGTCCGACGTGCTTCATACAAGACATTGAACGCGCACCTGCAATTGACGCTCCGATTGCCACCTCAGCGGCAACCTTTTCATTCGGCGCCCACTCAACGTAAATATCATCATATTTAACAATATTTTCGGTTATTTCGGTACTCGGCGTACCCGGATATGATGAAACAACGCTTACACCCGCTTCATATGCACCGCGAGCCACAGCTTCGTTTCCAAGCATTAGTTTTTTCATTATGTAATCCTCCTTACGATTCTTAACCATTATTATAATTTTAACAAAAATAAGTCTTATCGTCAAGTATATTGTAGAAAAACGTAACAAATTCCAATTTAAAGCATTTTATACAATTAACCCTGTATATCGCGCTAAAAAAATCCAGAAAGTAAGCGTCAGCGAGGACAATAGTGTTGTTATTACTATTGTACTGGATGTGAGTATACCGTCGTGACCCATATTTTTAGCCATTATGTAGCTTGACGGAGTGGTCGGCGAACCAAGCATTACAATAAACGCCACAAGTTCCTGTTCGCTGAACTGCATTTTTACGGCAATCGGCAGAAATACCGCAGGCAGAACAACAAGCTTTACCGCCGCCACTATAACCGTAGTCTTAATTTTTGCAACTGCCTTACGTCCTTCAAAGCCTGCTCCAATCGCCACAAGCGCAAGCGGCGTTGCCATTTTTGCAAACGACGCAAGCGTTTTATCCGCTATTTCAGGCAGGTCAAGATGTATGAGCGACGCTATAACGCCAAGCGCAATACCTATTATAATCGGATTCTTAATTATATTCAAAATTGACTTCTTAATATGCGCCGTTCCGTTTCCGCCACTGTCGCTTTCAAAAGTAAGCACCAGCACGGCGAAAATATTAAACAGAGGCACACAGCCTATTATCATAACAGGCGCCATACCACTGTCACCGTACATATTCTGAATAAACGCGACACCCATAACCGCCGCGCTTGAACGATAACCCGCCTGTACAAATTCCGCAATAAGCGACTTATCCTTTAAGAAAAACCGCGCACCTAGCCACAGAAATACACACGCAATCACAGTTACCACCGCGCAGAACATTACATACCTTACGTCAAAATCCGCAATTATGTCAGTAGTTGACAAATCCACGAATAACAGTACAGGCAATGTGACTGTAAAATTGAATTTGTTCGCGCTTTTTACAAAAGCGTCGTTTAAAATACCTGTTTGCTTTAATATGTACCCTGCCGCAATCACTAAAAATACAGGAATTGTGGCATTTAAACTGTAAATTAAGCTATCCATAATTTTACTCCCAAAAACTGCCGCTTTTAACAGCGGCAGTTTATAATTTATTTAACTACTATATTAACAAGTTTATCAGGTACAGCAATAACCTTAACAACAGTTTTACCCTCAATAAGACCTTTAATCTTCTCGGTATTCATTGCCGCCTCCTGCGTACCGTCCCTGTCAAGTCCTGCCGGAATCATCAGCTTATCCTTGATTTTACCGTTTATCTGGACAACAATTTCAATTTCATCATCAACCGTCTTTTCCTCATCAAACGACGGCCATGTCTGAAGTGACAGCAGTCCCTCGTTACCGTAAATCTGCCACAGTTCCTCTGTCATATGCGGAGCTACGGGGTTTAAAAGCGTTATAAGCGTCATATACTCGCCGCGCGTTACCGAGCCTTTCTTTGAAAAATCATTTACAAGGCTCATCATAGTCGCAATTGCGGTATTGAACTTCATTCTCTCGAAATCCTCACTAACCTTTTTAATTGCCTTATGCATATTCTTTTCCAAATCCACACTGTAACCTTCTTCATCAGTTACTATCGACTGTAAATTCCATACTCTTTCAAGGAATTTATAACAACCCTTAAGTCCCTGCTGCGACCATGGAGTTGACTGGTCAAACGCGCCGATAAACATTTCATACGTTCTGAACGCGTCCGCGCCAAATTCGTTTACAACATCATCAGGATTTACCACGTTACCGCGTGATTTAGACATCTTTTCGTTATTCTCTCCCAGAATCATACCGTGAGAGGTACGTTTCATATACGGCTCCTTCGTCGGCACTACTCCTATGTCATACAGGAACTTATGCCAGAAACGCGAATATAAAAGGTGCAGGGTTGTATGCTCCATACCGCCGTTATACCAATCGACAGGAGACCAGTATTCAAGCGCCTCCTTTGAGGCAAGCGCGTCGTTATTGTGGGGGTCCATATAACGCAGGAAATACCAGCTTGACCCTGCCCACTGCGGCATTGTGTCTGTTTCTCTCTCTGCTTTGCCTCCGCAGTGCGGACAAGTTGTTTCTATCCAGTCATATGCCTTTGCAAGCGGTGATTCACCGTTATCTCCCGGTTCAAACGTATCTATTTCAGGCAGTTCAAGCGGCAGCTCACTTTCAGGGATTGCCACCCAACCGCACTTATCGCAGTGTACTAGCGGAATCGGCTCACCCCAGTAACGCTGACGTGAGAATACCCAGTCACGCAGTTTGAAATTAACCTTGCGTTTTCCAAGTCCCTGTTTTTCAAGCCAGTCAATCATTGCAGGAATTGCCTCTTTTACAGGCATACCGTTAAGAAATTCAGAATTAACCATATTCCCCTTGTAAACGTCGGTATACGCCTCCTCCTGAACGTTTTTACCGCCCGACACAACCTCAATAATAGGCAGGTCAAATTTCTTCGCAAAATCCCAGTCACGGCTATCGTGTGCAGGAACCGCCATAATTGCGCCCGTTCCATAGGTTACAAGCACATAATCGGAAATGAACACA
>CAJTUY010000081.1 GCA_910579415.1 uncultured Clostridia bacterium | reverse complement strand
ATGGACTTCTATGGTCAGCTTCTTTCCGAAAGACAGTACGAAATGATGGATATGTATTATAATCAGGACTTGTCACTGGGGGAGATTGCGGCAGAAACGTCCATAAGCCGTCAGGGTGTGCGTGATTTGGTAAAGCGAGGCGAAAGACAGCTTGCAGAATTTGAGGAAAAACTCGGTTTAGCCGAACGCTTTGCAGGTATTACCGCTGATATTGAAGAAATGAACAAAATTATCAATACTCTTCCCGACACGGTTCAGATAAAGCGGCTGAAGGAGCTGTCAGTGCTTTTGAAAGAAAAAATATAGAAAGGGACAGATTTAATGGCATTTGAAAGTTTAGGCGATAAGCTTCAGGGTGTTTTTAAAAAGCTTCGAGGCAAGGGAAAGCTTAATGAAAAAGACATTAAAGACGCAATGCGTGAAATTAAGCTGGCTCTTTTGGAAGCTGATGTAAACTTTAAGGTTGTAAAGGAATTTATAAATGTAGTATCCGAGAAGGCTCTCGGACAGGAGATTATGGAATCGCTTACCCCTGCGCAGCAGCTTGTTAAGGTGGTAAATGAGGAACTTACCAAAATGATTGGCGGAGAAGCGTCAAGACTGGAATTTTCTGCGAAACCGCCGACAGTAATTATGATGTGCGGCTTGCAGGGTGCAGGTAAAACTACTGCAACAGGTAAGCTTGCGCTTAATCTTTCGCGTCAGATGAATAAGCGTCCGCTTATGGTTGCCTGTGACGTTTACCGTCCTGCCGCTGTAAAACAGCTTGAGGTTTTGGGTAAACAGGTACAGATACCCGTATTTTCAATGGGTACGGATGTGAGTCCTGTAACTATTGCAAAGGAAGCGGTGGCGCATGCGATAAAGCACGGCAATGACCCTGTCATATTGGATACGGCTGGACGTCTTCATATAGACGAAGAACTGATGGACGAGCTTGCGGATATTAAGAAAGAAGTCAGCCCAACAGAAATTTTGCTTGTAGTTGACGCAATGACAGGACAGGATGCCGTTAATGTTGCAAAATCGTTCAATGAACAGCTTGATATAACGGGAGTAATTCTGTCGAAGCTTGACGGTGATACGCGCGGCGGCGCAGCACTGTCGGTAAAGCAGGTGACAGGCAAGCCTATAAAATATGCATCAGTCGGAGAAAAACTTTCAGACCTTGAGCAGTTCCATCCTGACAGAATGGCATCAAGAATACTTGGTATGGGCGATGTTTTAACGCTCATAGATAAGGCGCAAGAGGCGATTGACGAAAAGAAGGCTCAGGAATTAGAGGATAAAATACGCAAACAGCAGTTTGACCTGAATGACTTTTTAGAGCAGTTCAGACAGATAAAAAAAATGGGTTCGTTTTCTCAGATACTCGGGATGCTTCCGGGAATTGATAAAAAAATGCTTGAAACAGTCGATACAGAGGAAAATGCGAAGCGTATGGTTCATATTGAAGCAATTATTCAGTCAATGACTGAGCAGGAAAGGCGAAAACCGGGTATAATCGGAGCAAGCCGCAAGGTAAGAATTGCAAAAGGAAGCGGAACGAGAGTGCAGGACGTAAACCAACTTTTAAAGCAGTTTAGCGAAATGCAGAAAATGATGAAGCAGTTTACGGGCGGCAAACAGGCAAAAATGCTTAAACGTCTGAGAAAGTATAAATAAAGTCAATAAGGTATTTTTAATACTTTTTGAATATATCAAAGGAAAATTTACGGGAGGTGAAAACAATGGCAGTAAAAATCAGATTAAGAAGAATGGGTGCAAAGAAGGCTCCGTTTTACAGAGTTGTAGTTGCAGATTCAAGATACCCGAGAAACGGTAGATTTATCGAGGAAGTAGGCACATATAATCCGCTTACAGACCCTGCGACAGTTAACATTGACGCTGACGCGGTTAAGAAATGGATTTCAAACGGTGCGCAGCCGACAGATACTGTTAAGGCTCTTTTGAAGAAGTCAAACATTATCTAATTATGGAGGGTAGGCTAATGAAAGAAGTATTGGAGATAATAGCCAAATCACTTGTTGACCATCCCGACCAGGTTGATGTTAAGGAAATCATAAATGAAGACGGTACTGTAACTCTTGAACTGAGAGTAGCAGCCGATGATATGGGTAAAGTGATTGGCAAACAGGGACGAATTGCAAAAGCGCTCAGAACTGTTGTCAAAGCTGCCGCAAGCCGTGAAAATAAGAAGGCTGCGGTTGAAATCTTACAATAGTGCAGCAGGGGCTTACGTGGTAAGCCCTTTTTGCTTAAAAAGGAGTAAAGCTATGGATTTGCTTGAAGTAGGTAAAATTGTTAATACACACGGACTTAGGGGCGAGGTGAAGATTGTCGCATGGACAGACACCCCTGAAGTTTTTGAGGATATAGAATATGCTTTTGTAAAGCGTAAAAATGACTATGAGCGTCTTGATATTAAAGGAATTAAATATCAGAAAGGAAATATCATTGTTAAATTTTCACAAATACAGGATATAAACGAAGCGGAAAAATATAAAAATCAAGTGATTTATACTACCCGTGAGATGCTGGGTGAGCTTCCCGATGGAGTTTATTATATTGCCGATTTAATCGGCTTGGAAGTAGTAAAAGAAGACGGAGAGAGGATAGGGACTATTTCCGATGTAATAAATACCGGAAGCAGTGATATTTATGAGGTAAAACGGGAGGGACAGAAAAATCTGCTTTTACCCGTAATTGATGATGTGGTTTTGAAGGTTGATTTAGACAGTAAGCGCGTAACGGTGCATCTTATGGAAGGACTGGAGGACTTATAATGAGATTTGATGTGCTTACATTATTTCCGCACATGTTTGAGGCTGTGCTTGGTGACAGTATAATAGGGCGCGCAAGGGAAAATGGCTTGATAGAGCTTAATTTTGTGGATATACGGGACTTTTCAAAAAACAAGCACCGAAAAGTTGATGATTACCCTTACAGCGGAGGAGGCGGTATGCTGATGAATGCTCAGCCCGTATTTGACGCATATATGTCTGTGGCAGAGGGACTTCCTAATAAACCGATTACGGTTTATATGTCACCTCAGGGCAGAGTATTTAATCAGTCAGCGGCAGTTGAGCTGTCAAAGGAAAAGCATATAATACTGCTATGCGGTCATTATGAGGGCATTGACCAGAGAGTTATTGATGAAATAGTCGATATGGAAATATCAATAGGTGATTTTGTGCTTACAGGCGGTGAAATCCCTGCAATGGCTGTTATTGATACCGTATCGCGTCTTGTTCCGGGCGTACTTGCGGCTGAAACCTCGTATGAAAACGAGTCGCATTTTAACGGATTGCTTGAATATCCGCAGTATACTCGTCCTGCCGAGTGGCATGGAGTGTCAATTCCTGAGGTGCTTATATCGGGACATCATGCGAATGTGGAAAAGTGGAAAAGGGAGCAGTCACTTGTAAATACACTGAAAAAACGTCCTGATATGCTGGAGAAAGCGGAACTTTCAAAAGATGATATAAAATTTCTGGAGAAACATAAAAATGAAATATCATAGGGTTAAACCTTATGATATTTTTTCTTTACAAAATAAAAAAAGCATGGTACAATAATCCTACCACACAAAATTTAATATTTAACTCGTGTTTATTGTAGTATGTATTTTTATTGAATAAAAATGCAGGCTTTAGTTCGCATACTATAATAATAGCGCGAAGTTAAATTTTGTGTGGTAACAAATCAAAGCCGCATTTTTTATGTGTGGTTTTGATTAAGACCACACATTTTTTAATGGCATGAAACAGGAATGGAGGGATAAAAATGCGATTAAAGATACCGTAGCATAATAGCTTGATTGTTGCTGCAACATCATCTAAACAAAAGGTCTAATGAAAGTTTGCGTGTTTTGCTATAATGGAGGCTGCCGAAAGGCAGCCTTTTCGTTTTACTTGGCACTTGTAAAATTTTTAAAGGTGTGGTAGAATAAAATACAAACAGTGAAAGGAGAGGTACATATGCCTATTAAAATACCGGACAAATTGCCGGCAACAAAGCAATTAAGAAATGAAAATATATTTGTAATGAGCGAAAAAAAGGCAATGCATCAGGATATACGTCCGCTTAAAATTGTGATTGTTAATCTGATGCCTACTAAAATAACAACAGAAACACAGCTTTTAAGGCTTTTGTCAAACTCTCCGCTTCAGGTTGA
>CAJTUY010000080.1 GCA_910579415.1 uncultured Clostridia bacterium | reverse complement strand
CAATACTTTTTGAGATATGTTTCCGACAGACTTTTTAAGTTCGCCGAAACGTTTGGTGCCGTCAAGCAAGTCCCGTATAATCAGAACTTTCCAACGGTTGGAAATCAGCATAAGAGTTGTTTCCACAGGACAGGCAGGCAATTCTTTTTTCATAGTAAGTCCTTTCTTTGTGACGTCAATAGTATATGTTTCAATTATAAAATATATAAATTGTTTTGTCAATATAGTTTCCCTGTGGTAACTATACCACAAAAAAGTGCGTACTTTACAAGGTTTTACCTTAATGCTATACTGTAATCACAAGGTAAGGAAATGAGCGTACGGCATTTCTTTACAGAAATAATTTACTTTATATGGAGGATAATATCATGAATAAAAATACATTTACAAAGGTTAATTTAACAAAGGGTGAGATGAACGTATACGACTTTGGAGCTGTTAGGCTTCATGCTTATAAGACAAATGATTTTATTGATGATGAGGTATTCATTGTTGAAAAGAACGGTAAAGCTGTTGTGATTGAGTCACCGTGTTTCTTTGACAATAATAAGGAACTTGAGGAATATATCGGCAGTTTAAATGTTGAAACAGCAGGTATGCTTGTTGCTTATCACGGAGCAGGGGCGCAGTGCCTGAAAGATATTCCCAAGTACGCAACGCAGAATGCAAAGGAATACTCAGAAAACGGAGGTGGTAAGACTCTTATTGACAATTTCACGGCTGCATTCGGAGAAATATTTGATAATTCAATACATCGTATAACCAATATTTTAAATACCGGCAAAGTAACCATAGGAGGTATTGATTTTGTCATCACTCCCACACAGGAAGCGTTTGATATTGAAATTCCGGAAATCAATGCGGTTTATACGCATATGCTCGGACATGACTGTCATTCAATTGTTGCCGGAGCAGGTCATGCAGACGCGATTATTGCACAGCTGAAGGGATACATAGAAAAGGGATATGATTTGATTTTGACATCACATTACACACCTGAGGACTTGAAAGATGCAAAGACTAAAATAGCATATCTTGAAAATTTAAAAGAAATTGCGTCCGAATGCAGTGATGCAGAAGAATTTAAGAAAAAGGTAAATGAGCGTTATGGAAGTTATTCCGGAGGGAATTATCTTGATATGACAGCAGGATTTTTCTTTGAGTAATCTCTATGAATTTAAGACCGTCACATATGACGGTCTTTTTGCATAATTAACACCTTTTTTTCAAAAACTAACGGAAAAGGAGATTTAAAATTATGCAGAATATAAGAACAGACCTTGCTGTTGAGGCACATGAACTGAGTAAAAGAGAAGCAAAAAACGCGACTGAGATAGAGGGTGTCATATCAAGTGTCGAGGAGAAAAACGGGATAAGCATAACTCGAGTGGAGATAACAAATGAAAACGGAAGCCGCGAGCTTGGGAAAGCTATCGGCAAATATACCACAATTGACGCGCCAAATCTAAAATACAGTCTTGAAATATATGAAAAGGTATGTAAAATTATAGCTGAGGAAATACAGGAAATGGCAGATATAAAAAGCGATATGACAACGCTTGTGGTGGGACTTGGCAATCGGGATATTACTCCCGATGCGCTTGGTACGGGTGTAATATCTCGTCTTATGGTAACTCGTCATATAAAAGCGAGAATGAATGAAATGGTTGATGACAGTATAAGCGGAGTATGCGCAATTGCTCCGGGAGTGCTTGGAACCACAGGTATAGAAACGGCGGATATAATACAGGCGGTTACGGAAAGGATAAAGCCGCAGCTTATAATCGCGGTAGATGCTCTTGCGGCGGCTGATATAGAGAGGGTAAGCACCACAATACAGATTTCCGATACGGGAATACAGCCGGGTTCGGGTGTCGGAAATAACCGTGAAGGTCTTAATGAAAAGACAATAGGAGTGAAGGTGATTGCGATAGGCATGCCTACCGTTATTGACGCCGCTACAATATCAAAGGTGAAAATTCCTGAGGAACTTTCACCGCTTATGGTTACAACCAAAGATATAGACCTTGTTATAGAACGAGCTTCCAAAACTGTTGCCAACGGCATAAATCTTGCGCTTCACAAAAATATGACATTGCATGATATTGACTGCTGTATAGGTTGACATAAATAAAAAAATGGAGTAAAATATAGGAAAAAAGCAAAGGAGAATATGAATGGAAAGCATAAAAATAAATTCTGGCATTAACTTATATCATATACCTATGACTAAGCTTAAAACCACAACTGTCGGTATATACATTCACAGACCGCTGTGCGAGTGGGAGGTTTCGCTGAATGCGGTTCTGCCGTATGTTTTAAAAAGAGGGTGCGGACTTTGTCCTGACAATACGGCTGTGGCAGAGTATCTGGAGAACCTGTACGGAGCGCGTCTGGGGGCCTATACAATGAAACTCGGTGATGACCAGATTATATACTTAGGACTTGAAACGATTTCCGATAAATACGCTCCTGACGGCGAAAAGCTTACAGAAGGTATTATAAAGCTTGCAATGTCGTTATTGTTTGAGCCGGTATCATTTAAAGATGATGTTCTGGAACAGGAAAAGAATAATGCCCGTGACAGGATATTGGCGGAAATAAATGAAAAGGGCTTGTATGCAATGCGCCGATGCGGCGAGGAAATGTGCAAAGGCGACAGTTTTGCGCTGTCGGTAATCGGTACGGTTGAGGGTGTTGATAAAATCACAGCGGACGGACTGAAAAAGCATTATGAAGGTATAATAAATTCATCTGTCATAGATATATATGTCTGCGGTGAATGTGATACAACCGCAGTTGCGGAGAATATAAAAAAATATACCGAAACTGTTGCCTTTAAAGCGGCAGAACTTCCTCAGTCAAAGATATTCGGCGGAAGCGGCGAAATTAAAAATGTTACTGAAAAAATGGATGTTGCTCAGGGTAAACTGTCAGTAGGCTTCAGAACAGGTGTTAAACCGACAGATAACGACTATATTCCGCTTATGGTATTTAACAGTATTTTTGGAGGAGGCGCCCATTCAAAGCTGTTTAACAATGTCAGAGAAAAGCTTAGCCTTTGTTATTATGCATCCAGCAGTCTTGTCAAGAATAAAGGTATTATGTTTGTAAATGCAGGAATTGAGTTTAAGAATTTTGAAAAGGCATATAATGAAATTCTTGCTCAGCTTGAAAACATTAAGAACGGTGAAATATCCGAACTGGAATTCACATCCGGTGTACGAGCTATCCAAAATGAGCTGGAGGCCTATAAAGATAATCAGCGTATGATGCAGGTGTTTTATCTCGGACAGCGTGTTTCGGGAACGGATATGGATTTGGATACTCTTAAAGAAAAAATAGGTAAGGTAACAATGGATGATGTAATAAGCGTATCGAAAAAGGTAGAGCCTGATACTGTTTATTTCCTTACGGGAAAGGAGGACAAGTAAATGGAGCTTGAATTTACCAAAAATAATGCAACAGGAGAGGAAATGTATTACGGAACACATTCCTCAGGTCTGGAAATGTATATAATCCCTAAAAAGGGTTACAGCAAAACATATGCAATATTCGGTACGCGTTATGGTTCGGTTGATTCGGAATTTGTTGTACCCGGCGAAACAGAGGTAACCAAAGTTCCTGACGGAATAGCGCACTATCTTGAGCATAAAATGTTTGACCAACCTGACGGAAGTAATGTGTTTGATAAATTTTCAAAATACGGCGGCAATGCAAATGCCTTTACATCTTTTAATATGACGGCGTATTTATTTTCTGCAACTTCAAATGTTGAGAAGAATCTCGAAACTCTTATGGATTATGTCCAGAGTCCGCATTTCACAAAAGAAAGTGTGGAGAAGGAGCAGGGAATAATAGGTCAGGAAATCAGAATGTATGATGATGACGGTAAGTGGAGATTGTTCTTTAATTTCCTTGATTGTATATACAGGAACCACCCTGTAAAGAAGGATATTGCAGGTACGGTTGAAAGTATAAGTCATATAACTCCCGAATATTTATATAAATGCTATAATACATTTTATAATCTGTCTAACATGGTCATAGTGGTTATCGGCGATATTGACCCTGTCAAGATAGCTAAGGTAATAGAAAACGGAGTGAAGAAAAATGAACCGTTTTCACAGGAGATTAAAAAGATTTATCCAAGCGAGCCGAATGAAATATCAAAACCGTATGCCGAGCAGAAGCTAAGTGTGGCAAAACCGCTTTTCATGACCGGCTTTAAAGAT
>CAJTUY010000079.1:3448-4379 GCA_910579415.1 uncultured Clostridia bacterium | reverse complement strand
CGGAATAAATGTTGTAGGTATCATTTTGACTCTGTTATACAGCTCTTCGTTTGATGCAAACCAGAAGCCAAGAGAATCAGCTCCCGAAAGAACTATTTTCATACCCATTGCGCAATATACATCCGATAACACAGCCGCTGCATCTATAAAATCCTGCATCAGTGTTATTTCATCAATGAATATATACTTATATCCTTGATGGCACAGTTTTTTCATATCGAAATTAAGCTTTGCCATAGTATCAGCAGAATTTATTTGTATATATACGGTTTTTGAAATATCCTCTGCACTCATATTCAGAATCAACTGACGAATCAGTGTTGTTTTGCCCGTTTGTCTGAGTCCGTAAAGCGCACACACCTTATCTTCCGTTTCCCCGTACAAATATTTATCAAGCATTCCGTAACAGTCCCGCTTTTCATATTTCAATGCTATACTGGCAATATCATATAGACTGTTCCCTGTTGTAATATTTGTTGAATATTGAAGCTCTCCTTCAATGCTTTCCGGCACCAGATTTTGCAGTTTGTTTAATTCGCTTTTTAATTCATTTATCCTCGCCAAAATTTTTCTGTTATCCAAGTCCCTCACCTCATCTCACTTTACCATTTTTCCATATTATATCTTCTTTATATCCTCTTGTAAATAGGTTATACAGAGCAAGTTTTTACTTTAATTATTATTACATTTATTGTCCTTCTCAAAATTGGTCCAAATCCCTTTTATACTTGTCCTGCCATTACTTCCCTCAGCATTTATTTTAACTCCGTAAAAGCCCCCATACATCGCCTTATACGTCCTATTAAACTGAATTATTATATATCATTTTCATTTCCCTTGATTACTACATAAGCAATTCAGAGCATACCGTATCTGCGATATGCTCTGAATATTTAATTATCTTACATGCTTTGTCAGCATTGTTTTAATT
>CAJTUY010000079.1:0-3438 GCA_910579415.1 uncultured Clostridia bacterium | reverse complement strand
GATAGATAATTATATCATAAAATATTATACTTGTATAGTGCACATACTTAATTTTAACACATAATTATATTAATCGATTCATAAAATTAATGGGTGATTCTGTAAATGTTTAAAAATAAAATTTATACTAGAGCTAGAATAGTCTTTTTAGCTGTAACAATTGTTTTAATTGCAGTAATTATATCTTTAATTCTTTTGGTTCTTTCAGCAAGCTGTTCATCTGTCAGGTATATTGTATCTGTTTTCATCAACTCGTCCGGCTGTTCCTGCAACGGGTCTGCTTCCCACTTAGCATATACTACTCCGTCCTGATCTAATGTATATTCCTCTACTCTGTTTTCCTTTGTTCTCGGGTCAGTATGCCAACCCTTGAATATATATCCTGTCTTTTCAGGAACATATCCCGTAAGGTCAAGCGTTTCACCGTATAGTGCAGTTACGGGACGTATGTACGAACCGCCGTCTGAGGCGAACTTCAGCGTATATGTACCCGTTACTGTCCAGTGTGCATACAGCGTTGTATCGCTGTCGTACACCCAATCCTCTGTTACCATTTCACCTCCGTCCGGCTCCGTGTACCAGCCTTCCCACTGGTAATCTGACGTGTTCTCAGGTATGGGCAGCCTTTTAATGCGGTTCTTATATGTTTCAACCGTTTCTGTTTCCACATATCCGCCATTTGCATCAAAGCTGACTATGAAATTCCGTATGTCAGCTATGATTTCGTCCCTGACCTCACCGCAATCACAGTAATACCTGTTTGTTGTCTCGTCTGAATTCTTAATATCGTCAATCCAGACATGTTTGTGTTCTTGTGCTGCCATAGCCCCTGTCTGTATCAGAAGCATTACAGCAAGGCTCATACATAAAACTTTCTTTTTCATGATTCGTTTTCTCCTTTAGTTTATTTCTTTGCCTTTTGGCAACACAAACATACCACCTACTGCGCCATAAGTCCATATACATACTGCATAAAAGTTCAGAGTATTATTTTACATAACTTCACTATCACAAAAATAGAAGCGGAATTCATATGATACCGCTTCTGCTTCTACATATTCAATTCAAGCTCTTCTCTTAGTTTTGAATCCATTTGCATAATTTTCTTCAGAGAAAAATCAAGTATATGTTCTTTTCTCTCAGCTAACATTACTTTATAAAAATCTTTCTGAAGTTCCGTTATTGAAGGAGTGCTGTCTACAATTTTAAAAATTTTCTCCATATCTATACGGCTTGTAATTCTTTTAAGTGCCTCATTGCATTCAGCAAATTCTGCCGCAGATATGAATTTAAAGTAGTTTATTTTCTTACCCTTATAAGTAATGGCAGACAGCGGGATATCGAAAACTCTATGATTTAATTCGTTTTTATCATTTAAAACCGCTTGCATAATGCTTTCATCTGCCTGTGGATAAAGACTGCTGCCGCAGTCAAACACAGGAGCAAGCGATACCTCATCAGTATTCGCATTATATAAAAATCCCCAGTTTCCATTATGTCTGTCCCAATTTCCGATAAGCGCATCAACAATAAACATATCCCAAAATCTTGTTTTCAGCAATTCAGAGTCAATTGAAGTTTGCGCCTCAATTGTTGAAAGTATATCATCAAGGTCTGTACCATAGCCGTTTCTTTCAGAATCTATAATCCTGTTTTTTAAAGAAGCAAAATCCTGAATTGTAATACCGGGTTTTGTAAAATCCTTGCATGCAACAACGATTTTTGTTTTACCATTGCTTGTATATGTTCCAAGCAATGTCTCCTGTACAGGTATCCCGACAGATTCGAAAATCTTACAGCCAATATATTCACTGATACAGCTGTTTGTATAACTTATACCCTGATTTATGGTCGGAAACGGCGGAAACTTGAGCATATACTGTTCTCCGTTATACACAACTGCAATTTTGCTGCCATTTGCTCCTGCATAGGCTTTATTTTTCTTTATTGAATTTGTAAAATCAATCATACATTATCCTCCTTTTTCATTCTTAAATATTTACTGCGCAAATACCACGCCTGCTCGCTTGATATAATATTTTCAACCTCTGCGGAGTTTATATCCGCATTAAGTTCACACCAATATATATCCCAGCGATTATCTGTTTTACCGCTGTCTACAACTTCCCATGACTTTTTCATATTGTTAAGTGAAACCCGCAGATATTCAGGCAAACCGCACTCATAGTGCGTTTCATCAAGCGGCATACCTGTGTCAAAATGATATTCGCTGTTATTAGGCTCTATTATTTCTTTTGTAATACGCTTCTGAATCAATTTACAGCCGTTTAATATGAATTTGCAGATATGCTCTCTGTCCACATCAAAGCCTGTGTGCCCAATCAGTTCATTTATTAAGGATTTCGTTATGCTGTCAGTATCTATTTTACTATACATATCATACGCTTCTTCATTATTTTCAATAAATTCACAGAACAATTCTATCAGCTTATCGCTGCTTCTTTCAATATTTTTCGGATATCCTCTTGATATTAAAGCTATATTATTATCAAAGTTTGGCGCAAGACCTGTAACCTCTCCTGTTCGGATATTTCTTAGTATACCATAATTTTTCGTGTGTCTGTCCATATTAAAGCATATTGTATCAAGATAAATCATATTGACAAAGTCCTGAGCTGCCTCCCATGAAATCTCATGCAGTATATTAAAGCTTGTCTGATAGTCCTCATCATCTCCCACAAAACTGCTCATAGGCTCATAATTAACACTTGCGTTATTTGTATAATCAATACTTTTGATATATCCGTCTTCCAACTCATAATGAGCCATATTGAAGCCCAGTCTTTTTCCCAATAACGATATAAACAGTTCTGAAAAACGTTCATTATCATTTCCCTGCTTATACAGCCACCACTGTCCATCGCACAGTCGCCAGCACTTCTCATAACTTCCTATATTCGTCAGCTCCGGTGTGGAATCGCTTTTTTGATTAAAGCTGTCAGGGTCGCCGTACAGCGCAAGCTTGTCAAAGATATTGTCTTTAAAACGTATACCGTCATACAGAAGCTCAGTGCCTGCTTCCTTAAACCAATAGTTATCGGTAATAGTTGCGGCATGAACTCTAAGCACTACATCTATATCATGTGAATTTGTAAGCCTTAATGCTTTTTTCAAAAGTCTGGAGTTTGTTCTATGACTGTCGATAGCTCTGCTTTCCAGCCAGCCTCTGACATCACTTGTCCTTTGAATATAAATAGGCATCAGGTCAAAATTTATAGGTTCAACAATCTCATTATTTATTTTTGCCGTTTCTATATCGCCACACATAATAATCCCGTTTGGTATCACAGTCCACACCTCCATTTCGTCTTTTATATATATTACCATATTTATCACTAAAAATCAATCATATACTAATTTTTAGTTAATGGTTCAAATCCATGAAAAAAAGATAATCTCATTTCTGAAATTATCTCC
>CAJTUY010000078.1 GCA_910579415.1 uncultured Clostridia bacterium | reverse complement strand
CGTTCATTCCTGACGGACAAAACTTATCACCGCTTCTTTTATTTCTTATAGTCAGTTCTGTAAAGCCTTTATTATCCAGATACAAACAGCCGTCATTTTTTCGCTCGCTGCATTCCGAAACAGTAATATTTTTTTTAATTTCGTTAATACAGCATGTTTCACCTATTTTTAGATTATATATATAATCAGGTATATCTCCGCAATTATTACTGTCTATAAATAACTTTCCATACTCATTTTTCATAACGGTATTTCTCATAATATTTATTGATTTTCCGCTTTGTTTCTTCGCAAGAGATAGAATATCATTTATAATTTTTGATGAAATTCCATCTGCATCACCGTAAAAATCCGTAAGAAACTTCATTATAACTCTGCGTTGTATTGCCTTATCATATTGAAACAATAACGATATATCCACAGCATTTGCATCTGTTATCTTTGAGTATGCGTCCTCTGAGCGTTTATTCAGATAATTATTATCCTCATATATTAAATATGAATTATCTGTTAATGTACTGATAAGATTTTGATTAAAATCTCTTTCAAGCTGCGGTATCAGAATATTGCGTATTTTATTGCGTGTATAATCATTTTTTAGATTAGTACTGTCTGTCACATATGCTAACCTATAATTCCTGCAATACTGCTCTATTTCTTCTCTTTTCACATTAAGCAGAGGCCGCACAATATTGCCGCGTTTATACGGTATTCCGCATAAGCCCTGCAACGAGCTGCCGCGCATAAAATTCATAAGAATTGTTTCTGCATTGTCATTTTTATTATGAGCCGTTGCAATTTTGTTAATTCCGTTTTCCCGTAAAACACGCTCAAAAAAATTATACCTATACTTTCTTGCGGCAGTTTCCTCTGATACAGAAAGCTTTGACGCAAGCTCAGGTATATCAGTTTTTTCCGTAAAACACTTTATACCCAGTTTTGCAGAAAACTCATATGCAAATTTTTCATCACGTTCTGCTTCAATACCGCGTATTCCATGATTTAAATGAGCAGTGTATATGTCAATTCCCAGCTCTTCCATAAGTATGCTTAGCGCATGTGTAAGACAAACACTGTCCACACCGCCGGAAAGACCTATAAGTACTTTATCGCCTTTATCAAATAAATTATATTCAGTAATTGTTTGTCTTAATATATTTAAAAGCATTATTCTTCCTTTAATACAAATTCAACATTTGAAAATTTAGTATATTCGCCCTTCCAACCAAGCTTAAAGGTTCCGGGTTCACCGCTTCTATGCTTTGCAATAATACATTCAGCAAGATTTTTTTCATCTGTATCCTTATTATAATAATCATCTCTGTAAAGGAACATTATTAAATCCGCATCCTGCTCAATTTGTCCTGATTCACGCAAATCAGAAAGCATAGGACGCTTATCACTTCGTGTTTCACTTGCACGCGAAAGCTGTGACAGTGCAATAACAGGTATATTAAGTTCCTTTGCCAGTACTTTCAGCGACCTTGAAATTTCTGCAATTTCCTCCTGCCGGCTGTCCGAACGACCGCTTGACTGCATAAGCTGCAAATAATCTATGACTATCAGCTGTAAATCTTTAGTCTGCTTCAGCCTTCTGCACTTTGCCCTAATTTCCGATACTGTAATTGATGCAGTATCATCTATATACATCGGAGCAGCTGCAATTCTGTCCACTATTGAACCAATTTTTTCCCAGTCCTCACCCGTCATATCGCCTGTCCTTATTTTTCCCAAATTAACCATTGCCTGTGAACAGATAATTCGGTTAACTATCTGCTCCTTAGGCATTTCCAGATTAAAAACAGCAACAGTTTTTTTATTGGAAATGCTGATATGTTCCGCAATATTTACTGCTAAACTTGACTTACCCATACCCGGACGACCTGCTATAATTATAAGCTCGCCTCCGTGAAAACCGCCTGTACGTCTGTTAAGTTCCGCAAACCCCGTATCCAAACCAGTAATACCGCTGTCATTCATGGAATTAGCAACAATTTCCTGATAACTGCCGAGAAAAATCTCACCCATAGGAAGTATTGCGCCCTTATCACGTGAAGCGGAAATATCAAAAATAAGCTGTTCAGCCTGGCTGACAACTCTCTCAACCTTATCCGCTTCACTGTATGCCAAGTCTGAAATAGCATTTGAACACTGTATAAGTGAACGAAGCGTAGCCTTGTCCTTAATTATATTTGAATAATATGTTACATGGCGCGTTGTCGGAACATTAGAGGCAGCATTCCTTAAATATGTTATTCCTCCGACTGCATCAAGTTTATCATTCTGACTTAATCTGTTTGATACTGTAATAAAATCAATTGGTTCATTTTCATTAAACAACTCTAAAATTGCTGAGTATATTTCCCTGTTCTGTGGGAAATAGAAATCATTCGTGCGTACTATTTCTGCAGATTCTGCAACACTATGCGGATTGGTAAGCGCACTGCCTATAACAGCTATTTCCGCATCCTGACTGTATGGCAGTTCTCTGCCCATTACATCAATCGGACTTGACATTTCTGCCATATTATTCCCTCCCCGCAATTAAAGCTGTTCAACAACTACCGTAAGCTTGCCTGTTACGCCCGTATATATTTTCACATCAACAACAGTCGTTCCAAGCGTTTTTATGCCGTCCGGCATCACAAACTTTTTCTTATCAAGCTTTATATGATGCTGCATAGTAAGCGCCTCTGCAACATCTTTTGATGTTACTGAACCGAAAAGCTTGCCGTTATCGCCCGCCTTTGCTTTAAGCATAACCTTTATTTCTTTCATCTTTTCAGCTATTGCATTAGCTTCCTCAAGCTCTACCTTTTTCTTATATTCAAGCGATTCCTGTTTTCCCTTCATAACATTTATATTAGATTTTGTAGCCGGTTCAGCCAATCCTCTCGGCAACAGAAAGTTCCTTGCATATCCGTCGGAAACATTAACCATCTGTCCCTTTTTACCCTGTCCTTTTACATCCTGTGTTAAAATCACCTGCATAATTCTTCCTCCACTCTATTCTGTATTATTTTTAAGATACTCGTCTATTGCATGTTCCACATCTGCAATAACCATATCTACATTTTTATCTTTAACCTGAGCGCCTGCCACAGTGCTGTGACCGCCCCCACCCAGATATTCCATAATAAGCTGTACATTTATATCACCAAGCGACCTCGCACTGATACCAACACCGTTTTCATTAGGATACACTACTATTGACGCATGTGTATCGGCAATATTAAGCATTTCATCAGCAGCCTGCGATGCAACCACCCGTATATTAGGTATTTTTGTATACGTTTTTGCAACTGCAATCTGAGGAGAAGCCATCTTAGCTGTTCGTACAATATCAGCTCTTTGGTCATATTCTTCTTTATTTACATTAAAAAGATTTTTAATTGCTACTGTATTAAGTCCCAGCCGCTTCAGATAAGATGCCGCTTCAAAAGTCCTCACTCCGGTTTTAACTATAAAGTTTTTAGTGTCCATTAAAATACCTGTATACAGACATGCCGCTTCTCCCTGAGTAAGAGAACTTCCAAGATTCATATACTCTAAAAGCTCAGTAGCCATTTCACATGTGGACGACGCATATGGTTCATGATAAATAAGCGAGCATGGATTTATAAAATCCGTAGAACGCCTGTGATGGTCTATAAGCACTACCTTTGCGGCACGCTGAACGAGCATTGGACACGGCAGCATTGATGGTCTGTGCGTATCAAGCACTACAAGTAATGTATCAGATGTTAATATCTCAAGAGCATTATCTCCGTTTATAAACATCCCTTTATACTCCGCAACAGTATGCAGTCCGTCATACATTTTTTTTATTGCAGGCGAATTATTGTCATATATAATATACGGTTTTTTACCCAAAGCACGCACTGCGCGCTGTAAACCCATAGCCGCACCGAAGCTGTCGTAATCTGCGCCTGAATGTCCCATAAATATCACCTTATCTGAGCTTTTTATGAAATCTTTTAACGCAACAGCAACCGCACGGGTTTTTACTCTTGTACTCTTTTCGTAATCACGGGCCTTGCTTCCGTAAAAAGTAAACTGAGTATCATCTTTAATGCTGACTTGGTCGCCTCCGCGTCCTAGCGCCATATCAAGCGCACTTCTTGCATAGGAGTCTGTTTCAGCAAGCGTACCGCCGACGCCTATTCCTATACTGATACTTACAGGAAGCTTAATATCCTCGCCCACCTTACGTATTTTATACAAAATATCAAACTTATTTTCAATATACTGAGCCAAGTATCTATGCTCAAAAAATACATAGTACCTATCACGGTCTATATTTTTTACAAGCGCATTTCCCGCTTCTCCCCATTCATTTACACAATGGCGTATCTGAGTAAGAACCTGCTGCTGTTCATTATCATTTACTCTCTGCAACACATCATCATAATTATCAATATTGATAATGGCTATATCTGTTTTATCATTTTCATACATTTTACGCAATTCAATTTCAGCCGTCATATCAATAAGATATATATATACAGAAACCTTGTCCTCCTCAATCACACCTGAGTTTTTATT
>CAJTUY010000077.1:1156-4646 GCA_910579415.1 uncultured Clostridia bacterium | reverse complement strand
ATAAAAATATCTTATGTTTTTTTACAAATATGAAATAAATATTACATTTTGGTAAAATGACAAAAACGCTATTGCAGAAAGTTCTCAAATATGTTAAAATTACTGTAATGAAGTATCTTTGAAAAGGAGAAAAGCAATGAACAAGGTTTTTAAGACAGCTTTAACAGCTATGTTGGCATTGTCAATGACAGTTCCTGTATTTGCGGCACCTAATGATAATTACGGTGATACATATGTATCATCAGGCAGATTTACAGATATAGGAACAGAAAATTTTGCATGGGCAAAGCCTTATATAAATGAAATGGCAGCGAGAGGATTGATTTCGGGGTATGAGGATTCAACCTTCCGTCCAGATAATGATGTGACACATCTTGAAGGACTATCATTATTTGCGCGTGCAATGGGTTCAAACAGTAGTGCAAATGCTGATGTTTTGGAGATTGCGCATGACAAATATGACAATATTATAGGGGGCTATGGTCTTAGCTGGGGAAAAGATGAGATTGCGTATCTTTTGTATAAGGGAGCGCTTAAACGCTCAGACCTTGATACATATCTGAAGGATAGTGTTAAAGACGAGCCTATGCTGAGATATGAAGCTGCTATTATAATTACAAAGGCTATGGGAGGAGAGGACAGTGCGCTTGCTGATTACGGTGTTGTGTTGAACTATGATGATGCGCGCGACGTTCCGTCTAATGCAATTCAGTACGTTTCGTATGCCACAGAAATGGGTATAATGGAGGGTATGGGTGACGGCACATTTTCTCCGCTTACTGCAGTGAAACGCAGCCAGATGGCGGTAATGCTGTCGCGTACGGTGGAAAAGACGGATTATACATTCTCATATGTAAAACTGACAGATGTGGATACAGGAGCAAAGACTATCACCGTAAGAGATACTTCGGGAAGAGAAAATAACTATTCTTACAATGAAAGTACAGTAATGAGAAGCATGGGAGATGAGGTGCAGCCGAATAATCTTATATCAAATGTTGACGCGATAATTACTCTTTCGGGAAGAAACCTTGTATCTGTCGATTCTCTCTATTCTCAGCCTGATGAAACAATTCAGGGCCGGTATGTAAGCTATGGTACAAGCTCCGGCAAAACAACAATAAGAATTATTCCTTACGGAGAAACGACAACACAGGGTTATGAATGTGCGTCTAATCTGTCCGTAACGTATGATGGTTCACCT
Organism: uncultured Clostridia bacterium; assembly: GCA_910579415.1. Lineage (GTDB taxonomy): Bacteria > Bacillota > Clostridia > UBA1381 > UBA1381 > Hominilimicola. The sequence continues at coordinate 3,442 of CAJTUY010000077.1, read as the reverse complement.
GCTTCGATAAAAAGCTTTTCAAAAGATGATATCATAACGCTTAATCTTGTAAATGGCAAAGTAAAATCAATAATTGCGGAAACAAAGACAACTTCTATTTCAGGAGCTATTGTTGAAAAAGTAAATGTGGGTGACCAGATAACAATTACGATAAGTCATGGGAATGACGAATACAACGGAAAAACATATCCTGTGTCAAGTGATGTTTCTGTAAAGAAAAATGACGCTCCGTGTGATTTGAATGAAATATATAAAGGTGATAAAGTGACTCTTACACTTGAATATGGAACAATTACAAAGATAATTTCAACTTCAAGTAAAAAAGTTGTGGAGGGCGTTGTACAGGGACTTACAATTTCAAATACACCGACAATGGATGTAAAGGTTAATGGAACAGTTTCAACGTATGAGATACCGAGCGATATATCAATTACAATTAACGGCGAGGAAGGTTCTTTGTATGATTTCAGAGTCGGAGATATAGTAAAACTTACGCTTGACAGCCATGCTATAACGAAAATCGTAGCAACATCAGTTCAGGATTCGTCAGTAAGTGTAACAGGTGTTGTAACAGCAATAAATGAGTCGTACGGTTCAATAAGTGTACAGCCGGCAGGTTCGGATGCATCAGAATTGGTAATGTGCAAGGAAGCAACGTTTATAGATATTGCAGGAAAAACAAGAAAGCTTAAGGATATAAAAATCGGTCAGACGGTTGATGTACGCGGTTCAAATTCAAACGGTGTATTTATAGGTAAGCTGATAATTATTGTTTCAGAATAAAATTAAAGGGCGGGATAAACTCCGTCCTTTATTACTAATATTTTTGGAGTTAAAGTATGAAAAGATTTGAAAAATATTATAAATGGATAGTAGCATTTGTATTTGCAGTGGCGGTTATCGCCGTTTATAAGACATTTGATAATATAAGTAATGTGTTAAACGGTATAGGTGTTGTGCTAGGTGCATTAAAACCATTTTTTATAGCGTTTATCATAGCCTATATTATCAATATGCCTGCCAAAAGACTGCAAAAGTCGCTCTTAAAAATCAATAAGCCGTTTTTTGAAAAACACGCTTTTGGTATAAGTATTCTGTTTATGTATCTGTTTGCATTTATAGCTGCAGTTTTAATATTGCGTATGCTTATACCGGCATTATACAGGAACATATTTGATTTATATAATAATTTTCCAAGTTATATACGTGAATTTCAGGTGTATATGGGCAGATTTGAATTTTTTCAAAGACTGGGATTTAATGATTTTGATATAAACAAACTTGGTGATATGATTTTCGGCTCAATTGATATGACGCAGTTTGGGAAATACGCGCAGGGTGTATTTAACGTGACAAGCGGCTTGTTTGATGTTTTTGTTGCTGTAATTGCTTCAATATATATGCTTATTGATAAAGAACGTCTGAAAGCGCTGTTTACACTTGTACTGGGTAGTTTTTTGAAGGAAAAAACGCTTCATTCCGTAACAGTATATGCTTCAAGAATAAATGATATATTTACAAATTATATTTATAGCAGATTGGTATGCAGCGGAGTGATGGCAATTATATGCAGTATTGTTCTTATGATTATGAATGTTAAGTATGCGCTTATTTTGGGTATATTTATAGGAGCAATGGATATGATACCGTATTTCGGTTCAATAATCTCATGGGTGGTTGCGCTGCTTGTAACCTTCATGACAGGCGGTTTGTGGAAAGGAGTATGGGTTGGCATTATTCTGTTGGTTCTCCAGCAGCTCGACGGAAACATACTCGGACCTAAGATTATGGGAGATTCTTTGGAAATCAGACCTCTTTGGATAATATTTGCTGTGTCTGTGGGAGGGACGCTGTTTGGATTTATAGGTATGCTTATATCTGTTCCTATAATAGCAATAATCAGGGTAATGGGAGCAGATTTTCTGAAACTAAGAGAAAAATCAATAGAGGAAAGAGTAGAATAATGGCTGATAAAGTAGCGGTAATCGGCGGAGGAGCATCGGGGCTTGTTTCTGCAATTTTTGCAGCGCAGAACGGTGCTGGTGTTACTATTTATGAAAGCGGTGCGCGTGTAGGCAGGAAGATACTTGCGACAGGTAACGGACGCTGTAATATGACTAATATAAATGCGGATATAAAGAATTATCACGGACATAATCCTGAATTTATATTGGGTGTAAAAAACAGATTTTGGGTAGACGAAACACTGGAATTTTTTAGAATGCTTGGTATATTGACGAAAGTTGAGGATAAAGGTAAGGTGTATCCGTATTCGGACCAGGCGTC
>CAJTUY010000077.1:0-1076 GCA_910579415.1 uncultured Clostridia bacterium | reverse complement strand
ACAGATAGCTTTAAGTTGCTTGCATATGACGGACGTATAGAGGAAGCAGACCGCATAATTGTAGCTACGGGAGGAAAGGCGGCACCCAATTTCGGCTCTAACGGTACAGGCTATGATATTCTGAAATCATTTGGGCATAGAATAACGGAGCTTAAACCATCGCTTGTACAGATAAAGACTGAAACAGAGGTTGTCAGAAAACTAAAAGGTATAAAACTTATAGCTAATGTAACTCTCGAGGGAAATACAGAATATGGAGAAGTGCTGTTTACAGAATACGGGTTGTCAGGACCTGCTGTTTTTAATATTTCATCGCGTCTTGGCAGTGATAAGACTATATCGCTTGACATAATGCCTGAATACAGCCGTGAAGATATTTACAATATGCTTATTGAAAGGATTTCATTTAATGCTAAGCTTCCGCTTGAAAACTTTTTTGTCGGAATGCTAAACAAGAGAGTGGGGCAGGCACTGCTGAAATACATCGGAGCAGAACCATTGTCGAGATATGCCGTAACACTGTCTGAAAAAGAGATAAGCCGTATTTGCGCTGTGATAAAAAACTGGAACTTTAATATTACAGGCACTATGTCGTGGAATAATGCGCAAACAACTCGCGGCGGCGTTGTTACTGATGAATTTGACCCTGTAACAATGCAGTCGAAATTAAAAAAGGGTCTGTATGCGGCAGGAGAGGTGTTGGATATAGACGGCGACTGTGGAGGATATAATTTGCAGTGGGCATGGTCATCAGGAGCAGTTGCGGGAATATCTGCTGCTTCGAATACTTAAATTGAGGTGAATAAAATGAAAGATTCTATGAAAATTACCATTGGTTATCAGTTTTGGTATATTTTTCTTATGCAGCTTGCGGCAATAGGAATAACATTGGTGTTCGGACTGGTTGCATTTTGGTACTTTCTTAATATAAAAATTGTAAAAGAATTAGTGTCTGTGGCATTTATGACTGTTAATTTTGCGATGCTCTATATTGCGTCTAAAAAACTGGCTCAACGTGACTGCAAGCCGTATACTCCGCTTAAACCAATCAGGCTAAAGGGCGCAATGTTTGGAGT
>CAJTUY010000076.1 GCA_910579415.1 uncultured Clostridia bacterium | reverse complement strand
TGTCGTTTATATAATTTACCGTTGCGCCTACTTCCTCAAATATTTCACGAACAGGAACAAGCGCTCTGTCGTTAAAAATAATCGGTGACAGCGGCGGGTCAAGCAATTGATTGTTTACAACCAGGTCATAAACCTCACCATTATATTCATGCGTTCCCCCGTCATATTCCAATATCAAGCCTTCTGATGCCGATATCTCTGTCAGTCCGCAAAATAAAAACACTGCTGACATCATAACTGCTACTGCTAATTTTCTCATTTTGCACATCACTCCTTGTTTATCCTATTTATATAAATCATTCCGCAAAAGGTATGTCGAAATGTTCATAAGCCAATTTTGTGGCAATTCTTCCGCGCGGTGTACGCGATATAAATCCAAGCTGTAAAAGATACGGCTCGTATACATCCTCTATTGTATTAGATTCCTCACCTATTGTAGCTGCAAGCGTATCCAGTCCGACAGGTCCGCCTCCAAAGTTTTCAATCATGGTCTTTATCATCCGGCTGTCAATTGTATCCAGTCCCAGTTCGTCAACTTCCATGCTTCCAAGCGCTTCGGCAGCAACCTTATAATTTATCCTACCGTCATGCTTGACCTGAGCGAAGTCACGAACACGCTTTAAAAATCTGTTTGCAATTCTCGGAGTTCCTCGCGAACGTGAGGCTATTTCAGCCGCCCCCTCCGAGTCAATCTCAACTCCAAGAAGTCCTGCGCTTCGTGTTACTATCTCCTGTATTTCCTCAACCGTATATAATTCAAGTCTGCTGATTACTCCGAAACGGTCCCTCAGCGGTGCTGTCAAAAGTCCTGCACGTGTTGTTGCGCCTATAAGCGTAAATTTCGGAAGGTCAATCCTTATTGATTTTGCAGCAGGTCCCTTTCCTATTATAATGTCAAGTGCATAGTCCTCCATTGCAGGATACAGTATTTCTTCCACCGTTCTTGACATGCGGTGTATTTCGTCAATAAACAAAATATCATGCTCGGAAAGGTTTGTAAGTATTGCCGCAAGGTCACCTGCTTTTTCAATAGCCGGTCCCGAAGTGATTCTTATATTAACACCCATTTCGTTGGCAATAATACTTGCAAGAGTTGTTTTTCCCAATCCCGGCGGTCCATACAGCAAAACATGGTCAAGAGCTTCATGTCTGTCCAAAGCTGCCTGTATATATACACTGAGATTTCCTTTTGCTTTTTCCTGTCCGATATATTCCGACAAATTTCTCGGTCTTAAACCATATTCAATTTCCGCGTCTTCACTTATAAAATCACTTGTGACAAATCTTTCATCTTCATCAAACAACGATTTATCCTCCTATTTATAAAAGACTGCCAAGCGCCTTTTTTATTATTTCCTCAACACCCAGCGAAGCATCTGCCTTACTTACTGCCTTTTGTGCATCAGCGGGACTGTATCCCAAAACTATCAGCGCGCTTATCGCTTCGCTTCTGTTGTCCGAAGCGTCAAATGGAATTTCCTCCGATGCATCAATTCCGAGTTCATCAGTTTTAAGCTTATCCTTAAGTTCAAGAATAATTCTCTGCGCAAGCTTCGGTCCGACTCCCGATGCCTTTGTAATCGTTTTTACATCATTTGTTACTACCGCAACAGCAAACTTCGCAGGCGAAGCCACCGATAAAATAGAAAGTGCCGCTTTAGGTCCGACTCCTGACACAGAAATCAAATGAACAAACATATTCTTTTCTTCCTGCGACGAAAATCCGAAAAGCTCCATTGCATCTTCCCGTACATGAAGATACGTATAAATTGTAACCTCTGTACCTGAACTTCCCAAATTATTAAGTGTGGTGAGCGAGGTGTTTATCATATACCCGACACCGTTTGCATCAACAACTATGTAATTGTCACATTTTTGTACCAAAGTACCCTTTATATAGTAATACATATTTCACCTCTCACAGCTATATAATACATTATTATTACAATTATGTCAACCTGTAATATGTTACAAAATTATTAAATCATTTTATAAATTTAAATACTTTTTTAAAAAATCTCAAAATTATATATATGTATTTTACAACAAACTCAAGGTTACTTCACATGTTTTTAGCTAATTTACATAAAATTCTTATATTTCATCAACTTTTCAGAATTATTACATTATTGTTACAAAACCCACAATATATTGTGTTTAAATCGCATTTACTACTATATATCGACAGTTATTTTACTGTGTTTATACCAAACATATTGTTCATTTTGTTTGAATGAGCATGACAAATAGCAATAGCAAGCGCATCGGCAGCATCATCCGGCTTAGGTATGGCATTTAACCCCAAAATCATTTTCACCATAGACTGTATCTGCTTTTTATCTGCGCGTCCGTAACCTGTAACAGACTGTTTTACCTGTAATGGTGTATATTCACAAATAGGAATATTTCTGTTTGCAACCGAAACAAGCAGAACTCCCCTTGCCTGCGCAACATTTATTGCTGTTTTTTGATTTGAGTTAAAAAACAATTCCTCTATTGCAACCGCATCAGGACTATATTTATCAAGATACATACTCATTTCCCCATATATCTTTTTAAGCCTGTCCGTTGTCGGCATGCCTGCCGGAGTAGTTATTGCATTATATTCAAGCGTTCTGAATTTATTTCCGACATATTCTATTACTCCTATTCCGACAATTGCATATCCCGGGTCTATACCTATTATAATCATTTTCGCGATTTCTCCTTTATTTTCGTCAATTTTGCTATTGAATATATATTATATATGTTGTATAATATACAATACAAATTATATTTTATAATATTTTAGGAGGAATTGCAACTATGGCAAAGGAAAAAGTTGTTCTCGCCTATTCCGGCGGACTTGATACTTCAATCATTATCCCATGGCTCAAGGAAAATTACGACTATGATGTAATCGCGGTATGCGGTGACGTCGGACAGGGTAAGGAAACTGACGGCTTGGAGGAAAGAGCAAAGAAGGCAGGCGCATCAAAGCTTTACATTGCGGATTTAAGGGATGAATATGTTAAAGACTATATATTCCCCACCCTCAAAGCAGGTGCAGTATATGAAGGAAAATATCTTTTAGGTACATCACACGCAAGACCTATTATAGCAAAGAAACTCGTTGAGATAGCTCACAAAGAAGGCGCAGTTGCAATTTGTCACGGTGCAACAGGAAAAGGAAATGACCAGGTACGTTTTGAACTTGGAATAAAGGCTCTTGACCCTTCTCTTAAAATAATAGCTCCGTGGAGAATCTGGGATATTAAATCTCGTGAAGACGCTGTTGATTATGCTGAAGCTCACAATATTGAAATTCCTGTTACAAAAAAGGACTTATATTCGCGTGACAGAAATATTTGGCACATCAGCCACGAAGGCATGGATTTGGAAGACCCTGCGAACGAACCTCAACTCGACAGCCTGTTAAAGCTTGGTGTATCCCCCGAAAAAGCGCCAAACGAACCAAAATACATTACAATAGGTTTTGACAAAGGCGAGCCTGTTTCTATTGACGGCAAAAAATATGACCCTCGTCCGCTTGTTGAAGAACTTAACAAAATCGGCGGCGCATACGGCGTAGGTATAGCTGATATTGTCGAGGACAGACTTGTAGGCATGAAATCAAGAGGAGTTTATGAAACTCCGGGCGGCACTATTCTTTATACCGCTATTCAGGAGCTTGAATATCTCTGTCTTGACCGCGATACTCAAGCTTTTAAGCGTCAGTCGGCTATTAAATTTGCAGAACTTGTATATGACGGAAAATGGTTCACTCCGCTAAGAGAGTCAATGTCAGCTATGTTTGACGTTATGGACGAAACTGTTACAGGTGAAGTAAGATTAAAGCTTTATAAGGGAAGCGTTACTCCTGCCGGCACAAAGTCACCGTATTCATTGTACAACGAGGACATCGCGTCATTTGGTGACAGCCATGAGCTTTACAGCCACAAGGACAGCGCAGGATTTATTAACTTGTTTGGTCTGCCGCTAAAGGTCAGAGCTATGATGAAAAAGAAAAACGGCTTGAAATAAACAGTTTAAAATGAGGGTGTAAACACCCTCATTTTTTTGACGCACTTTTAAATTATTTTATTCAACTAAATCTGCCGTAATTTCAGGAATTGTATTTTCATTTCCTCGTACTGTTTCATAAGAATACAATCCATTAGAAGTTCCATATACATGTATATAATCGTCTTCAAGTATTCTTGATTCATCATTGCCTATGATATAAGTTACACGTACTAAATTATCATAATTTCCTCCTACCACCATCAAAATACTTAAAGAATTAAGCCCTGAAATTGAACGGTCCTCAAGCACTTGAATAACCTTTCCTTCATAAGAAAGACTCTTTCCCTCATAATTATTAGGATTTCTTGCAAGTTCACTATATTCAACATAACCGTAATTTTCTTTTACAACATTTGCTCTGTTTTCTATTAGTTTTTTCTGAACATCCTGCGCATTTACAGTTGCTTTAGGTGTTGAAATTGGTGTAGATACAGGGTTTGATGTTACTTTTGTAACCGGCGCTATTGTTGTTTCAATTCCTGTTGATGTTGTTGTTTTGCTGTTTTTACCTGATACTGCAATACAAATACTTACTGCAATAACAGCAATAATTATGCATATTATTATTGTACAAATTAAAGGCATATTAAACCTGTTCTTATCTAATAATGTCTTTACATCTGTTTCATCATTGGTAACTATCGTTTCCTCAGGAACAAATTCCTCTTGTACGATTTCTTCCGTTGACAGTTCCTCCTCAATGCTTTCTATCTTTTCCCCGCACGCACTGCAAAACATATTTTCATCATTATTCATATGTCCGCATTTTACACATTCCTTCATAATCCTTCCTCCTCACAGT
>CAJTUY010000075.1 GCA_910579415.1 uncultured Clostridia bacterium | reverse complement strand
AAGAATTCAGAGAAAAATATATATATCCGTTGTTAGAACAGGACCATAAAGCAGGTATAGAAATGGAAGAAATGTTTAACGTTTCTTTATCGGAAAGTGATACTCAGGCTTTTAAAACCGGATTTAGAATATGCATATATTTTTTAATGGAATGTCTTCATGAGGATTCATATGAAAATGAAACGGAGATATTACTTTAATATCTCCGTTTCTGTCTTATTTGTTCTTTAATAAATCGCGGATTTCAGTCAGAAGCTCCTCCTGTGTCGGTGCAGAAACCACCTCGACCGGCTCCTCCTTCTTTGACAGTTTATCACGCATTGTATTGATAGTCTTAACTATACAAAACAATACAAAAGCAATCATCAGAAAGCTTATAACCGCTTCCAGAAATGAACCGATTTTAATTTCAGTATTGGGAATGGTCCATTCCGCCATATTCAGAAGCGCGTCAGACCTGCCGTCTGTTACGCTTGCCGCGCTTGAAGCAAAAAACTTTGTTATAAGAGCAATTACAGGCGTCAGAATATCTTTTACAAGAGAATTTACAATCGCAGTAAACGCTCCGCCTATAACAACGCCGACTGCCATGTCAATTGCATTACCCTTAGCAATAAATTCCTTAAACTCGTTAAAAAATTTCATAACTAAAACTCCAGTTTACCTTCCAAAAACTTTTCCAGCTCGTCAATCTTCATTCTCTGCTGCTCCATTGTATCTCTGTCACGGACTGTAACCGAATTATCCTCAAGTGAATCAAAGTCAAATGTAATGCAATACGGAGTACCGATTTCATCCTGACGGCGGTAACGCTTACCGATTGAACCTGCACTGTCGTATTCAACATTAAATTTCTTTGACAGCATATCATAAACCGCTGTCGCACCCTCGTCAAGCTTCTTTGAGAGCGGAAGCACTGCCGCCTTAACCGGTGCAAGCGCAGGGTGCAGGTGCATAACAACTCTGCTGTCGCCTCCTTCAAGTTCTTCCTCGTCATACGCTTCTACAAGGAATGCAAGCGCAACTCTGTCTGCGCCCAATGAAGGCTCAATACAGTAAGGCACATAACGCTCATTAGTCATCGGGTCAATATATTCCATACTTTCTCCGCTGTGTTCCATATGCTGTTTTAAGTCATAGTCGGTTCTGTCTGCGATACCCCACAACTCACCCCAGCCAAACGGGAACACAAATTCAATATCAGCGGTCGCGTTTGAATAAAACGCCAATTCCTCAGGAGAGTGGTCGCGGAAACGCAGATTTTCCTCGCGAATACCCAAATTTAACAGGAAGTCCATACAATACTTTTTCCAGTATGCATGCCACTCCAAATCCGTACCGGGAGCGCAGAAAAATTCAAGCTCCATCTGCTCAAACTCGCGTGTTCTGAACGTAAAGTTACCGGGTGTAATCTCGTTTCTGAACGACTTGCCTATCTGTCCGATACCGAAAGGCACCTTTTTACGGCTCGTACGCTGAACACTCTTAAAGTTTACGAAAATACCCTGCGCAGTTTCGGGACGCAGATATACAACTGATGATGAATCCTCCGTAACCCCCTGAAACGTTTTAAACATAAGGTTAAATTCACGAATGTCGGTGAAATTCTGCTTACCGCATTTCGGGCAGACAATCTTATTTTCAGTTATATATTCAACCATTTTTTCCTTTGACCAGCCGTCAACTGTGATGTCCTCGCCCTGCTCATGAGCAAAGTCCTCAATAAGCTTGTCCGCGCGGTGACGTGATTTACATTCCTTACAGTCCATAAGAGGGTCTGAAAAGCCGCCTACATGACCCGAAGCAACCCATGTTTCGGGATTCATCAGAATAGCGCAGTCAATACCCACATTATACGGGCTTTCCTGTATAAACTTTTTCCACCATGCCTTTTTAACATTATTTTTAAATTCTACGCCCAACGGACCGTAATCCCATGTATTGGCAAGTCCGCCGTAGATTTCACTTCCTGGATATACATAGCCTCTGCCTTTACAAAGAGCAACTATTTTATCCATTGTTTTATCTGCATTTTTCATAATTAAAACCGTCATTCCTTTCCGTAATCATGCTTATTATATAGTTTATAGAAATATCAGTCATTTGTCAAGGAATTTGGCAAAAATTGCGGTATTTTTGCCGCATTTTTAAGGGACATAAAAGATTATGTAAACTTCCAAACGTTTATAAAGTTATCCACTGTACGTGTATTAAACGTGGATAAGTCGCATGATGGACAGGCTTTTGGGAATTTTTTCTGCAAAATTGCGTGGATAACTGCGTGGATAACGTGGATATTAACACGCTTGTAATATGCCTGTAATATGAATTATGTAAAACGAAACGTAAACGTAATTTTTATCATATTTCTGAAGCGTCAATCATAAATTAGCTGATAGACCATTCTTCGAAAGGCTGTGAATATTTTATGAGCTATGATTATAAGGAAATGTGCCTCGACCTTGAGTCGGCGGCAGAACAATACGGTATTATCGAAATATTTAATATGGGTAAAAGTGTTATGGGGAGAAATATCCCCTGCGCCAGAATCGGCGGAGGAAAGAAAAAACTTTTTCTGAGCGGCGCATATCACGGGCTTGAATATCTTACATCGGCTGTCCTCACACGCTTTTTAAGCGACTATGCACATAGTCTTACCTGCGGACAGGATATACAGGGATACAGCGCAAGCGGTCTTTATAACGCCGTTACGCTGCTTATAGCGCCAATGATTAACCCCGACGGCGTGGATATAGCGGTAAACGGAACAGACTTGTCAAATCCGTTTCACCGCAGTCTTATTGAAAATACCGGCATACATGATTTTACGCACGTATGGCAGGCAAATGTACGCGGTGTGGATATAAATCATAATTTTAATGCTCTGTGGCAGTCTGTCAGAGAAATTCCTTCCCCCACAAAATATGGCGGTCCGTTTCCTGAATCTGAACCTGAAACAAGGGCAGTAACAAATTTTGTACGGCGTGAAAATCCCGATATGCTGATTGCATTTCACAGTCAGGGCGGTGAAATATACTATGATTTTAACGGCACAGAAGGCAATTGCTCACGGGAAATAGCCCAAAAGCTGGAATCTGTAAGCGGATACAAGGCATGCGTACCCGAAGGTACGGCAGTATTCGGAGGCTGCAAGGACTGGTTTATTGATGAATTCGGAAAGGCAGGATTTACCGTAGAAATCGGTCATGGCAAAAATCCGCTTCCGCTGTCAATGCTCGGAGATGTATATGACGAAAATGCCAGAATTATTTTATGCGCCATGTCATGTCTTGGATGACAGGCGGCCGCGTTTAAAATAGTAATATATCCCCGCTGCATCTGCAACTATCCAACCTATCGGAATTGCTGCCCATATACCGGTTACTCCGATAAATGCTACGGATGAAAGCAAATATGCAAGCACTACACGTATTCCAAGTGAAATGATAGTCAGTACAACCGACATGTTGGGTTTGTTTATTGCTCTGTAATATCCGTACAGCATAAATAAAATACCTATACCTATATAAAATGCTCCTTCTATTCTCAGATACTCCATACCAATTTGTATAATCTGAGTATCCCCGTCTACAAACGCTGTCATCAGCGCTTTTGCAAATATACACACCAGACTGCTTACTGCTATACAAAATATTAAAACGCTTTTTAAGGCCGCTTTAATCCCCTGACGTATGCGCTTATATCTGCCTGCGCCGTAATTTTGCGCAATAAAGGTTGAAAACGCATTCCCAAAATCCTGAACAGGCATATAGGCTATGGTATCAATTTTTACCGCAACAGCAAATGCTGCCATTACCTGAGCGCCAAAGCTGTTTACTATACCCTGCACCATTAAAATACCAAAATTCATTACTGACTGCTGTAAACATGTAAGTCCGGAAAGTGAAGCTATATCTGATACAGTATTTCTGTTAAAATGCATATCTTCCTTTTTTATATGCAACTCAGGATAAAATATATAAAAATATATCATTAGTCCCAATCCCGCAGCATACTGGGATGCTACCGTAGCAACTGCCGCGCCGCGTATTCCCATATCAAGCGCCAAAACAAAATATAAATCAAGTCCTATATTTAATACAACAGATATACAAAGAAAAATAAGCGGTACTGCCGAATTTCCTATTCCACGAAGGAGATTGGAAAAATAGTTGTAAAGAAAAGTTGCCGCAATACCCATAAATATGTAGTGAAGATATTCCCCCATCATACCCATGAGTTCAACAGGTACATGCAGCAATTTCATAATCTCATTTTTTAAAAACAGAGATACAGCCGTTAAAATTAAAGAAAACGCTCCTATGATAATAAATGATATAAACATTCCGTTTTTAAGACGTTCCGCATCCTTTCTTCCGAATGATACCGAAAAAAATGCGCTGCTTCCAAGACACAATCCCAAAATAACAGATGTAATAAAAGTCATAAGTGAATAAGACGAGCCTACTGCCGCCAATGCACTGTCACCAATATATTTTCCCACAACCCATGTGTCCGCCAGATTATACAATTGCTGCATCACATTGCCGAACATAAGAGGAATGGCAAATGACCATAACTTCCTGCTTATATTGCCAGTTGTTAAATCTTGTTTTATATTCATTATCCGATTATCCCCTTTGTACGATTTTCATTCAATCTTGATTTAATGTACAATAGCCGGCAATGAATAAATTGCCGGTTTGCTTATTTGAGCAAAATAAAAGACGTTGTAATCGAACACTTATGATTCAATTTTCAACGTCTATTTAATTGGCTCCTCCAGCTGGGCTCGAACCAGCGACATCGTGATTAACAGTCACGCGCTCTGCCAACTGAGCTATAGAGGAATATTTAGTTTTCTTTTCTTTAAACACCAAAGATAACGACTATGTCGTTATCTTTAGTATTTATTCGTTCCGGCAACTATCTGCTTTCCCGGGTAGTCACCCGCCAAGTATCATCGACGTAAAGGAGCTTAACTTCTGTGTTCGGCATGGGAACAGGTGGAACCTC
>CAJTUY010000074.1 GCA_910579415.1 uncultured Clostridia bacterium | reverse complement strand
GAGGGTAATTAAATGTCAGAAAAAAAAGTTAAAATTACGGTAATAGATGCCTTGATTATTTTGGTTGTTTTAGCAGTTATAATTATAGGCGCAAAAAAACTATTGCCGGGCATGCTAAATGGTTCGGAAGATGGCAAGGTTGATTTTACGGTTCTCATACAAAAAGAGGATATGGGATTTGCAGATGCAATCACAGCCGGTGACAATGTAACCGTCAGTCTGACTGAAAAGGACGGCGGTATAGTTAAAGATGTAAAGGCTGAACCTGCCGTTACGCTTGCGTATAACAGCATAGACGGCACATATGCGAATGAAATTATTGAAGGTAAATATGATATTTATATTACGATTGAAGCAGATGCGGCAATTTCGGACCTTGCGGTAAAAACCGGCGGCACTGCCGTAAAGGTCGGTGCGGAAATACCTGTAAGGGGTAAGGGTTATGCTTCAATGGGATATGTAATAGATATAAATGACTAAGGAGGAGTAAAATGGATAAGAACGGAAAAATTAAAGGTAAAATCAGTATAATAGATATTCTTGTTGTTTTGCTCATTGTGGTTGTCATTGCAGGCATTGCGGCGAGATACGGAAGTAAGGTTACGACTGCTGTAAAATCCGATAAGGGATTTGAGTATGTACTGCGTGTGGAAAATGTACGGGAATATACGGTAAATGCGCTTAACAGAAAGGGAAGAGTAACAGATAAGAAGTCTGAAAAGGATTTGGGAGAGATTGTTGATGTAAAAGTTGAAAATGCTACACAGCAATCTGTTACAGCATCTGGAGAAGTGAAAAATCCTGAAACACCGGGACGTTACACCTGTTATGTTACAATACATGCAACAGGCAAGGAGTCTGATGATAATTACATTTTAGACGACAGCACGGAACTCAGTGTGGGACGAAATATAGACCTTTATTCAAAGTATGTAAAAACATCAGGCGATATTGTAAGCGTAAAGGTTTTAGATTAAACATAAGGAGTATGTACTTTGGTACATACTCTTTTTTTGATACCTTAACATATTATAAATATACAACACATAGTATGTTTAAGAGAGGAAGGTATATTTTTATGAATAAGCTTGAAAAAATTTTAAAGGATTTTGATGAAAATCAACTTAGGGAGATAAATAAATTTTTAAGTTCAGCAGACGGACAACGTCTTAAAAATCAAATAACAGCAAGCGAAAAAGACCGTATTTTAAGGGAATTTTCCAAACTTGACCCCGATGAGGTCAGAAAAAAAATATCGGGATTGAGCGGAAACGATTTGATGAAGATAATGAAAAATCTCTAAAGGGGTGATTTTATGGCAGACGCAATGGATACACTGAAAAATATTTTGGGAGATGATGCTGAGGATAAGATTAAAAACGTGCTTGGTTCGTTTTCTTCATCAGATGAAACGCAGATGCCGTCAGTTAATACCGGTAATCTTGACCAGCTTATGCAGTTAAAGAGCGTAATAGACGGAATAACAACAAACAGGAACGACCCGCGTACAAATTTACTTATGTCTTTAAAGCCATATATGAGAAACGGAAGACAGAAGTCAATAGATTCTGCAATTAAGCTGTTGGGGCTTACAAATCTGACAAAGCTTATCAAAAGGTAGAGGGGTTTTCCGGAGGTGGTGAAATGTATCGTACATACAGCTATAACGATATGCCAAAAGCTATTACAAGACATCATGAAGAGGAGGCAAAACCAACGCCTCCTCCGCATAAACATGAAAATCATGAAAAGCATGAGAAATGTGAGGAAAAGAAAGGCGGTTTTCTCGACGGAATTTTCGGGAATATGGAAGCAGACGATATAATATTGCTGATTGTGGTTTTGGTACTTATTATGGACGATTGTGATGATAAACTCCTGCTTTTAGCACTGGGTTTTATTTTCATTTCCGAATGGCTTTAGTATAATTTAGCCAAAAAGAGAGATACTAAGGATAAGAAAGGAAGATGATGTATGGATTTTAAAACAAGTGAAACTCATAAAAATCTGATGAGAGCATTTGCAGGCGAAAGTCAGGCGAGAAATCGTTATACCTTTGCGGCTTCCGCAGCAAGGAAGCAGAAGCTGTATGTTGTTGAAGCAGTGTTCAAGTTTACGGCAGAACAGGAGAAGGAACATGCTGAGATATTTTTTGACCATTTAAAAGATATGGCAAATGAGGAGATAACAGTTGATGCGGCATATCCTGTTGAAACTTATACGGATATTAAAGAAATGCTTAGAAATGCAAGGGATAATGAGCATAAGGAGTTTGACCAGGTATATAAGACTTTTGCAAAGGTTGCACAGGATGAGGGATTTTCAGGAATAGCATATTCTTTTGAAGAAATAGCTAAAATTGAAAAGATACACAGTGACCGCTTTCAATATTTTCTTGACCTTATTGAAAAGGGCGAATTGTTTGTTTCAAATACTGAAACGGGTTTTATGTGTCTAAACTGCGGACATATTGTTACAGGTAAGGAAGCACCGCAGATATGTCCTGTATGTAAGCATGAACAAGGGTATTTTATAAGATTAGAGCTTGTACCGTACGGAGGAAAATTCTAAAGTGGTATACGAACCGAAATTCTATAAATGTAAAGACTGCGATGCTATTCTTGAAGCAATAACGCCTCAGTGCTGTGATGATTTGATGTGCTGTGGCAAGGGAATGGAGCTTGTAAAGGCAAATGAGCATATAGGACTTGAGGAAAAGCATTTACCGGTGGTGAAACGTGAGGGGAATAACCTTACGGTGTGTGTAGGACGAGTGCTTCATTCAATGAGCAGTGAACACAGTATTTTATGGATAGAGGTAAAGAGTAAATATCTGGCACAGCGTGTCACGCTAAAAAAAGGTGATGACCCGATTGCAACATTTGAAGTGCCGGAAAATGTGCCGGTAACTATATACTCATATTGTAATCTTCATGGACTATGGAAAGTATCTGCTTAAAAAGGTATAATGACAACAGATACTGTGAAGACAGTAAATTAGATTGTCCATTAAACAGGATTAAAAACTATCCTATCATTTTATAACGATAGGATAGTTTTTGTGATATTAACCTCCGTATTACAGAGCTGTTCCTTTCTTTGGAATAAATAAATTCTGCATATTCGCCTTTTCAAGTTCAAGCAATTTTATTTTTTTATCAATTCCGCCCGCATAGCCCGTCAGGCTTCCGTTTGTTCCGACTACTCTGTGACAGGGTACAATAATTGAAATTGAATTGTGTCCGACTGCTCCGCCGACAGCCTGTGCAGACATCTTTTTAAGCCCTTTTTGCCTTGCGATTTTATCTGCAATTTCACCATAAGTCATAGTTTCTCCATACGGGATTGATAAAAGTATTTCCCATACTGCTTGCCGAAAAGGTGAAGTGTTAAAGAAAAGCGATGGTATGAAATCGGGATTTTTGCCCGAAAAATAAATGTCAAGCCAATGCACAGTTTCATCAAAAATTGGGAGCCTTTTCTGCTTATATTCATTCGGCAATGTATCGCCAAAGTATTTTTGACCGTCAAACCACAAGCCAGTCAAGGCTTTTCCGTTGCTTGCAAGCGTTATATTACCAAGTATGGAATTGTAATTACAAGTATAAATCATAATCAGACCTCCAAATATTTGTTTGAGTCTGCGGGAGCTTCTGTTCTGTCGGTCATTGTATAGGAACGCAGCGGCGTAACAACCGTAATCTTGTAATCGGCAAAATCATTTTTTCTTCCGCTCTCCTGACATATTCTATGTTCAGCC
Source organism: uncultured Clostridia bacterium (assembly GCA_910579415.1). Taxonomy (GTDB): domain Bacteria; phylum Bacillota; class Clostridia; order UBA1381; family UBA1381; genus Hominilimicola. The sequence continues at coordinate 1,360 of CAJTUY010000074.1, read as the reverse complement.
AAATTACGCCACCTTGCCACGCTTTCCTCATCTTCCCATACAGACATACTAAGCAATTTCCCCTGCCAAACTTGAAAATCGTTCGGCACGGATAAAACCATTTGCTTGAGATAAATGTTCTTTCAAGGAGCCGGCTAATTTCAGATAATCCTGCATTTTGCCGTTTTTTACTGTTACTTCAAATAACACGATTACATTATTCATTTTTGTTTCCTCCATTTTCTTGTGGTTTACATATTTTACAAGGTCTATACCCATTTTTTATAGCTTCGTCAATAGAATGAAAAAACACAATGTTTTTTTCAAGCGGTAATTTTGACGGACAGCTTGGTTTGCATATGATTTTTGTACTCTTTACACCAAATATAAATTTGTCGTCATAGCTTTTATCTCTGCTTAAAACAGCCTTTATTTTTTCTTTATCATTCATTTTTTGCCGCCTTTCTTTTTGGAGCATAGTCTTTCATACCCTCTATTGCACCACCCGCAACTGACCATAAATACAAGCTTGCAACGCTGCAATACGGGCTAAATCGCCGCCTGTATTTTTCAAAAAGCGTTCTTGTTATTTTTCTGTGATGATAAACCATACGCAAGCCCCGTTGTATTGCCAAATCGTCAAAGCTGAAAATGTTTTGACGCTGCATACAAAATAATAAAATCATTTCGGCAGTCCATACGCCAATGCCTTTGAGTGAAACAAGCTCGTCTATCGCGTCTTTGTCGGATTTATGCAAAATGCCCTCTAAATCAAATTCACCGTTTTTAATCTTTTCTGCAAAATCAGTAATGTATTCTGCTTTACGAAAAGTCATACCAAAGGATTGCAGTTTTTCCTGTCCTGCGCGGATAATGCTGTCGGCGTTCACTTCGCCTAAATTCTCATTCATTCTTTGCCATATTGTAGCCTGCGCCTTTGTTGAAATCTGCTGTCCGATAATATGATGAATGACTGATGAAAATAAATCCGCGTCTGTACGTCGGTCAATGTGTCCTATTTTTTCTATGACTTCGCTTAAAATCTTATCTTTGTTTTTCAAATATTCAAGTGCTTTGTCATCATATTCAAAGTACATTTTATCACCCCTCAATCTTGACTTTTCCACTTCATGATACTATAATTATATCATACAAATTAAATAAATAATATTATAATATTATCAGATATTATTAAAATATCGCCAAAGAGGTATTTGCAATGAATAATGATTATATCAACTCTGTAAATCTGTATCAAAATACAAACTTTCCGTATCTTGTGCTTAATGTTATCAATGAACTAAGCTATCCTAAAAATCAGGGCTTTCAGGTTATGCATTGGCACGAGGATTTACAGTTTATTTATGTTTTAGAGGGTACT
>CAJTUY010000073.1 GCA_910579415.1 uncultured Clostridia bacterium | reverse complement strand
CCCGTTTTTCATCGCCAAACCATTGAACCGTCATGTCCAATTCTTCAAATATCGTGCGGAAAGGAACAAGCGTAAAATCATCGCGTATTATAGGCTCCTGTTCAAAAGACAGTTGTTTGTCGTTTAGATATACCGATATGCCTTCAGCCATAGCTGGCGGTATAAATAAGGTAAAAATTATCAGAAATGTTATTATTTTTTTCACATTATTTCACCCTTTCACGAGTATATTATACAATAAATGAATTATAATGACAAGTACAAAAAATTTTCCGGAAGTATTGACAAACATCAGTGTATATAATATAATATTATAGTTACTTAAAGAACTTGTGAAATAATTTAGTAATACAGATAATATGTATTTGTAATAATGCTGACGTAGCTCAGTAGGCAGAGCACTTCATTGGTAATGAAGAGGTCGGCGGTTCGACTCCGCTCGTTAGCTCCATACAAGCGTCCACCAACGCTTCATAAAATTACGCTTCGGCTTGGGAAATCGCCCTTGTCGGAGTGTTTTTTTCGTTGCATAAAATAAAAATATATGTTAAAATAGAATAAATTACAGCCGAAAGGAAAAATAGAAATGCTTACAGAAAAAACAGTAGTGCTTGGAGTTACGGGAAGTATAGCCGCATATAAAACGGTAAACCTTGCGCGGATGCTTATGAAGCTCGGCGCGCAGGTACATGTGCTTATGACGCGAAATGCAGTTAATTTTATAAATCCTATTACATTTGAAACGCTTACACAGCATAAATGTCTTATTGATACATTTGACAGAAGCTTTGAATACAGCGTAGAGCATGTCGCGCTGGCAAAAAAAGCGGATTTGGTTATGATTGCGCCCGCCAGCGCAAATGTTATCGGCAAAATTGCGAATGGTATTGCGGATGATATGCTTACAACAACGGTTATGGCATGTCCGTGCAAAAAAATAATCGCGCCTGCCATGAATCATAATATGTTTCATAACCCGATTGTTCAGGATAATATAAAAAAACTTTCGGATTACGGCTATGAAATTGTTAAGCCTTCACGCGGTATGCTTGCCAATGGCGATATAGGCGACGGCAGAATGCCCGATGAAGAGTTGCTGCTCGAATATATAATAAAGGAAATTGCATATGAAAAGGATATGCGCGGTAAAAAGGTACTGGTAACGGCAGGCGCTACTGTTGAGCCGATTGACCCGGTGCGTTATATAACCAATCATTCAAGCGGAAAAATGGGCTTTGCTTTAGCAAGAAACGCCTTTCTTCGCGGCGCGGATGTGACGCTGGTTATGGGAAGCTGTGAAAATGAACCGCCGTTTTTTGTAAATACGGTTCGTATAAGCAGCGCAAAAGAAATGTTTGATGCGGTTACTGAAATCGCGAAAAATGCGGATATAATTGTAAAGGCGGCGGCAGTAGCTGATTACCGTCCGAAAAATATAAGTAATGAAAAGCTTAAAAAGAATAGTGAAAGTATGACAATTGAGCTTGAAAAAACAGATGATATATTAAAAGCTCTCGGTGACAATAAAAAGAAAGGTCAGTTTATATGCGGATTTTCAATGGAAACCGAAAATCTGATTGAAAATTCACGTAAAAAGCTTATAAACAAAAATGCCGATATGATTGCGGCAAATAATCTTAAACAGGACGGCGCGGGTTTTGGTACAGATACAAATATTATAACGCTGATTACTCGAGATAAGGAAATACAGCTTGAAAAGATGTCAAAGGATAAGGCGGCGGAAAAGATTTTTGATTTTATTTTAGGACGGTAAGTTATGTACGGATATGAAGTATTCCATGAGGAACTGATGAAAAATTTAATAGAGTCTGTACACAACGGACTAAGCTCGCACGCGTATATATTTGAGGGCGATAAGGGACTTATGACGTATGAAGCGGCGCGATTGTTTGCCGCTGCGCTTACATGTCCGAATACAAGCATATCCCCCTGCGGAACATGTCAGACTTGCGTGGAGTCAAAGGCAGATACAAATCCCGATATTATTTATGTGCATCCTCAGAAGGATAAAAAAAGTATCGGTGCAGACGATATGCGCTTGCTTGCTGAAGATGTTGCGGTTAAACCCTTTAATTCCATGCGTAAAGTTTATATAATAGAGGACGGGACGCTTTTAACAGAAGCAGCACAGAATACGTTTCTGAAAACCTTTGAAGAACCTCCGGAATACGCGGTATTTATTATTCTGATTGATAATTCTGTTACGCTGCTGCAAACAATCCTGTCACGTTTTACGCTTATTCACTTCCCTGCTGTTTCGGAGGAAAGAATACGCAGATATATTTCTGAAAAGTATCCTGATGAAAAGGAAAGACTGCCGTTTCTTGTAAAATATTGCGGCGGCATACCGGGTACGGCAGATGCGGTTGTTAATGATATGGAATTTGAAAATCTGCGTGAAATGGCAGTTGAAAAACTGTTTTCACTTGCGTCAACGGACAGGAAGGAAGCTTTTATAATACAAAAGTTCTTTGATGAAAACAAGGAAAATGTGAATCGTATTCTGGAGTTTTGGATTTCCTTTGTGCGGGATACCGTGCTTTTACAGCTTGGCGCACAGGAAAAAATATTGAACATTGATAAGAAGGATAAACTGAGAAATTTTTCTGCGAGAGTCAATACAAATACGATAATAATGCTTTATAACAGACTTGTTACAGCACAAAAAATGTTGAAAAGGTATGTAAATATAAAGGGTTTAGCATTTTGGCTCACTCTAAAAAACGACAAATATTACAATTAAATTACAAATAAAAATAATTTCCCCCAGTTCTTGACAAATAATTACTTTTATGGTACAATCAACACATGATAAAAAATAAATTAAAAAAGGAGGACTTCAGATTATGAAATCTGTGGGTATTGTAAGAAAAGTAGATGAACTTGGACGTATAGTAATTCCTGTTGAACTAAGAAGAAAGTTTGATATTGAAATTAAAGATTCAATGGAAATCTACACAGAAGACAACTGCATTATACTTAAGAAGTATGAACCGTCATGTATTTTCTGCGGTGATGCAAAGAATATTTTCCAGTTCAACGGAAAAAATATTTGCCCGAACTGCGCAAAAGAGATGATGGGTTACATACAGGATTAATTTTGCAGGTAAACTGCCGCATAAATATGCGGCAGTTTTTTTGTACTGTTTTTACTTTACAAAAAACAGAAAATGTGATATAATAATTGCGCTATATAAGTTAATATTTGTATTCAAAATGATGTGTGTTTTTTGTTTTGTCAAAAATACATGCTCTATTTCACATACTCATTTTGAATATTGAAACTTGTATAGCAGCAACAGAGCAATGTATTTTTAGTGCGTTGCTCGTGCAGCGCATTTTTTATTGCGCGGAAATACAATCAAAGGAAAGTACATATTATGCAGATATTAAAAATACCGTAGAATCATATTAAAAACATTTGCTTTATGCTGCGGTATAGTATATATGTCAACAATATAAAAATAAAAAATGGCTATGCTTTTGCATAGCCATTCCTGTTTTTTAAATTATTCAGAAACTTCTGAAACGACACCTGAACCAACTGTTCTTCCGCCTTCACGAATAGCGAAACGAAGTCCCTTTTCGATAGCGATAGGTGTGATTAGCTCAACAGCCATCTTTACGTTATCGCCGGGCATACACATCTCTGTGCCTTCCGGAAGTGTGATAACGCCTGTAACGTCAGTTGTTCTGAAATAGAACTGAGGTCTGTAATTGTTAAAGAACGGTGTATGACGTCCGCCTTCGTCCTTAGTTAGAACGTAAACCTCGCCTGTGAACTTTGTATGAGGATTGATTGTACCCGGCTTTGCAAGAACCTGACCTCTTTCAATCTCATCTCTCTGAACACCACGAAGAAGCGCACCGATGTTGTCACCTGCTTCAGCGTAATCAAGAAGCTTTCTGAACATCTCGATACCTGTAACAACAACTTTTCTTCTCTCGTCTGTAAGACCAACGATTTCAACTTCATCGTTAAGGTTTAACTGACCTCTTTCAACTCTACCGGTAGCAACTGTACCACGACCTGTGATTGAGAAGATATCCTCGATAGGCATAAGGAATGGTAAGTCAGCCTTTCTTTCCGGTGTAGGAATGTAGCTGTCTACTGCTTCCATTAGGTCAAGAATACACTTGTATTCAGGAGCATTGATATCTGTTGAAGAAGATTCAAGAACCTGAAGAGCTGAACCTGAAACGATAGGAGTATCGTCACCGGGGAACTCATACTCTGAAAGAAGGTCTCTGATTTCCATCTCAACAAGCTCAAGAAGCTCGTCATCGTCAACCTGGTCTCTCTTATTCATAAATACTACGATATAAGGAACGCCAACCTGACGTGAAAGAAGGATATGCTCTCTTGTCTGAGGCATAGGACCGTCTGCTGCTGAAACAACAAGGATAGCGCCGTCCATCTGAGCAGCACCTGTAATCATGTTCTTAACGTAGTCAGCGTGTCCCGGACAGTCAACGTGAGCATAGTGACGGTTGTCTGTTTCATACTCAACGTGAGCTGTTGAAATTGTAATACCTCTTTCTCTTTCCTCAGGAGCCTTATCAATCATATCATAAGCCTCGAACTGAGCCTGACCCTTAAGAGCCAATACCTTTGTGATAGCCGCTGTAAGTGTTGTCTTACCATGGTCAACGTGACCGATAGTACCAATGTTTACGTGCGGCTTATTTCTTTCGAATTTCTCTTTTGCCATTGTAAAAATTCCTCCTTAAAAAAATATAGTTACACTAATAAAGTTATTGTACAATTTTTTTCTGAAAAAATCAAGTGTTTTTTCAAATATTTATAAAATTAGTTAGCTTTTGTACGTTCGTTGATAATAGACTCCTGAACAGATCTCGGAACTTCACTGTAATGTGACGGTTCCATTGAATACTGTCCGCGTCCCTGTGTACCTGAACGAAGAACTGTCGCATAACCGAACATCTCGCCCAAAGGTACATCCGCTGTTACCTGTGTAACACCGCCCGAACGTGATTCCTGTGATTTAATCATACCGCGTCTTGATGACAAGTCGCCGATAACGAAACCAAGATAATCATCGGGAACGATTACATTTACAAGCATAATAGGCTCTTTTATTACAGGGTCAGCCTTCTTCATACCCTCTTTGAATGCCATTGAAGCGGCAATTTTAAATGCCATTTCTGA
>CAJTUY010000072.1 GCA_910579415.1 uncultured Clostridia bacterium | reverse complement strand
CAGGTAATGCTTATAGCGGGTCACACGCACCGTCCTGCATATCCTAAGCCCGGTACGGGTTTGTATTTTAACGATGGAAGCTGTGTTCATCCGCGCAGTATAACAGGCATAGAAATAAATAACAGAAAAATTGCGCTTGTAAAATGGTCTGTGTCCTCAAATGAAGAATTAAATCTTTTTGTTGAACGTAAGATTATTGCCGGACCTGATTGTATAGACGAATTTTATATTGATTAAGGGCTGATTATCGGCCCTTTTTACTTGCCAAAATTTATTTTGGGTATTATAATAATATCGGAGGAGAAAAATATGAATATACAGTCAATGACGAAAAGTGAACTTTCGCAAATTATAGAACAAAACAGATTTATACCGTCTGACGAACTTTTGAAGGAAGCACGCACAGTATGTGACACCTGTTACGGTAAAAATATATTTGTGCGCGGTCTTATTGAATTTACAAACTACTGTAAAAATAACTGTTATTACTGTGGTATACGCGCAGGGAATAAAAATGTACACCGTTACAGGCTTACAGAAGAAGAAATTCTCTCGTGCTGTGACGAGGGATATAAGCTTGGTTTCAGAACATATGTTCTTCAGGGCGGTGAGGACGCGTATTTTACGGATGAAAAGATTTGTTCGGTTATAAGTAAAATAAAAACACGGTATCCGGACTGTGCTGTTACGCTTTCGATTGGTGAAAAATCAAAAGAGAGTTATAAAAAATATCGTGAAGCAGGCGCTGACAGATATCTTTTGCGCCATGAAACAGCAAATGAAATGCATTATAAAAGGCTTCACCCTCAGGAAATGTTGCTTGAAAACCGTAAACAGTGCTTATATACGCTGCGTGAGCTGGGTTTTCAGGTCGGCGCAGGATTTATGGTCGGTTCGCCGTATCAGACAAGCGAAACACTTGCGGAAGATTTGCTTTTTATTAAGGATTTACAGCCGCATATGGTTGGAATAGGTCCTTTTATACCACACTGTGACAGTGTATTTAAAGATGAAAAGGGAGGCACGCTTAATCTTACGCTTACAATGCTTGCATTGGTACGTCTGATGCTGCCGAAAGTGCTTTTACCGTCAACAACAGCTCTTGGGACAATTGACCCGAATGGCAGAGAAAAGGGTTTTTCGGCAGGCGCGAATGTTGTAATGCCTAATTTATCGCCCGTAAGCGTAAGAGCCGACTATGCGCTGTATGATAATAAAATTTGTACGGGAGATGAAGCGGCTCAGTGTATAGAATGTCTGAAAAGACGAATTGAAAATGCAGGATATATTATGGATATGGGACGCGGCGATTCTTTAATGAAATAATAAAAATGAGCGTTTAACGCTCATTTTTTGATAAAATGTTTTTAACGGCGCATCTTTCGCTTTTGGAAAGACCGATAAAATAAACCGATACTATATATACAGCCGTAACAGCTGCCGTGCATGAAATTATGTACGCTATTCCGTTAAGCGGTAAGTACCGCAGAAGGCAAATTAAAGCAATACATGGTATAAATGACGGAAGAACAGCAAATACATTGCGCCAGAAATATTTAATATCAAGTCCCACGCGTTTATGATAATATATATTCATTATAATAACATTTCCGAATGTAAGACCGATACATGTACCTAATGCGCAGCCGATTTCGCCGAATTTAACACATAGAGGAATACTGATAATGATATTTACAGCCGCTATTAAAATATATAGAACAGAACGGAAACGGTGTAAATCCTTTGCACGCTGAATTTCAATGCCGATTGACTGAGCCGATGTTATCAGTATCGGACCGGTTAAAATCAGTGCGGTAAAGTACGGAATGTCGCTCTGAAGTCCCGACCACAGACGGATAAACGGTCTGCCTGTCGTGATGAGCATTATAAAAATGTACGACATTATAATAAACTGAGCCTTTCCGAAACGTGTAAAAAAACGAGTCAGGGAAGCACTGTCATGACCTTCTGCAACAAGCGTATGCGCTCTCGGAGTAAGCAGAGTGCAAAGCGCGTATGAAATGCTGAGGAAATAACCGTTAAGCTGTGAACCGATTGAGTAGCGTGTTACACTTTCAGACCCTTTAAATATACCAAGTATTGTTTTATCAACATTCCAGTTAATCTGGTCGCTTATTATGTTCAAAAATATAAAAAACGAAAATACGGAAAGTTCTTTAAAAAGCGTGCTGTCAAAACTGAAAATAAACCGCATTCTAAGATGCTTAATGCAGTATAATGCGTTTATAATCAGTTTCAGAAAAGTAACAGCTGTCATACAAACTGCGGCGGCTATGCTTCCGAAATCGTGAAGTAAAAGAGGAAGCGTTATTATGGGAGTAAGCAGTGATGATATTATTATAATAAGCTTTTGAAACGAAAACCGCTCCTGCGAAGCTATGTATACATCAAAGACATTAGAAGGGAAGGTGAGAGCCATATTAACCGTCATCACAGCAAGCAGCATCTTTAATGCGACCGTCTGCGAAGCTGTCATTGAACGTGAAAATATGAGGTGTGTGTTGGCGGTTATGATACCTCCGGCAATCAGTGATAAAAATGATGCCGTAAGGAAAATAAGCAGAAACATTCCGTTAAGCTTTGCCGCTGAATTAAAATCTTTATTTGCGCGGTACGGGGCGTAAAACCTCATGTAAGAACCTGTAAAACCGAAGCTGAGAACAGACAGGTTTGCAATTGTTGATACGGCAAGCTGTAAAAGACCGTAGTCCTGTCCTCCCAAAAGGCGAAGCAGAACAGGAGTATATATAAGACTTACAGCACTTTGTATAAAAATTGCGGCATACGAAAATAAGAGACCTGATTTCAAATTATTTCTCATTTCTGCCACCCAAAATCCTTTGAACACCGCGTGTTAAAATAATACCTGACGCAAGCAGGAAAGCGCATTTTTTTCGTACGAGCTTAAAATATATTCTGTGAGTGAACGACGGGAGTGTTAAGCTGTCGGTAAAGCCTTTGTCCACAGCGAATGCGCATATTTCCCTGATAGCCTTAAGCTTTTTGGAGAAAGACGCATAATTTGCTTTGCGTAATTCGTTGCTTATTGATACCTTTGTCAGATATGCGTAATAGTAATCAAGCTGTCCCGAGTATGGGGAAAGAGCCAAATCCGACATAGTAAAAAATCTGTACAGTGATTTAAACCGCTCAAAATGAGTATTGTCAAAGGCGGCTGTCATTTGATTTCTTGAATGTCTGTAATGATACAGCGAGTTGTTTTCCATAAAATACAGGCTATCTGAACTGTAAATATAAGGATATACACACGCGGCATCTTCGCCTGTGTTAATGATGTCACATACATCAAGCTGAAATTTAATAAGCTTTTCGCGGCGGTACAGCTTATTCCATATTACAGGATATACACCGAACTTGTAAAATTCGCCGGCATAAATCATTCTCGGAAAAATTTCACTTTCAAGTCTTTGTCTGTCATAGTATCCGCCTGAAATACCGGGTTGTATTCCGCCTGTTGAAAGCGGTCGGGAGGCTGTGTTATGTTCAACATCGCACATTACAAGGTCACAGCTGTATTTATCCATATAAAGAGTCATTTCCTCATACATGTTTTTTTCAATCCAGTCGTCACCGTCCACATATCCGGCATATTTGCCGCGCGCTGCCTGAATGCCTGTTTTGCGAGCGCTTACCACGCCGCCGTTTTCTTTATGAATAACAGATATTCTGCTGTCATGCAAAGCAAATTTATCGCACATTTCGCCGCTGCCGTCTGTTGAACCGTCATCTACGAGTATAAGCTCAAAATCTGTAAAGGTTTGCACAAGGATACTGTTAACACATGTTTCAAGATAATCCCGCACATTGTAAACGGGTACAATAATACTTAATTTTGGGTTCATATCCGCGCGCCTCCCTTTGCATAATATTCCATTATCAGTATAGCATAGATTTAATTGTCAGTCAATCGTAAGTATTTACAAAAAAACGGATTTGTGGTAGTATGTAGGTATTATAAAGGAAGGGAGAACAGTCATGGATATTGCGGTAAGCGTCATTGTGCCTGTATTTAACGGTGAAGCGACAATAGAACGCTGTATAAAGAGTATATCGGAGCAATCGCTCAGAAATATTGAAATAATTGTTGTGGACGACGGCTCTGCTGACAGTACAAATAGTATTATCCGCAGTATCGGCGATGAGCGTATACATATTATTACACAGGGAAATATGGGGCAGGGCTTTGCGAGAAATGCAGGTATAGAGGCCGCTTCGGGCGAGTATATAGCCTTTGTTGACGCAGATGACACGATTGAAAAGGATATGCTTCTTGTAATGTCAGAACGCGCAAAAGAAACGGGTGCGGATATTGTGCAGTGTAATATATGCGATATTTTTCCTGACGGAAGAAAAGTTATACAGCTTGAAGCTGTTGACGGTACTGTTGAAATAACCGATACGGGTAGATATACGGATAAATATTTTGCGTGCTGCCGTCATAGCTATGAGGTCTGTAATAAGCTTATAAAGCGTGAAGTGCTTGAAAGCAGCGGCATATGCTTTTGTGATACACGTAAATATTTTTCAGAGGATTTGCTGTTCAATATGTATCTTATAGAAAATCTGAAAAAAATCAGTTTTATAGGAAAAGCGTATTATAATTATTATCAGAATGATAGCAGCCATTTTCATTCCGACTATAAAATGAGATTAGAGGGGATATATAAGCTTTTTTATGATTATATTTCAAATGCTGATAAGAAAACGGCGAAGGCTGTATCATATACGGCATCAATGGTGCTTCTGTACAACATCGGATTTTGTGCCGACAGCGCAGATGAAATTTTATGTGGACAGTTTTTTAAGAAGTGCGTTACTAATGCCGTTTTAAGAAATATTGATATAAAGCATAGAATATTTCTTGCGGCGGTACGTATTCTGCCGTTAAGTGTAAAGAAGCTTTTGGCAAAGGCTTACAGCAGGAGGTGGAATTGATGAAAATACTGATTGACGGTTATATTGACCATAATCTGGGTGATGATTTAATGCTCATGTTGGCGGCTAATGAACTTGGGGAGCATGAGCTTTATACCGTTTCCGATAAGCTGAATATTGAAAATGTAAGTTTGACTGACAAGAGAAGCGGTTTTGATTGCTATTTAAAAGTAATAGGCTCAGGTTTTTTTCTTCATAATAAATCAGGTATACCTTATCGCATAC
>CAJTUY010000071.1:296-5635 GCA_910579415.1 uncultured Clostridia bacterium | reverse complement strand
ATAAAGAACTGGCTGCAAAAGAAGCTGTATTCAATAGCGATGAATGGATGAAAAGATACATTAGCACGGCTATAAGCAAAAATATTCAGCATTCCCTTGTGTGCTGTGAGGGAGGCGGACAGTTCAGGCATCTGTATACCCTGTATGAAGCAAAAGAGTTTACAGGTGCAATAAACCGAGCTATAGAGGATATGAACTACAAGTTTGTATTTGAAGTTCTGACAAATAAAGATATGAGAAGTCAGTCTGATTCTGAAAAGTACACAGAAGCTGTTGATGCTGTAATCAGAAGGCTGGAAGATGGATTGGAAACTCGCGGCAAAGAGGCGCAGGAAATTGGTATCACTCGAACTCATATTGAGGAAATAAAGGAATACTTAGAAGCGCTTGACCTGATTTGTTACGGACCTGTTGAAACTACTGTGGTCGGCATAGAACCATACGAGAATATTATATTCACACAGCCGTCAATAAGATATTGTCAGGCACAGGCTTTGGTATATTCGCTTATGGATGACAACGCATTTTCTGAAATCAGTGAATATGATAAGTGTGATATTATCGGCAGAATACTTGACGCAGTGCGAGGAAAAATGATGAAGGATATAGTTCTGCTTGAAACCGCTAAAGCTAAAAGAACGAAAGAAGTATTTCGGTTGCAGTTTGACGTGGGTGAGTTTGATATGGTTGTATATGACAGTGAAACAAATACGTGTAAAATTTATGATATACAACATAGTAGAGAAGTTGTTACGCATCAGTACATAAAATTGCTTGATGAGAAAAGGTGTTTGGCTTGTGAGAATAAGTATGGTAAAATTACTGAAAGGGTTGTTATATATCAAGGAGAAAGTTGTATAGCAGAAAATGGTGTACGATATATAAATGCTGAGGAATATCTGAAAGCATTGTGAAATTAGAATTATGGTAATTTTAATGATATAATGCAATATTACAGACGGGCGATGTGGAAAACATCGTCCTTTTTCTATGCCCGAAACGGCAGGAATATTCTGAAGCAGGAAAAAGCAGTGGTGTCGGCGAGCCGACATCACTGCCTTAAACACCGACCGGCAGAGCCGTTCGGGATGGTGCTGTTTGAGGGGGTGTGGTGCTGATTTGGTGTCAGACGTGGCAAAAATGCGGTAAAACGGCGATTTGGGTGGTGTTTTTGACGGTGTTTAAGCAAGAAAGGAGGATTTATGGCAAAGAAACACATTAGCTTATGGATAGACGAAGATATACTAAAAAAATCCGATGCGAATATAAAAATAGCGAAGCTTAGGAACAGAAGTGAGTTCATAGAAGCGGCGATTGACTTCTACAACGGCTATCTGCATAATCAGGTCAACGAGAGCTTTATCGGCAAGACCTTGATGAATACGTTCCAGAATACAATGAATAGCTTTGAGAAGCGTATGGCTCGGCAGATGTTCAAGCAGGCAGTAGAAACGGCGAAGGTGTTCTGGCTTGTGGTTCGCGGACTTAATATCAATCCGGAGGACGTTAACGATCTGCATCTGGACTGTGTGGAGGAGGTAAAAACAATAAACGGAGCGATACGCTTCCCGTATAAGAGCAGGGAGGAGGATGAGTGATGCCGAAAATAATTGTTAAAATTCCGCATATTAAAGCGACTAAATCAGCGGAAAGGTTCGTGGAATATATAGCAAACCGCAATGGCGTTGATAAATCTTTAAGCAGTCAGGTAGTTGTATTAAAGGCTACCGAAAGGCAGAAGGAATATATAAATGAACTCTTGAAAATCTGTCCTGACGCAAAAGACAGCTACGAATATGAGGACTATATTGAAAACCCTACAAGGCAGAATGCGTCTGCGTTTATCAGTATTGTCGCTGAATATAACCCGCAGTTGTTCGCCGACAGGGAAACATATATAAACTATATTGCCACAAGACCTAACGTGGAAAAGCATGGCGCGCACGGATTGTTTGGCGCGGAGGAGAAGACGGATATTGCAAAAGTCAAAGCGGAGATTTCCAATCATGACGGAGTGATATGGACTCCGATTATTTCATTAAGACGCGAGGATGCTGCAAGACTCGGCTATGATAATGCAGAAATGTGGCAGGCGCTTATTCAGTCTAAGCAGATGGAATTAGCGGACATATACGGAATACCATATGAGGATTTTACATGGTATGCCGCATTTCATAACGAGGGACACCATCCGCATTTGCATATGGTGGTGTATTCCAAGAACAGCAAGCGCGGTTTTATTCAGGAAAAGGATATAGAGAAGGTCAAATCAGTTCTGGCAAATGAAATATTCAAGAGCGATATGTACGAGCTGTATGACGCCAAAACTCAGGCAAGGGAGAAAATATCTGACGAAAGCAAAAGGAATCTTACCGAATTTGCCGATGTAGTGAAGTCAAGGGAACATTCAGAGAAAGATTGTGGGCATCTCTATTATTTAAGCTGAAATATTATGATGAAAAAACTTAATATGTCCAAAAACGGGACAGCTATGCCTATATGCTGAACTAAGGCTGGGTTCACAGTGGACCGACAAGAAGAATAAACTTTAATAAGGGATATTGGAAACAGAAATTATATATATAAAAGTGTAAATATATTTACAAAAGCCCATAAATATGCTACAATGCCCGTATACAGCCAAAAAACTATAAAAAAGACGAGGTGGTATGAAAAATAGCAAAGCAGGAGTTTTTGGACAGGACGCTGTACCGCAGAATAAAGGGAATGAATCGTGAGCAGATGGAAGCTGTCATACATGAATTTTATGATATGGGAGCTAAAAGCGCAGAGAACGTAAGCGTGGATATGGAAGCGATAAGGCAGGATATAGGTCAGATTAAGGGTGTAGGAGCAGGCAGACTTGATGAAATTATGGAAGTCATAGGGAAGCATCTGATACCATCGAAGGAAACAGAATAACAAAGAAAACCGCTTGAACCGAGTTTTGATTCTCACTAGTTAGTTGTTATAATTTTATTCTTCTATATTTTCTAGTGTGTAATTAACTTTTTGTATTTTATTTATTAAATTATTTTACCATTTTACGATAGTCGCTTGGAGTGGAGCCAACAATGGTTTTGAACACGCGAATGAAGGTACTTCTGTTAGTAAAACCGATGCTTTCATATATTTCGGTTATGGATTTTTCAGTGTTTTTAAGCAGTTTTTTCGCTTCTTCAATTCTAAGTGAGTTAATATATTCAATAAATGTCTGAGAGGTTTCTTTTTTTATCAGCCTTGACAAATATGACGACGAGGTATCAAAATGCTCCGCAATATAGTCGAGATATATGTCCTCTTTATAGTGTTGCTGAATATATTTCAGTATATTGTCAATATCTATTTTTTTGTTATTATTCGATTTTTTAAGTATGTCAAATAAACTGACAATAATTTTATGAATTTCCAATGGTGAATGTGAAATTATGTCATTCAGCAAATTCAAATCTCCAACATGTTCGGTATCATATTCTATGTTTTTGATACGCATAACCTTAAATATTATATTTAGAATCTGTATGTATATATGAATCAGTCCATCTTTTGACAGATTTTTATTAGTATTATCCAGAATAATGGTATCAATAGCGGTAAGAGCGTCATCGGTGTTTCCGACAAGGAGATGATTATATATTACAGCTTCGTCATTCGAGGTAAACTTAACTGTCTGAGCTTCTTCGGGGTCATCTGCTTTTTTCAGACTTATTCTGTTAAGCCACGTGGTACCGGATATATTATTCAGCGCTTCTGTATGGGATTTTTTCAGACCAGCCAGTCCGGAATAAATTGAACCGACAGAAGTAGTTATTTTAACATCTTCTTCATCAGCAGATAATATTGCTTTAAAATCATTAAGAATTTTATGAATATTGTCAATATACTGTTCCCCTTTAAGATTAAGCAGAATATACAATGTGCTTGAATCACTCGGAATTATATATGTTTTAAATTGAGCGGCAAACGATGTGTGAATAATTTCAGCCAGACTGCATTCAAGCATTTGAGCTTGCAAATGATTATATTTTTGATAAAAAGACTCTGTTTGGTTAAATTTTATTATAACAGAGCAAAAGTAATCATAATCAAAATGTATAGCGCTGCTTATATATTCCGAAGAATAGTAATGTTCACTGGAATTTAATACCCTTATAAGATATTGCTCTTCCATAATCGGAAGCGTGTTGTTAATTTGGCTCGACATTTTTTGATTTGAATCAAGCATTGCTGTAATACTGTTTCGTATATTATTTACTATATTGCCGTCAGTATCAATATCAAGTGTTGTCGCTATACTTTTAAAAGGAGAATATATTTTTGTTGAACTGAATTTTATGATTAACAGCAGAAGAATAAACAATGGTACGCAAAACAACAGAGTTACAGCAAGAAGCTTGAAGCTGCTGCTGTATATATCACTGTACGGGACTGCGGCGATATATGAATAGCCTAATACTGAACGAATGGGGGTGTAGGATATCATATAATATTTTTTGCGGGCAATATTGTAATCAAAAACAGATATTGTATCCAAGTTGATTTTATCCAGCAATTTTTTATCTAAGCTCTCAGCAATACCATTTTCATCAAAAATACGGTTATTCTCTTTGTTTACAATTCGTAGCAGACTGCCGTCAGAGAGTTTATTTGAGTTAAAATCTGATATAATCATTGACAAATTAACATTAACAATAATTATATTGCTCAAGTGAACCTGACCAATTCTTGTAAAAACTATTGGGACAATGATTTTTTGAGAGTCATTAGCCACGGTATATGTGGGGGAAATAATAGATTTCTCGGATAACGGGGCTTTGTACTGCATCCAATAGTTATAATTATAGTCATCATAGCCGTATACATCTGAAAAGTATCTTGACATAGGATATGTATCGCTTGGTGTATATACTTGTTTACCGATGCGATCTACAATGCTTACCTCGTCAACAAACGGGTAATTTGATTGGATTTGTTTGAGAATTTTTTGAGCGTGAGTAATATCCTGTGATGATGTGAGAGTGCCGTTTACGGTGTCAATAAAGCGGCTGTCGTCAGATAATGTTCGCAAAGAAATAGCAATATCCTGAAGCTGACGATCCTGCAAATTATAAAACGCTTCCATTTTTGATTCATAAGATTCTTTTAATAAATTTTTGTGATTATTGGTGTATACAATAAAGAGCATTAATATAAAAATACACGCAATAAATGCAGGAGCTGCTACATATATAAGAATTTTTGAATATGTATTTTTAACGGTTGATTTTATTCTCAGAGCCAAATTTGATACATCCCTTCAAAAAAGATTGTTATTATTTATGGTTTAATTATAGCATATT
>CAJTUY010000071.1:0-280 GCA_910579415.1 uncultured Clostridia bacterium | reverse complement strand
GTGTGTTTTGCATAGGGAAAAGATAGATATATTGCCATAAATAAACAAATCGCAGTAAAACTGGGTTTTGACAGAAGAGATGTTTAATTAAATGCAACATTGGTCATAAAATGCTACATTGTATTGTTAATCAAATAAAACATAAGAAAGTATTGCCTGTTTACACTGAACTTGTTAAATGTTATCATAAAAGTACAGAAAATTATAGAATTTATAAGACGAAAGGAAGGACAAAATCATGAAATTGAAAAAATTAATTTGTGTATCACTGGCGTGCATG
>CAJTUY010000070.1 GCA_910579415.1 uncultured Clostridia bacterium | reverse complement strand
GAAATGCTCAATGATGACACTATATCAAAGTCAGTAAAATTTATAAGCGAGGCGGATACGCTCATAATAGGTGGTACATCGCTTAACGTATATCCTGCGGCAGGTTTTATAAATTATTTCGGCGGCAGATATCTGGTTATAATAAATAAAGCGTCAACGCCTGCCGACAAACAGGCAGCATTGGTAATAAACGAACCGATAGGCGAAGTGCTGGGACAATTAAAAATATGAAAGTATATGCAATGAATATATCATCGATAAATCCTGATGATGAAAAATGGTATAAATACCTTTCTCAAAGACGTATTGAAAAGGTAGAGAGGATAAAAAAAAGTATTCAGAAATCACAGTCAATCGGTGCGGAGTTACTGCTTAATTACGCGGTAAACCATGATATTAAGAAAAGCGCGGAATGGGAGCTTGATACTAACGGCAAACTGTACCTTAAAGAAAATAACGGCTTGTATGTAAATTTGTCACATTCGGGCAATTATGCCGTATGCGCTGTACACACAAAGCCTGTGGGAGTTGACATACAGCAGTGCCGTAAATGTGACAGTAAACTTGCCGAACGCTTTTTTACTCCCTCAGAAACCACTGCTATAAATTGTGGCAGCGTTTCATTTTTTGAAATCTGGACCAAAAAAGAAAGTTTTGTTAAAGCAGTCGGACGGGGACTGACAATTCCTTTAAACAGTTTTTCCGTTCTGAAAGATGCGGTAGAATATGAAGGAAAAACATATCGCTTTAAAGAATATAAGTTAAAAAACGATAATTATAAGCTTTTCAGCTGCTTTTTGGACTGACGATAAATATCAGCGTCTTTTGCTGAATAATTCATTATATCATCATAAGCGTCAAGTTGTGACAGGCTTTCTGGCGCAAAAGGAATAAGCCCTGTGCAGTCTTGAGTTGATGTGGCATTTGTCACGTCAAAATCAAACATTCTGTTGTGGAAAATAACGTGTTCCGAATTTTTTTTCATAATAAAAACCTCCTTATAAGAGTAGTATAAGTAAAAAACCGACGGTCAATTCCGTCGGTTTTTTACTACTTTACCATTTTTATGAAATATTCTAAAAATGCGGTATTGTCGGTAAGCTCGGGGTGAAAAGCGGTTACGAGCATATTTTCTTGCCGCGCGGCAACAATATGACCGTCAAGCTCCAGTAATATCTCAACGTCACTGCTTGCTCTTTCGATACGCGGCGCGCGTATAAATACAAGCGGTATGGGATTTTCTGAAACTTTTGGAGCAGAAGCTTCGCTTGAAAAACTGTCAAATTGTCTGCCGTAAGCGTTGCGATTTACAGTTATGCCCATGATGCCGAAATGTGGATTTTCTCCGATAATATTTTTTGCGAGCAGAATAAGTCCTGCGCAGGTGCCAAATACGGGTAGACCGTTTTCAATCATTTTCTTTAGTGGGTCAAATAACTTAAGCTTATGCAAAAGCTTGCCCATCACAGTACTTTCACCGCCGGGAATTATGAGTGCGTCAAACGGTTTTTCAATATCGCGTTTCTGCCGTATTTCAAATGATTTAATGCCAAGCTTATCAAGCGCTTGCTTATGCTCAATAAACGCGCCCTGCAATGCTAATATGCCTATTCTCATTATTTACCACGCTCCGCCATAAGTAATGCAATTTCGTTCTCGTTTATGCCGACCATTGCTTCGCCCAAATCTTCGGAAAGACTTGCAAGAAGTTCATCGTCCTGATAATTTGTGACAGCCTGAACGATAGCTGACGCGCGTTTTGCAGGGTTGCCGGACTTGAATATACCCGAGCCGACAAATACCCCTTCGGCGCCAAGATGCATCATCAGTGCCGCGTCAGCAGGAGTTGCAACGCCGCCGGCTGCAAAATTGACAACAGGAAGCTTGCCGTTTTTGTGTACAAATTCAACAAGATTGTATGGTACCTGTAACTGCTTTGCTGCCTCGTAAAGCTCATCGGCTGACATATTCTGAATACGCCGTATTTCCGACATCATCATTCTCATATGTCTTACTGCCTGAACAACGTCGCCGGTACCCGGTTCGCCTTTTGTTCTTATCATAGCTGCGCCCTCGTTGATACGTCTTAACGCTTCACCCAAATCTTTAGCGCCGCATACAAACGGAACTTTAAAATCATTTTTATTGATATGATATTTGTCGTCGGCAGGGGACAGAACTTCGCTTTCATCTATGTAGTCAATCTTTATAGCCTGCAAAATTCTTGCCTCTGCGAAATGACCGATACGGCATTTTGCCATGACGGGTATTGAAACTGCTTCCTGAATACCTTTAATCATTTTCGGGTCACTCATTCTTGATACGCCGCCTGCCGCTCGAATGTCGGCAGGTATTCTTTCAAGCGCCATAACGGCGCAGGCGCCTGCATCCTCAGCAATTTTTGCCTGTTCAGGGGTAGTAACGTCCATAATTACGCCGCCTTTAAGCATTTGCGCGAGATTTTTGTTAAGTTCGAATTGTGTACTCATAATAAATTCCTCCTAAAATATTGACTTTTAATTTTGAATTGTTTATAATTATACCACTAATTGACACTGTTAAAAGTGTCAAAATAAAACTTTTTTATGAGGTCAGATTCATGTTTGATTTTATTATAGAGCTTGACAGGCACTTAAAAAAACCGTTATATGAACAGTTGTACTTATATATTGCGGAAAAAATCCGAAATAAAAGTATTAAAGAAAACGAGAGGATGCCGTCTAAAAAATCGCTTGCAAAATATCTTGGAATAAGCGTCAATACAGTTGAAACTGCGTATTTAATACTGACAGACGAGGGCTATTTGCAGGCAAAACCGCGAAGCGGATATTATGTAAGGCGCATTGATGTACCGATAGGCACGCATAATATTGAGTATGCGCAGGAGAATAAAGAAAAGGTAGCGGACTTTAGGATTGATTTTCGTACAAATACGGTTGACCTTGTATCATTTCCGTATGCGACGTGGATAAAACTGTCAAAAGAGGTAATGTATTCAACACCTGAATATTTGAATACAGGTGATGTAAGGGGCGATTACGAGCTTCGAGAAAGCATAGCGAAGTATCTGAATGAATACAGGGGCGTTATTTGCTCTCCCGAACAAATAATAGTGGGAGCAGGAATAGAGTATCTTACGATGCTGTTGGCGGAACTGTTCGCGAATGACGCGGTGTTTGCGTTGGAAAATCCGGGTTATGGCAAGATAAACACGATTTTAAGAAACAACGGTAAAAAAATAAATTATATAGATGTAGACGAAAATGGTCTGATGACTGATGATTTAAAAAAGACAAAGTCAGATATTGTATATGTTACGCCGTCGCATCAGTTTCCGACAGGCGCGGTAATGCCTGTCGGCAGACGCATGGAGCTTATAAAATGGGCTGAGGAGGACAGCAATCGTTACATAATAGAGGATGATTATAACGGCGAATTTAACTTTTCTGTAAAACCGATACCTGCTATGCAGGGACTTTCCGCAAGTGATAAGGTTATTTATTTAAGTACGTTTTCAAGAGTGCTTGCGCCGTCGGTAAGAATTGCATATATGGTACTGCCGCAGGATATGATGAAAAAATTTATGAAACGATTTTCGTCGTATTCTTCGACGGTTCCGCGATTTGAACAGCATACGCTGAACAAATTTATTTCAGAGGGATATTTTGCAAGGCATTTAAGCCGTGTAAAAAATATTTATAAAAAAAGACGGGATAAGGTTATTGAAGTAATCAGTGCGCCTGATGTTACAGTAAGGGGTGAAAGAGCAGGACTGCATATAGTTGCGCAGACCTGCCGAGCTAAAGAAATTTTGAAAAAAGCAGAGAAACAGGGAATACGTCTTTATGATATGGACGACTATTATTTAAAAAATAACAAAGAGAGCAATGCTGTAATTATCGGTTATGCAGGTGTAAACGATGATGGTATTGAGGAACTCAGAAATATTTTCAGAAAATAAAACAGGACAAGCCATGCTTGTCCTGTTATGGAGCGGAAGACGAGATTCGAACTCGCGACGTTCACCTTGGCAAGGTGACGCTCTACCACTGAGCCACTCCCGCATTTCTAATTGCTTTTGTATTATAGCATGGGGGAAATAAAATGTCAATACCTTTTTTGAAAAAAATTGTCCAGCCGTTTTATCGCAGAATACATAATAATGACTGTACAGCTGTCGAAAATAATATTAAACATAAACAATTGTTTTGAAATATCTGCCGCCCCGTTGCCGATATACGGCATAGGGAACTGTACAGCGCCAATCAGAAGCATTGTTATAATAACAGGGAAATAAGCGTTTTTTCTCTTAAATACTGTAAATGCTATGAATACAAGCCAGACAGGAATAATGAATAAAAGCGTATGAGGCAGATGTGAGCGTATATCCTCCCATAGAGTAAAACGGTATGATGATGTGTAAGGTTCAAATCCGTATTTTTCTTCAAAGGCGCCTAAATTGATTTTGTTGCTGAAGGCGTCTTTTGCTGTATTTTCCATTGCTCTGAAAAGTCTTGCAGGGTGCGCAATATAAAATTTTATAATCGTCACATTTGAAATTTGTGAATAGAAATTCTCTTCGGTCGGAAGACAAGTATATTCGGAGGAATCAAGAAATGCGTGCTTTCCGCTGTCAGCGGCAAATTCAGGATTAAGCCCTAATTCAATTAAATCCTGTTTCGGTGTGTCGCTGTCTTTTAAAATTCCGTAGAATACACTGTTGTATAGCGTAGCCTTGCCTGTATTCATACTGTTTATAAAGTATCCGCCTACACCGTGCCACATTATAACGAAGGCACATAACACACATACGGTACGGCGGCTGCTTTTGACTCCGACATAAATAATCAGCGTGGCAAAGAACGGCGCAAATATAAAGCATTGAAGCTTTGAATCAATCATAAGGCAAGCAGCAATTGTAAAAATAAGTATTTTAAAATTAGTTGCATTGCGAATATTCTCAAAAAGATATAATGACGCTGCCGCAATAGAGGCGAAGGATGCGAGCATAACGCTCTGACCGTACAGGCTGTTAAACAGTGTAAGATTAACGCCATTGAAAAACACGATAAGAAAAAATCCTATAAACGCAATATGTAAAATACAATTTTTTATTTTAATTCTGCGCAGTATAAAAAAGCAGGATATTGTATACCACAAAAATATTACGGCTGCGAGTACTCGCATATCAAATATACCCGTCGGAACGCATATTATTCTGACAATCAGTGACGGAAAAACAAACGTGGTCGACGGTATGAGAAACAGCAGACGCGGTAAATAAAGGAGCAAATCCTGTTTTGTAAACCGCATAGAAAAAAAACGTACCGCATATTCGTAAAAGGAGTAATCATCAGGAAAATCAATGCCGATTGGACGCATTACACGTTCAAAGTCCCCCTGGTCTGCAATAGAATGTACAGGTGGAAAAAACACTGTAAATATAAATATAACAGCGGCGGCAATTAAAAATATCATATCATATACAGAAAAATGACTTAAAAATTTTCGTATCTTCACTCTTTCACACTCCCTGAAGGTATTATATAACAACCATTGGTCTTTTGCAATATAACGGGTATAATGTTTTTTGGAAAAATAGTAAGATTTATTGCACAATAATGTTGATAAATGCGTT
>CAJTUY010000069.1:4571-5962 GCA_910579415.1 uncultured Clostridia bacterium | reverse complement strand
ATCAGTATCACTTATTGAAATAGGCGTTGTTCTAAGCGTATTATAAAGCTCTTTATATGTGTCAGATAAATCACTCTCAATTATACTTGAATTTTCTGCAATGCTCCTTCCAATATTCTCGGCTATATCCCACGCTTTCTCAATATGTGTTGTTTCTAATTCTTTATTTGATAAAATATCATTGATTTCTTTTATTTGAGGAGATATATCCTTTATTTTAAGCGCGGAATTGTTTTCATTTATAACTGCTTTTGCCATTTCAGCAGGTGATAAATGTTTCTCCGTAATACTATCCTGCGTTTTTCCTGCTATCGTCTGTGTAGTGTTTACTTGAGTATTACTGTCTGTTTTTATCGTAATATTTTTTTCTATATCGTTTATATTAGCCGATTTCACCAATGGAGCGTTGCTTACACCTGTTCCCTGAACTGCTTTATCAGTATTGTTTATTCTCTGCGGTTCCGTTGTTATTGAATTAGCTTTTTCAAGAAATTCATTAGCTTTTCCGCGAATTGTTTGCAAATTTTCTTTTATATTTTCAACCTTACCGCTCTGACCTATAAAACGAGCCTTTTCCAAAACTCGGTCTCCGCCGTCTGCTTTATAGCTTTTATTTGTTTTTCCTGTCAGGTATTCACGCACTGTACCTGATGTCGCACTATTATTTTCTATCTTAAAGCCTTTGCCGTCAATGTATTCTTCCATTTTGGTCGTGTAATCAACAACATTTTTTGCAAGTTTTTTTACACTATCAACATCATTTACTTTGCAGGCTTTCAGCATATTATCATAGTCGCTTGTCATTTTTTCATTTACATAATCAAGTGCCTGTTTACTTTCCTGCTTGATGGATTTTGATTGCAGCGCGCTTGATATTGCTGCAAACGCAAAAGAAACTGCTACATTCTTAGCTACCTCCTCTGCCGTAGGTCGTTCCTGTTCTGGATATAAAAAATATGTAGAGGCAGTATCAGCAAGAGAAAAACTTCCTGCTGCTACAGCATTACGGGCAATTTCTGGAATTAATTTATGCTGCAAACCTGTTTTGAATAATATATTTTCACCCAATGCACCTACACCATATGAAGCCATACTACCTATGCTGCCGCCTATAGCTCCAATTGCCGTATTTCTTGCAATATCTTTCGCACCGCCTTCTGAACCTGCTGTATTAGCTCCGTTTATTGTAGCAAAAGTCAAGCCGTCAGTTATAGCAGAGGTTATCCATTCAGGCTTTGCACTTAACCAACTGCTTTTACCAATAGCCTTTGAGTATAACCCTTTTAATGCTAACATTTTTGTCAATTCACCTGCGCCGGCGCCTATATTTGCAGCAACGGGTCTATCCTCCTTTAATTTATTAAACATATCAGAGCTTGATGGTCTGTTCT
>CAJTUY010000069.1:0-4507 GCA_910579415.1 uncultured Clostridia bacterium | reverse complement strand
TGAATTTGCGTCCATTAAACCGAAACTTAACGAATTTATATATGCGTGTCCTGCCGCGTCGGATATACTGCTTTTGTTTTTTAAATTCTTTCTTGTTTCATTATTTCTTGACAACGCATATAATGCATATGCCTCGTCGCGCAGTTCGGTATTTTTTGCAATTGATTTACCATCTGAACGAGTAATATACGGAATACTTTCACCGCTTTGATAATTCATACCGTATTTCAAATCGTTCTGCTGTGCAAATTTAGACATTTGTATATCATCAAATTCTGATACATCAACACCATATTTATTTTTGAAATCTGATAACTGTTTATTTCTATAGTCTGTTTTCTTTTCTTGATACTTTGGAATATTTTCAAATGAAGAATTTATTGTTTTCCCGAACAAACTATTTTCTTTATTAGATGAATCTCTATTTAATGTTTCTTCAGTATCATTTCGTTGTTTCCCAAGCATATCGTTTATATGTTGTATTCTGGAGGTTTTATCTCCACCATACGGGTCATATGTAGCATTTCCAGACATTATTATATCAAATATAATATTATCGTTTATTGCGTTTCGCTCTTGTTTTCGTTCCCTTGTATTACTATAATTTTTAGCTCTGCCAGATGATATTACGCTTGTTATTAATTCATTATTTAATGTTTTTTGACTTTTTTCTGCCATAGCTGCCTCCTGTTATCCTATAAACTCGCCTGTGTTTGAGTATATCCCTATTTTTCCATTACCTTCGTCCTTATAATAGAACGTACCATCCTGTAAGCCTCTTGCTATTTCTTCCGCGGTATAATAACTTCCGTTTACCACATATCTACCATACATATCGGTATTATTGGCAATTTTTACATTTGATAAATCTGCATTTAAATTATTGGTTTTATATCCTTTAGCGGATAAACGCTCCGCTCTTTCATCTGCTGCTGCAATCTTACGTTGTTCAATATCATAAGCTGCCTCACTCGCCTTAATTGTAGCATCTGCCTCAGCGTTATATGCGTCAATTTTTGCCTGATTATTTATATTTGCCATATCTTTTTCCTGCTGATTTTTATTTGCAAGCAGTTTATCCTCGTGTTCATATCCCGCAAGAGCCATTTTTTCAGAGCTATCAATTTGCTTATTAAACTGACGTGCGTTTTCCGTTTCCTCAACTTCGGGAGTAACCATTGTATCAATATATTTGTTGTATGCTGGATTATTAAGTATTTTATGCACACGAGCCTGTCTTGCATATTTAATTGTGGCTTCAAGATTAGCCTTTTCGGACGGGTCCGTCGTATTCGCCAGTTTTGCCTGGGCATTTTCAATAATTGCCGCATAATCAACATTGTCAACATTTTTAAGCGTGCCGTCTGAATTAAAGTATGGATTATTAGAAACCTGATTATTTAATGCAGTTTCATTATCTGCCGCCACTCTGCTTATATTAACACCCATATCTGAAAGTAATTGTCTGGCATTTTCAAGCTTTGTATTTGCATTTGTCATTTTACTGTTGTATGCGTCCATCACCGCTTGTTGCCCGATAGAATATAAAGAGGCTTGCTGACGCATTGCATTTGCAGCACTATAACTGTCAACATTGCCTCCGTTAGACGCAGCACCCGTCGCAAGAGTGTTATCTCTTCCCTGCAACGCTGATAAATCATATTTCCCCAAGATAGCTTTGCCTTCTGGTGTTTCAAAAGGATTGGTTTCTTTTAAATCCTGATAATCTTTCATTGATGTATCATAAAGACTATTATATTTTTGCGCGATATTGTCATTTTCCTGTTTTACAAGATAATTTGCATTTCTTGATGTGCCTGTTCTGGATATATAGTCCTTAAATGAATTATCTAATGTTCCTGTATCCCAATAAGACACGCCGTCAGATGAAATTGCAGCAGGCTTACCCATATTTTTACCGCCGAACGATACCTCACCTGTTGTACTGTCAAACGATAGTTCATTATCAATATCGCTTTGCGACAGACCGTATTTTTTACCAAGATTATATAAATATGGTCTTGCGGCACTTCTCCCCTGCTTAGCAAAATAATCATTTATATAATTTTTGGACTGTTCATAATTGCTTTCATATAACTTATTAGCCATTCCTCCATATCCGCTGTCCCTAAGTTGTTTATAATAATTTTGTGCATTAGCTGCTATTTGATTAGCTTTATTTTTATCACCTGCCGCCGTCGCTGTATTCCAATCGTTTTTCAATCCCAAAATCCTATTAGCTGTAGCCTGTATATTATTATAAGCCATTTAAATCCCCTCCTTAATATAATCTCCTTGCGCCCACGTAATCACTGCGCGAAGATAAATCACTGATTTTAACTACATCTCCTGTCTTAGGAGCCTGTATAAATTGTCCATTCCCGATATACATACCAACGTGCCCAGGCGCACTGGCACTGCCGTCTGACCCTTTAAAAAATACAAGGTCGCCTGCCTGTAAATTATTCTTATCTACTGTTTTTCCTGTTTTAATCTGGTCATAAGTAACACGCGGAATATCTATACCGCAAGCCTTTGCCGCAAGCTGAACCAACCCTGAACAATCAACACCATTTGACGAAGTACCGCCCCATACATAAGGAACTCCTAAATATTGTTTTGCTGCATTAACAAGCTGCTGACCCTTGGACATTCCCTGATTCCCTATGTTAACATTCTTCCCCGATACGCCTTTTGCCGTATTATAAAGCGTACCCATAATATTATTTACCTGCGTAGCCCAAGAAGTATCTATTGTACCACCGTCAGTATATGCATACCCCATTCCTTTCGGATTCGCACCTGTACCTGCGGAATTAATTGACTTTGCACCATAGCCGTTATAATAAGTTTTCATAAACTCAGAAGCAAACTGTGTTGCGCCGTCTGACATCTGACTATATCTATGTGCGTTTCCTTCAGGATTTATATTGGTAGCTCCATATCCCCATATATTATTTGTCTTTTTTGCTATATTGCTTGTACCCCAACCACTTTCAAGTGCACCTATTCCAAGAATCGCAAGCGCGCTCATTCCTGTTGTTTTCTGTGCATTATATATACCCTGTGCGTCATTTTCCGAAATAACAGGACTATTTTTAAAATGAGTGTTGATAATCTTTGCAATTTGCCCAGTAGATAATTTAGGCAGTTGGGTTGCTATATCCAAACTGCCTAACGAACTGCTGTCAAGCATAGAATTAAACGAAGAATATCCGTTTTCTATACCTTGATTACTTTTCTCATTGTTCGAATTAATATTAGATGGACTTAGTCCAGTTGCATTAGAAATCCATTCTTTAACTTTATTATTTGTTTTCTCATTATTCAGTACTGGTTGATAATCAGCATATGGATTTATGAGGTTGCCAGTCTTTTTATTTACAAATGGATTAAAACTATTTGTTGACTGCTGTGACACTGTGTTATTTCCAAATAAGCTGCTAACTTTATTCTTTATATTACTGTCGCCATCACCTGACCCAAAATTAAATAACCTATTTACGCTATTGCGAACATCATAACTCACATTACACCCTCCTGTAAACCAAAAGAAGAGTGACAATAGTCACCCTTCTCATTTCAAATTTTCACATTAATCATTTTTCCTATGAACTTTATTACTCTATAAAGCATTACACAAGTCCACAATTTGATATTATTCAATCCCAAGCCCTCGCCTGTACCTGCAAGAATACCTTTATCAACAAGTCCCTGTACAGGTTCACGCGCCCACTTAGGCATATTTTCATCAACATAGTTATAAATCATTGTGCCGCCGTTTGCTTCGCTATTTTTCTTTATCTCAGTTTTTAAATCCTCAATTTCCTGTTTTAGTTCCTCATACTGTCCCATTGTTAATCCCTCCGTTTCTGTTAATCGTCTTTTAAATTCTCTCCAACACGCCCAATCGTTTCCGCTCATACTCTGAGGGCAATTCTTACGGCTTGCGTCATAATGCCGTACAACGTGGTTAATATCAATATGCAGTTCCGACATAAGCTGTCTTGTTAACTGTACCGCATTTTCAAATGCCTTGCTGTAATCTCCGTCACAATTGATACATATTTCTATGCCTATACTGTTATTATTGGTAATGCCGTACTTACCGTGACCGTCACCGCAATGCCAAGTATAATACCGTGTGTAATCATTAACCTGTAATGCCTGTACATCATCAACGAAAAAATCTGCGCTGCTCCCCCTGTTGCCGCCGTTAAAATATTTGTAATGGCTTTCTGCATTTGCGCCTTTTCCTGTGTTGCCCGTATCGTGTATAACAATATATTTTATACTGCTTGTCCTTATGGAACGGTTATATGCAATCTGTTTTTTATTTATATTCATTTATCATCACCCCTTAACTGCAACAGTATATCTTTTAGTTTTTCGGGCATTTGCGGCAGAATCACCGCCGCATTTTCAAGTATTGAAATACCCTCGTTCGCTATGTAAAACATTATCACTATTTCACGAACCGCTACATTGCCGCCCATTAAATTCTGTA
>CAJTUY010000068.1:4202-6562 GCA_910579415.1 uncultured Clostridia bacterium | reverse complement strand
TACTTCCGGTTGCGGCGACACTTACGGGGTATATAGCAGGCTGTAAAAATATAGAAATAGCAGAAAAATTAGATAGATTTATTTATGAAAAAGAATAATTTAACAGATGTTGTGTGAAAAACATAGTAAAATTATAAAAATAAATATCCCGAAATTGTTGAAATTGTTTAATAAATGTGGTATAATAATGTTATAGAGGAAAAACAATGGAACATAGAATAAATATATTTTCAGGTCACTTTGGAAGCGGCAAAACTGAAGTGGCTTTAAATTTTGCAATAAAAGAGCGTGTTAGGGGGAAGAAAGTCGTGATTGTTGACTTTGATATAGTGAATCCTTATTTCAGAACCAACGATGCGCGTGATATTCTTGAAAAAAAGGGTATAAAGGTTATTGCAAATGCGTATGCTTCGTCTAATCTTGATATGCCGACAGTACCGCTTGATATTTTAAGCGTGTTTGATAATTCTGATTCAGTTGTGATATTTGATGTCGGTGGTGATGATGACGGCGCATTTGCGTTGGGACAGTATAAAAACTATTTTGATAAGCTTGGATATGAAATGCACTTTGTTGTAAATACGAAGCGTCCGCTTACTCAGACAACTGAGGAGTTAGAGGAAATAGCTTCACGTATAGAAAAGGCTTCAAGATTGGAATTTACTGATATTTACAACAATACCAATCTTGCAGATAATACAGACGAAAATACTTTAATGTCAGATTATACCGAAATAGAAAAACTGTCAGCAAAACTGGGAATTAAAATTGAAAAAAACTGCGGTCTTAAAACCGCTCTTTACGGTATCCCTGATAATTTAAGGGATACGGGCTTTGAAATGGAAATTTACATTCGTAAACCATGGGAAAAGCAATAAATTTATCTGAAAGGAACTGATTTTGGTGAAAAGGGTCATAGTTAATGACGAACGCTGTAAAAGCTGTGAACTTTGCGTTAAGGCATGTCCGAAAAAAATACTGCAAATATCAAAGGATAAAATGAATAAAAAAGGTTACAGACCTGCTGAAATTATTGATGAAAGCCAGTGTATAGGCTGTGCGTTCTGCGCTGCAATGTGTCCTGACGCGGCTATACGCATAGAGGAGGATTAGAATGAGCGAGAAGGTTTTAATGAAAGGCAATGAAGCAATCGGTGAAGCGGCAATTCGTTCCGGATGCAGACACTTTTTCGGTTATCCGATTACTCCACAGACAGAGCTGTCGGCATATATGGCAAAGAAAATGCCTAAAATCGGCGGTGTATTTTTACAGGCTGAAAGTGAACTTGCGGCTGTAAATATGGTGTATGGCGCTGCTTCAGCAGGTGTAAGGGCTATGACAAGTTCATCAAGTCCGGGAATAAGCTTAAAGGCAGAGGGAATAAGCTATATAGCGGCGGCAGACTTGCCGTGTGTTATAGTGAATATAGTACGCGGCGGTCCGGGACTGGGAGGTATACAGCCTGCGCAGTCGGATTATTTTCAGGCTACGCGCGGAGGCGGACATGGAGATTATCATCTGATTGTTCTTGCTCCAAACAGCGTACAGGAGCTTGTTTACCTTACGGCGGATGCATTTAATCTGTCGGAAGAGTACAGGATACCCGCTATGATTTTAGGCGACGGAACACTTGGACAGATGATGGAACCCGTTGATTTCAGTTCCATGCCGGAACCTGTTTATGCCGAAAAAACATGGGCAGTAACAGGAACTCAGAATAAACGCGAAAAAAATGTTGTAAAGACTCTGTTTCTTGATGCGCATGAGCTTGAAAATGAAGTAATGAAGCGCGAGGAAAAATACGACGTTGTAAAAAAAGAGATTCAGCGTTATGAAGCTCATGATACAGAAGATGCAGATGTTATTATATCATCCTACGGAATAACTTCAAGAGTAGTTGAAACGGCTGTAAAACAGCTTAGGGATGAAGGAATGAAGGTTGGAGTTATACGACCGATTACCTTGTGGCCGTTTCCTGAAAAGGTATATAAGACAGTACATCCCAAAGCATTTTTGTCAGTTGAGATGAGTACCGGACAAATGGTAGAAGATATTAAGCTTGCATGCGAGTGCAGTACGCCGGTGTATTTTTTGGGACGTACAGGCGGTGTAATTCCTACTCCTGATGAAGTTGTAAAAAAGGTTAAGGACATTTTGAAGGAGGTAAAGTAAGATGTCAAAAACTATATATGAGAAACCAAAATCATTGACAGATGTTACCTTCCATTATTGTCCCGGCTGTTCGCATGGTATTGTTCATAAGCTTGTATGTGAGGTTATAGACGAGCTTGGAATACAAGGCAAAACAATAGCTGTTGAACCTGTTGGCTGTGCTGTTACTGCTCATGATTATTTTGAT
>CAJTUY010000068.1:0-4192 GCA_910579415.1 uncultured Clostridia bacterium | reverse complement strand
GAAGAGCGCCTGCGGTAGCGACTGGCATTAAGAGGTCGCTTCCGGATAGCTTTGTATTCACATATCAGGGTGATGGTGACCTGGCTTCAATCGGTACGGCTGAAACAGTACATTCTGCAACACGCGGTGAAAATATATCTATTATCTTTATCAATAATACGATTTATGGCATGACAGGCGGGCAGATGGCGCCTACGTCACTGCCAGGACAGGTAACGCAGACATCTCCGTACGGACGTGACACAAAGACTCAGGGTAATCCTGTAAGAATTTGCGAAATGCTCGCTACGCTTGACGGACCTGCATATATTGCAAGAGTATCTACCGATTCTGTACAGCATATTAAGGAAGCTAAAAAAGCAATTAAAAAATCATTTGAATATCAGCTTCAGGGAAAAGGCTTTTCCATTGTAGAGGTGTTGTCAACATGTCCTACCAACTGGGGAATGACGCCGGTAGAAGCTATGGAAAGATTAAGGAAAGAAATGATACCGTATTATCCTCTTGGAGTATTCAAGGACATCGGGGAGGGAAATGAGTAATGGAAAATTGTGAAATTATTCTTGCAGGCTTTGGAGGACAGGGAATACTGTTTACGGGGAAAATGCTTGCGTTTGCGGCGATGCTGAAAGGTAAGAAGCTGTCATGGCTTCCGTCATACGGACCCGAAATGCGCGGTGGTACAGCCAATTGCCATGTTATAATTGATGATAAGCCGATTGGCTCGCCAATTGTAACTCGTCCTGATTTGCTTGTCGTGATGAATAAACCGTCACTGGATAAATTTGAAGATACGGTTGCAAAAGGCGGATATGTTTTTGTTGATAAGTCGTTGGTTGACCGTGAAGTTCAGCGTGATGATATAAAACCTGTATATATAGAAGCAACCCGTGTTGCTGACGAAGGCGGAAATCGCGGATTGGCAAATATGGTAATGTTAGGTGCGGTTCTGAAAAAGACAGGGGTATTTACGATTGATGAAATCGAGGAAACGATGAAAAAGTCACTTCCTCAGAGCAAGCAATCACTGGTTGAAATGAATATGGAGGCAGTAAAAAAGGGCTGTGAATTAGTAAAATAGAGAGGAGATTTGGAAATGGCAGCAGTAAAGAAAAAGAAAATACTGACATATAAGGGTAAACCACTGTTAAAGTGCGGTGACAGGATTTACTACGGAAATCTTGAGGATAAACTAATTCTTGCACTTGATATAGTTGAAACTACAAAGAATAAGGATATTCAGTCATCTTCAAAGATTAAGATACAGCTTATGGATAATACAGGCGAATTGGGCAAAGGTCAGGTTTACCGTAAAGCCGAGCGCGACAATTTGTATAAAGCGCTTGATATTGGTGAATGGTGGCTTCAGGATGCTTTACAGACATTTGGTGCATAAGCAATAAAAATAACTGCTTTTATGGCAGTTATTTTTTTATGATTTTACCGTAAGCTATGCCGTCCAACGTTTTTTCAATAAGAACATTGCGAAACTCGTCATTTAAGTTTTCGGAAGTTTTTACATAGACGGTTATGTAGTTATCGGTTTTACCCTCAAAGAATCCTCCGTTTACAGGCTGTTCAAATAGAACGCGCATAGTCCTTCCTATAAAATGCTTAAGAAATTCATCGCGTGTCTTTTTTGTTTCGTCAATTATTATTTTGCTTCGCATTTCTTTGATTTCAGGAGATATTTGTCCGCCGCGTTTTGCGGCAGGGGTGCCTCTGCGTGGAGAATACTGGAATACGTGTGCGTCTGCAAACGCAATGTCGCGCACAAAATCAACGGTTTTATT
This sequence comes from uncultured Clostridia bacterium, assembly GCA_910579415.1. GTDB lineage: Bacteria > Bacillota > Clostridia > UBA1381 > UBA1381 > Hominilimicola. The sequence goes on along the minus strand of CAJTUY010000068.1, from coordinate 2,399 downwards.
AAATTCTGTTTCGGTTTCGCCGGGAAAACCTACCATAATATCTGTTGTAATCGCAGCATCGCTGAATGAAGAACGCAGTCCGCGTACAATTTCCGCAAATTGTTCTGTGGTATATTTTCTGTTCATTCTTTTAAGTGTTTCGTCACAGCCTGATTGAAGTGAAATATGAAAGTGGTGACAAAGCTTTTTTGCAGAACTTATGTTGTTTATAAAATCCCGATTGAGTGTCATAGGCTCAATTGACGATAGACGTATACGCTCAATGCCTTCTATTTTATCAACGGCAATAATTAAATCAGCAAGAGTAATATCGTCAAGGTCAATGCCGTAAGAAGCAATATGAATACCGACAAGAATTATTTCTTTGAAGCCGTTTGCAGCAAGTTCGCGAACCTCCGCAAGCACCTCACCAATCGGACGGCTTCTTACAGGACCGCGAGCATAGGGAATGATGCAATATGAACAGAATTGATTACAGCCTTCCTGTACCTTTATAAAAGCGCGTGTTCTGTCAGAATATCGATTTATATGCAGTTCCTCAAATTCGTGGTTTGACATAATATCCGACACATGGTTTATATTTTCTTCAGGTTCGAGATTTTCAACGAGAGAAACAATGTTTTTCCGGTCCTTAGTGCCAATTACAAGATTTACACCTTCAATTGCAAGTACCTCATCAGCCGCAGTCTGTGCGTAACAGCCTGTAACGGCAATAATAGCGTTTGGGTTTGTTTTCTTGGCTCGTCTTATAATCTGACGGGATTTTCTGTCACCCATATTTGTAACGGAACAGGTATTTATAACATAGATATCTGCTTTGTTGTTAAAATCACAGATATCATATCCTGCATTTTGGAAAAGCTCAGACATTGCCTCCGTTTCATATTGATTAACTTTACATCCAAGTGTATAAAAAGCTGCTGTTTTCATTAGAAAAATCCTTCCCGATATATTTACTCCTAATATTATATAAAAAAACAGTAAAAAACGCAATAGAAAAAATATAAATAAAAATGTAAAATACACTTGACATTTTTAAAATGTATGCTATAATAAAAATGTAAAGCATGCTATACATAATTGCGGAGGTGATTTTTTGAATGTAAGAGTAAAGGAATTTAGAAAAAATAACAAAGTTACACAGGATGATTTGGCAAAGGCGGTTGGAGTAACGCGTCAGACTATTATTTCGCTTGAAAACGGAAAATATAATGCGTCATTACAGCTTGCGCATAAACTGGCTAAATATTTCGGCGTAACGATTGAGGACTTATTTATATTTGATGAAGATAAGGAGAATGAATAAAATGGACTATAAAAAGAAATTAAGAACGAGATTACATTATGCAATAGGATATGTGCTTATAGGCGTAGTGCTTATCCTGCTGCAATTGACAGGAAGTGCAGATAATGAAATGAGCTACTGTTTTGGAGCGGCATTTACGGTCTGTGGTGTTGTGAGGATTATACAGTATATAAGGTTAATAAACAATAAGGACAGAATGGAACAGCGTGAAATTGCAGAAAAGGACGAACGCAATATAATGCTCTGGGAAAAAGCCCGCAGTATGACTTTTGGTATATATGTAATACTTGCAGGAGCCGCAATAATGGTATTATATGCAATTCATATGGAATTTGTAGGGCAAATAATAGCGTATGCATTGTGTACTCTGGTACTTATATACTGGATTTGTTATATGATAGTAAAAAGAAAATATTAAGAAAGAGCAGTCATTGCGACTGCTCTTTTGTATTATTGCTGATGTATAAATTCTTTTGCTTTTTTTATTGCTTTTTCAACAATTTCTTTTGCAGGACCGCCTGTAACCTTGCGGTCATTCACACAGGTTTCCATACTTATTGCGGTATAAATATCGTCTTCTATTATATCTGAAAATCCTTTAAATTCCTCCATAGTCAGGTCATCAAGCGCCTTGTCATGTTCTATTGAGTAAAATACCATTCTGCCTACAACGGCGTGCGCCTCGCGGAAGGGAAGTCCTTTCTTTACAAGATAGTCTGCAACATCGGTAGCGTTTGTAAAGCCGCCTCTTGAACCTTTAAGCATATTGTCTTTTTTTACTGTCATTGTTGCAATCATATCACAGAATACGGGAATACATAGTTTTACTGTATCAAGAGCGTCAAAAATAGGTTCTTTATCTTCTTGCATATCCTTGTTATAGGCAAGAGGAATACCCTTCATAGTAGTTAAAAGTCCGATTAGGTGACCATATACACGTCCCGTTTTACCGCGTATAAGCTCTGCAACATCAGGATTTTTCTTCTGCGACATAATTGACGAGCCTGTCGAGAAGGCATCGTCCATTTCCACAAATGAAAATTCGTGACTTGACCACAGAATAAGCTCCTCGCAGAAACGGCTTAAATGCATC
>CAJTUY010000067.1:6689-7014 GCA_910579415.1 uncultured Clostridia bacterium | reverse complement strand
CAGCAATACGACAAAATATCCTGTCAGAGGAAGAGCGTGACGATGACGCAATTGTAACGCGTGAAAAGGCGGCTGTATATCTTATACGCGCTATCGGAGCGGAGCAGTTCGCGAAGTATGACAGTATCTACGTTACACCGTTTAAGGATGTAACGCAGTATAAAGGATACATTGCGCTGCTTAATGCAATGGGAATTGTATCGGGTAACGGTGACGGAAACTTTAACCCTCAGCGTGAAATTACACGTGCGGAAAGCGCGGTTATAATTTATAATTACCTTACAAGACAATAATTTAAGTATGTAAAAACCCGGCACTTTAAAGT
>CAJTUY010000067.1:4992-6679 GCA_910579415.1 uncultured Clostridia bacterium | reverse complement strand
CGGAAAACGGATTTTCTAAACTGATATCTGATTTAAGGTTAATCATTCGGTTTATAATCGAGGTCATTTCAGCGCGTGTTACATATGCATCAGGACGCAGTGTACTGTCATCATAGCCGCTTATATAGCCTGCGTTTATCATCTTCGCCATACTGTCTGCATACCACATATTTCCGTTTACATCGCTGTACGCTGATTGTAACTCGCTGTTACCGTTAAATATGAATTTGGCAAGTATTGCGCTAAGCTCTGCGCGCGTGATAGGCTGCTCGGGTTTAAATAAATTTCCTTCATAACCTGACATGATGCCCTTTTCACAAAGTGAAGCTACTGCTCCTGTATACCAAGAGTTAACGGTAATATCCTTAAAGGAGTTTTCTCTCTGCGGCTTGCGTGTGTCCGCAGTAAGCTGTGATACGATGAGTGCAGCTTCGGCGCGTGTAACGTTATCATCGGGAGCAAAAACGGTATTGCTTCTGCCGTTTATGTATCCCTTAGGGTGTCTTGTAAGACGCGGCGTTATATCAAGTGTGTCCGCATTGCCGTAGTATGCGAAGTCAAATTCAGCATTGTCTGCCGCCTGCTGACCGAGTACGGCGAACACTCTTTTTTGCGATACAAGCTCGTCGACAAAATCGGCGTAGTCCTTAATGTCTTTAACGGTAGTATTGAGCATTTCGTTTCTGATTTTGCCGCAATCCTCTGCATTTTTATGTTTCAGCGCCGTTTCTGCTCCGTATTCGCTTGTCAGATAATCCCATTCGTCAAAATCCTGCACAGCGGAAACAATAAACGAATTAAGTTCATTTTGAGTCATATTAAGGTTGCGCAGGAAATCTCCCATACCCTGCCATATTTCAAGAGTAAAGTCAATATCGTTCAGTCCCGTAACAGCGGAGACCATTCCGCCGTCATCACGGAAGGTTATGTTACTGCCGTATGCGCCGTGCTTGCCTCGCATTGTGGGAGTTATGTATTTGGTTGAAAGAACCTTCCCGAGAACCGCCATTTTACCCGAATACTCACTTTGCTCATATTGACCTGCAAGCATAAAATGGTTTGCATCGGCTAATTTTGTTACAGTTGCCGCGCTGTAATAACCTATCGACAAAAGTATAGGTGCATTGTTTCTCTTACTGCCGTCCGCGAAAAGTTCGGTTACAGTATTTTTGAATATTTCATATTCGCTGTTTTCACCGATATATTCGACAGTCGGCTTGTTGTTGAGAATTATATTGTTGGCCATAGCTTCCATCTTTGATATTATTGCCTTCGAGTTATTGAGGTCAAGATTTTGCAGAAAATGACAGTAGTGCGGCGAGCCTTTAACAATAGTGTTTGCAGGAATTATTGAAAAGAAGTTTCCGCTTGCCGACAGCGCAGAGTCTTTTAATTCTCCGCTTAGAAAATAAGGGTCGTAGTAACTCTGCAAAATTTTTGAGGGTGTGTTTTTTATGTATTCTTTTAAATCGTTTTCATTCCACAGATTATCGGATTGCAGGAATGATATTAACTCGCTTAGGCATTTTGGTTTGTTTTTGCCCACCAGTCCTATAATGAAATGAGGATTTAGTTCCTGCGAGTTGGTTGCGTTTTCAAACGGCAAAACTCCCATATAACATTCAAGCTCAGCTTTTTCAGCCTGACTTTGAATAAAGCCGAACATAAGCGTAACATAATCTAAATC
>CAJTUY010000067.1:0-4964 GCA_910579415.1 uncultured Clostridia bacterium | reverse complement strand
AGTAGGAGAGCTTGAAGCCTTGCTGTCATCGGTAAAATAGAAGTCTATGCCTTTTTGTTCCTCATAAGACGGAGCTGCTTTTTGAGGAGCGTCTTTCACTTCGTCAAGCGTGAGAAACGGTATTTTGGCGATTACTGAAGGGTCATCCTCCTCATCGTTCCATTTTTGGAATGCCTCCGTGTCACGCTTTATCTGTTCAAGCTCGTCTTGGCTGACGTTTACGCTGCTGTCCTCTGCGCCGAAAGCTCCGTTACCAGAAATTACAGTGACGCTGTATGGATTTTCTGTGAAGTACTTTTTCAAAAGCCCCGTAAAATATTCTTTGTGCGACTTGAAATATTCGCGCATTGCGTTTATCTCTGTATATGCGAGCGGATTATCCTTGTAAAGAAGTCCTATCAGCACACGGTCAAAATTCTGAAAAAAGAACCTGTCGTCATTGTTTGTATATTCGTCAATATCGCTGTCATCAATGCCGTTTTCGTCAAGGTCTGCAAGAACCGCGTTGTAGTCGGAGATTACCTTGTCCGTATCCTCTTTGGGGACTTGCGAAATCATCAGTGCAAGATTTGTTACGCCGCCTGTACTTCCGCCGGAGGTGTACATATTTGAGTACCCTTTATCCTCCATTTTCTGGCGGATAATATCGTATACTATTTCATTTGCGTATCTGTCCATAGGTTCAGCCGACGCGGGAACGCCGGAGAACATAAATCCTATATCAACGGTTTTGGTGTTTTCATTAACATTGTATTCCTGTATCTTGTTATCAGGAATTTGTCTGGTATCCTCAAAGGAAATATCGGGCGCTTTTGAGGTGTTCTCCGAGAAAAAGCCGTCCAGAATATCAAGAGTTTCGTCTATATCCTGATTTCCTGCAATATACGTCATACTGTTTGACGGAATATAAAAAGTGTTGTAAACCCTTAATAAATCGTCATATGTAAGATTTTTTATCTCGTCAAGCTCACCGCCTGCACTGAAAGAAGGGGTAGTATCGCCGTAAATAGCTCTGTATAATTTATCGGAAAGGAAATTAACGGAATTTTCTTCGGTATTAAGATTTTTAATTCTCAGCTCGTTATATACAACTCCGTTATACTGCGTATTCAATTCTTATACCCTGCTGAAGGAAAATGTTTTCATCAGTAAGGAAAAGAGGGTGGAATATGCCGTTCATATAAACGTCAATCATATTGTAGTATTCGGTCCGGTTTGCTGTTTGAATGAAATAATATGTACAGTCGTCAGCGGTTAATCCGTTTAGGATAAGCGAGGAAGTACCGTTTTGAATGTAGTGCATAATGTTTTTTGTCGGGTACTTTTCACTGCCACAGAAGAGCGCGTGTTCAAGAACGTGGTTGGCGCCCTTGCTGTCAATGGGCGGCGTTTTAAAGCCGAGTACAAACTGACGTTTGTCTGAACCGTTGTCGTTGTAGATAACGTCCGCGCCTGTTTTTTTGTGCTTGTAGCGGTATACAGTACCACCTAAGTTCTCACTTTTTTGTGTGCCTATCAGTTCAAATGCGCTGTTATCTGCAAGTACGGCAGTAAATGAAAGGTTTAACATCATTATTACCGTACATATAGCTGAAAGTATTCTTTTTTTCATCATTAAAGCCTCCTTGTATGTATTGATTTTATTGTATAAAAATAGTCTAAAGATTTTATAAAAAAATGATAAATAATTTATAAATTTATTTCACTGAAAAAAGCCGCTGCTTTAAGCAGCGGCGCGGAAAGTTATTTAAAATCAATGATTTCTTTGGCTATATCAATTAACTCTTGTTCGTTAAGCGGAGAATCCATTGCGTTAATATGATATTTAATGCCGTCCTGAATCCACGTTACACCCTGAACCTCGTGTATTTCAATATCGTCAGTGCCATAAGAGAATACATATTTACCCTCTGCCTCGTCCTTTATATCCTGTTCGGTCTGCTGATAGTTGCCCGGCACAAATTTATTTGTAAAGGCAGTATAGCCGATTGATATGCCGTTATAGTTTTCTGCTTCAGATGCTTTTGTTTCGATATCAAAGTCCGCCGGCTCAGCGTCAAGAGTTATTTTGTCATCTCCATTTTTGTACTTGATTGATAGGGACTTGAATTTTTGTTCTTTTCCGTTTTCGACAACAACAACTCTTTTAGAGCCGTCCACGAGGTCTTCAATAGCATTATCTACCTTTGTCGCGCTCTCAAACGTGTAGCCGTTTGAAAATTTTGATAATACTTTCGGAGTTATGCCGATATCCTTTTCAAGCTTTTCCGCCGACGGGATTTCCTTGTATGTCGGAACTGCCCACGACGAGCCAGTAACAACCCTCGTTGTACCCTGCGTCGCAATCGCCGCGCTACCTATAACCAATACAGCCGCCGCTGCAATAATTAAACCTTTTTTGAATGTAAACTTCTTCATTTTACCCTTCTCCTTTACTTCTAAATTGTCAAGTGTGTGACACAATTTTTCGTGAAATTCCTGTGATGGCTCGGGAAAGGAATTTTTCCAATTATAATTTTTCATCTTTAAGCTCCTCCTTAAGCAATTTTCTGCCTGAATATAAACGGCTTTTCACTGTTCCTGCCGGTATTTTCAATATTTGTCCTATTTCATTTACGGAATAACCCTCTATGTAATGCAGCACTATCACTATTCTTATCGACTCTTTAAGCTGCATAACTGCGGAATAAAGATAAGAGTAATCGTCATTTCCGGCGGGCTGAGAGTCTGCATATTCATGAAACGGAATAATTCTGGAATTAGCTTTTTTATTCCTGTAACATTCGTTGATGAGTATTCTTATAAGCCATGTTCTAAAATACTTTTCCTCACGTAAGGTGTGAAGCTTTGTAAAAGCTTTTAAAACCGCCTCCTGCACAGCGTCCTCACAGTCACTGTCGCAGATTAAAATGGATTTTGCGACATGATACATTGTGCTTTCGGCATTAAGAACCTCGCTTGCAAATTTTTCTTTGTTCATTGGAATTTACCTTTCTGTGAAAAAACTTAAACGCGTTTTTGTTTTTACACTAATTAGATACATGAGCGCGCCGTTTGGTTCAAAAAATTTTGATTGATTTAAGTGTATCACATTTTTGCATTTGTTTGAATAGTATATTTTAGAAAAATAGTAATTAAGGAGGATTTTTTATGTTAAAATATATTATAATTGCGTCAGTAGTGCTTGTACTGGCAGTGATAGGCGTTGTATTTTTTGTAAGAATGAAAAAATTCAAGCCTAATCCCAATAAGATTCAGCAGCTTGACGAAATAAACAAAGATTTGAAAACAGCAGGATTTGCATATGACCTTGAAAATGATTATTTTTATTCGCTCAGAAATTGCCCTCAGCGTGAGGCAGGATATTGCAGTCTGTATGACGAAGGTTCGCCGTTTTTTAATATGATAATGGATTGCGAGCCTATAACCTTTTCATATAACGGAAAGCGCTGGCTTATAGAATTGTGGAAGGGGCAGTACGGAATTACTACCGGAGCTGAAATAGGAGTTTATAATACCGAGCGTGAGGATATTAAATCTGAGCGTTTTACAGGCACATTTTATGAGCCGATAAGTGATGCGGAGCAGCTTGATATGTCCTTTGTGCTGTATAAGAACGGTAAGAAGCTTTTAAAGCGAAGCGCGCATCACTGGTGGCTTACTGCGTTTAAGTTGGGTGAATTTTCGCAGAAGGACGTACTTACTATGAATGCCAAAATCAGTTTTCCTGATGAGAAAATGGCAAAGTGCTTTACGGATGCGCTTATAGCGGCAGGTTACAGCAGAAAAGAATTTACTTCAAGACGCGGTACTGTCAAGATTAAATATACAGTGCCTCATTCGCCTCAGCCTCATACACAGGCAGGAATACAGGAGGATACAGTGCAGCTTATAAATAAAAATAACTGTGCGGCATATCGTTTTGCGACAGGAAAATATGACGATACGTTAGATAAGCTTGAATATATAAAATCGTTTGTACCCGAGTTGTATGAATTTATGTTAAATTCGCTTTATGCAAAAGGGTTCTTTGAAGCATTCAAATGGCTGATAAAGCTTATTCACGGTAAACCCGAACCGCCATGCTGCGAGCCTGAACCGCCTTGTTGCAAGCCTGAACCGCCATGCTGCGAGCCTGAGCCGCCATGCTGCGAGCCTGAACCGCCTTGTTGTGAACCCGAGCCGCCGTGCTGCGAACCTGAACCACCATGCTGTGAATGTGATTGCTGTTGCTGTGACCCGTATGATGAATGTCGTCACACATCTATGAAGGTTACGGATTTATACGATGAGTGTGACGAAAAAGACTTCTAAAATGTCAGCAACTGCACGAAAACTGCGGTGTGTATATAACACCGCAGAGGTAATACCGTTTGATGAGCGTTCAAAGTTTATAATTATGAGTGACTGCCACAGAGGGCAGGGGAATACGGGAGATAATTTCACCCCGAATCAGACATTATACTTTGCGGCACTGGAATATTATTACAGAAACGGTTACAGCTATATTGAGCTTGGTGATGGTGATGAACTGTGGGAGAACAGGAAAATACAGCCCATTATTGAGGTTCACAGTGATATTTTTTGGATAATGTCTAAATTTTATGATGAAAACCGTCTGCGTATGCTGTACGGCAATCATGATATAGTGAAGCGCAGCAAACGTGTAGCAAAAAAAGGATTTAAGAATTTTTACTGTGAGGGCAGTGAATGTCATTTGTTTCCGGGAATAGAGATGCCTGAAGGACTTGTGCTGGAGGATATCAGGAGTAAACGAAAAATACTTCTTGTACATGGTCATCAGGGAAGTTTTTTAAATGATACCGTATGGCCGGCGGCAAGATTTCTGGTACGTTATTTCTGGCGTCCTCTGGAGCTTGTGGGATTTACCGCCCCGACCGGTGCGGCGCGTAACCATAACCGAAAGGAAGCTATTGAGAGAAAGCTTGCAGCATATGCTAATA
>CAJTUY010000066.1 GCA_910579415.1 uncultured Clostridia bacterium | reverse complement strand
GAAATATTATAGGATAACAAAAGCTGGCGAGGATAAAATACGCGATTTTTTGAATGAATGGCAGGACGTTATGAATGTCTATAAATTTATTAAGGAGGTCAATGATAATGAATAAGCAGGAATTTTTAAAGCAGCTTACTTCAGCTCTTTCAGGATTGCCGCAGGAGGAAGTAAGAAAAACGGTTGATTATTATGCGGAAATAATAGATGACGCAGTTGAGGACGGTAAAGAAGAAAGCGAAATTATAAGCAGCTTTGACGCAGTCGGGGAAATAGCGGAAAGGGTGATAAATGAAACGCCTATACGCAAATTCGTTACGGCAGATGTAAAAAAACGTAATATCAGCGTAGGAGCTGTTGTACTTATTATAGTAGGTTCACCTGTGTGGCTGCCGATTTTAATTGCAATATTTGCAATATTGCTTTCGATTTATATTACAGTATGGTCAGTTATAATATCGTTGTTTGCCGTCTTTGCCGCGCTTGCCCTGTCAGCTGTGGCAATGATAATACTTGCACCGATTATGGCATTTGCAAGACCCGTAAAAGCGATATTTGCGTTTGGACTGGCACTTTTATGCGCGGGACTGGCGGTATTTATGTTTTATATATCAGTATGGAGCGCAAGACTTGTTATAAAGTTTACGGTATTTTTAGCAAGAGCGGTTAAAAATTCATTTATAAAAAAGGGGAGTGAGCAGAAATGACAGTAAGAAACATTGTACTTATTACAGCAGGCTGCTGTGTTATTGCAGGAGCAGCGATATCGGGCGCGGCGGCGATGAAACTTCAGGGGACGCATGTGTATGAGGATAAGGAGGTAGTGAAGGAATTTACGGAAAAAATAAATATAATAGATATCAGTTCATCATATGGGGATATTAACATTTTACCTTCTGAAAATAACAATATTTCAGTAAAATATGTTGATTGTGATATAAACCGTTATAATATATCTGTGGAAGGCGGCGCGCTTATTGTAAAGCAGAATGATGAATTTTATACTAAAAACTGGCGCGAAAACTGGTTTGACAGAATTTTAAACATAGATATTCACCGTCATTCATGCTATACAATGGAAGTCAAGGTTCCTGAAAATATCATTACAGATGTAAGTATTAAGGCAAGCGCCGGTGCGGCATCAGTTGAGGGAGGAAAATATAAGAATTTAGACTGTGAGCTGAATTACGGTGGATTGAAAATACACAATGTAGCGGCAGAAAGTGTCGATATAACAAGTGACTGCGGAGATGTTGAGCTTAAAAATGTGACTGCTGATATTAAAACAGAATGTGACTTTGGCGAGATACGTTTTGACAGAATTAAGGGAAAGAACATAAGTTTTGATAATGACTGCGGAGATGTCAAAGGTACAATTGTCGGAAAAGAAGAGGAATATACAATAAATGCAGAGCTTGACATGGGTGATAAAAATATAGAGAACCGCACAGGGGGGCAAAACAGACTTGATGTAAGTGTTGACATGGGAGATGTTAATATTAAATTTATTGAATAGGTTATGTAGCAGACGGGTTATTTCCCGTCTGTGTTTTTATGATTAGAAGAAAAATGGGAAAAATCTTCTGCGTCTTCTGCATCTGCGTTTACGCTGTCTGAACATATAAGTCACCTCCTCCGCATTATTATACTATGCGAATGAGTAAAATTTTGTGAATGTGGGAACTACTATTATAAAAACAAGGAGGAATAAACATGAAAATATTACTTGCAGTAGATTTGCAAAAAGAGTTTGCGGATAAGGACGGTAAATATGAGGATATAATTAAATTTTTAAAGGAAGCAGTACGCGGAGGGGGATATGATAAGGTCATAGCTACCAAATGCGTAAACAGCGGCAAAAGTAATTTTATCCGTTATAACAATTGGCATAAGCTTGTAAAAGGCACGTCAGAGCTTGAATTTGAGGCTGATGAAGTAATTGAGAAGCAGTCCTACGGTCTTGTGGACTATTCAATGTTTCCGGAGGATGCTACGATAGATATAATCGGCTATGATACAGGAGCATGCGTGCTGAAAATTGCGCTTGACCTGTTTGACAGGGATTATGATTTTAAAATACTGACAAAGTATTGTTATTCAACAGGGGGAAAAGAACATCATGAACGCGGAGTGCGTATATTGAAAGATTTAATGGAAAAAGCCGTATATGAGGACGAATAAATTTTGTTAACAAATGCATTGAGATATGGTATAATAATCTTGCGATGTTAACTAAATAATTTCATAAATGTTCATGTGTTTTTTTTGTGCGTGGCTTCGGCTGCGCATTTTTTAATGCGATGAAATACATACGAACGAAGAGGATACATATGTGATTAAAGATACCATAGTAAAATGCTGATGTTACCACCGGCTATAAGAACACAAGAAATAAATAATAAAAGGGGCTGCCTTAAGGCAGCCCTGATGTTTTATTGTATTTCCGACAATGAAATTATATCCACACTATCGGTAGTATATTGTTTTTCCATAACATCAACAAGAGCATTTACCGTGTCAAGACTTGTCATAATTGATACTGAACACTCAATTGCAGTACGTCTTATCTTAAAGCCGTCGGAATTTACGTCATTACCCTTTTTAGGAATGTCAATTATAAGGTCAATCATACCGCTTCTGATAACATCAAGTACGTTTGGAACGCCTTCTGAAATCTTTTTGGCAACCTGTACGGGAATGTTGTTTTCTTTAAGCATTGCCGCAGTACCTGTTGTTGCAATAAAGCTGCATCCTAAAGCGGCAAAGCGTTTTGCAATCGGAAGGAAGTTTTCCTTGTCAAGGTCGCGTACGGTTACAAGAATTGTTGAACCTGCTTTTGGTATGGTAGTACCTGCGGCAGTAAAACCTTTGTACATAGCTTCATAGAAATTGTGACCGACACCTAAAACTTCACCTGTTGAGCGCATTTCAGGACCAAGACTTACTTCAACCTGAGGAAGCTTCTCGGTAGAGAATACGGGAACCTTTATTGCCACTGTGTTTGTCTGAGGCGCAATACCTGTTGAATAACCCATTTCTTTTAAGGTCTTTCCAAGCATGATGTTTGTCGCAATATCAATAACAGGTACGTTTGTAACCTTTGTGATATAAGGTACTGTACGACTTGAACGCGGATTAACTTCAATTATATAAAGTTCATTTCTGAATTCAATAAACTGAATGTTAATCATACCGATAACCTTTAATTCAAGAGCAATACGGTAGGTAACATCGACAATTTTATTAATGATATTCTGCGATACATTCTGCGGCGGATATATTGAAATTGAATCGCCGCTGTGAACACCCGCTCTTTCAAGATGTTCCATAATACCCGGAATAAGCACGTCAGTACCGTCACAAATAGCATCAACTTCTAATTCGCGTCCGCCGAGATAACGGTCGATAAGTACAGGATTTTTGCTGTCCTTTATGAACGCGTCTGTCAGATAACGTACAAGGTCAATCTCATTTCTGGTAATTTCCATTCCCTGACCGCCGAGAACATATGACGGACGTACCAGAAGAGGATATTCCAGTTTATTAGCCTCTTCGACGCCCTCCTTTACGCTCCATACAGCCTTGCCCTTAGGACGTTTTATATCAAGCTTTTCAAGCATTTCGTCAAACTTTTCTCTGTCCTCTGCTTCGTCTATATATTTAGGCTGAGTGCCAAGTACAGGAACTTTCATTTCATCAAGGAAGTTCGCGAGCTTTATAGCTGTCTGACCGCCGAACTGTAAAATAACACCGTCAGGCTTTTCAAGCATGATAATATTATAAACATCCTCTTCTGTAAGAGGCTCAAAGTAAAGCTTGTCAGAAGTATCAAAGTCGGTAGACACCGTTTCAGGGTTGTTGTTTATAATAATAGTTTCTACTCCTGCCTTTTCAAGTGAAAGAACGCTGTGAACTGAACAGTAGTCAAATTCAATACCCTGACCTATTCTTATAGGACCTGAACCTATAACAATAACCTTCTTTTTATCGGAAGGGAATGATTCTGTTGTTTCATCGTATGTTGAGTAGTAGTACGGCGAAACAGCTTCAAATTCGCCTGCGCAGGTATCAACCATTTTATAAACAGGCGTAATGCCGAGAGTCTGGCGAAGGTTGAATACCTCGTCTGCCTTGCAGCCGATAAGTTCTGAGATTCCCTTGTCCGAGAAGCCCATCTTCTTGTATTTTTTAAGAATATCATAGTTAAGGTCGCTGAGCTTGTATTTCTTTAATGCCTCTTCCGCGTCAACAATATTCTTAATCTTTTTGAGGAAGAACGGATCCATTCCCGTAATTTCCGCAAGCTTTTCCATGTTGTAATTTCTACGGATAAGCTCAGCCAAATCAAACAGTCTTTCGTCATCGGGGACAATAACGCGCTGTTTCAGTTCTACTGTTGTGCGCTGTTTTGAGGATTTTCTTTCAAGCGTATACTGCTTTATTTCAAGGGAGCGTATACCTTTAAGAAGTGAAGCCTCAAGCGTATTTCCGATTGACATAATTTCTCCCGTCGCCATCATTTTAGTGCCGAGATTACGTTTTGCGCCGAAGAATTTATCAAACGGCCATTTTGGGATTTTTGTAACGACGTAGTCAATTGCAGGCTCAAAACAGGCAAAGGTCTGACCTGTAACGGCATTTTTAATTTCGTCAAGATTGTAGCCCAAAGCGATTTTTGCCGCGATTTTTGCGATAGGATATCCTGTTGCCTTTGATGCAAGCGCCGATGAGCGGCTTACACGCGGATTGATTTCAATAACGGCATAATCAAAGCTTTCGGGGTCAAGAGCAAATTGTACGTTACAGCCGCCTTTGATTTCAATAGAGTTAATAATATCAATAGCCGCCTTGCGCAGCATCTGATATTCCTTGTCAGCGAGCGTAAGCGCAGGCGCAACAACAATTGAGTCGCCCGTGTGTACACCGACAGGGTCTATATTTTCCATTGAGCAGACAGTTATACAGTTGCCTGCGCCGTCGCGCATAACTTCAAATTCAATTTCTTTCCATCCCTTTATACTCTTTTCCAAAAGAACCTGACCTACACGCGAAAGGTGAAGCCCCTGAGAGAGAATGGTTTCAAGCTGGTCAGGGTCCTCTGCGATACCGCCGCCGGTGCCGCCGAGCGTATACGCAGGACGTACAATAACAGGGTATCCTATTTTCTTTGCAAAAGCAAGACCCGATTCTAAATCAGTAACTATTTCGGAAGGCGCAATCGGCTGATTGGTGCGTTCCATAAGACGCTTGAAGCTGTCGCGGTCTTCGCCTTCTTTAATGGAAGGGATAGATGTGCCGATAACCTTCATATTATATTTGTCAAAAATACCGTTGTCATAAAGCTCGCAGGCGAGATTAAGACCTGTCTGACCGCCCATACCTGCAATTATAGAGTCAGGACGCTCTTTTTTTATGATTTTTTCGACATATTCGGCAGTAAGCGGCTCAATATATGTATGTGTAGCCATACCTCTGTCGGTCATTATCGTGGCAGGATTTGAATTTACAAGCACTACTTCAATGCCTTCATCCTTAATTGCCTGACATGCCTGAGTACCCGAATAGTCAAATTCAGCAGCCTGTCCTATTACGATAGGACCTGAGCCTATTACAAGAACTTTTTTTATACTTTTATCTAAAGGCATTTTATCTTACCTCCTTTAAAAATCTGTCAAACAGCCAACCGGTGTCAAGCGGACCGGGAGATGCCTCAGGATGGAACTGTACACTTTGAATAGGCAGTGTTTTATGACGTATACCCTCGCATGTGCCGTCATTTACGTTAATAAATGTTTCTTCAACCTCGTCCGTATAATCGGAAACAACATAGTTGTGGTTCTGGCTTGTTATAAATACATTGCCTGTTTTAAGGTCTTTAACGGGGTGATTTCCTCCATGATGACCGAATTTCAGCTTTTTCGTTTTACAACCTAATGCAAGTCCTATAATCTGATGTCCCATGCAAATGCCGCAAATCGGGAATTTGCCGATAAGCGCCTTTACCGCATCTACTGTGCCTGGCGCATCAAGAGGGTCGCCGGGACCGTTTGACAAAAATACCATATCGGGATTGACCGCTTCAATTTTATCAGGCGTTGTATCAGCAGGGAAGATGGTAAGCTTGCAGTCGCGCTTTACAAAGTCGCGTACAATACCCTGCTTTGCACCCATATCAATAAATGCAATGTGGGTTCTGCCCGTTTCGTTTTCCACATATACTTCCTTCGCAGTAGTTTTCATTATAACCGAACTGTTGTCAAGAGAATCCATAAGGATTTTAATATCTTCATCGCTCGGTTCGCCTTTCATGATTACACCCTTAATAGTACCTGTTTCACGGATGACGCGTGTAAGGGCTCGCGTGTCAATGCCTTCCAGACCGACAACGCCTTCTTCTCTCAGGAAATCATCAAGATTCATCTCGTTTCTGAAATTGGAGGGGAAGTCGCATTTTTCTCTTACGACAAATGCTTTAAGATTTGTGTGTTTTGCCTCCATATCCTCAAGATTGATGCCGTAATTGCCGATAAGCGGAAATGTCATGGTAACAATCTGCCCCGCAAAGGACGGGTCTGTAAGCGTTTCCTGATAACCGGTCATACCTGTTGTGAAAACAACCTCTCCGACAATGTTCTTTTCTGCGCCGAAAAGCGTTCCTGAAAAACGCATACCGTTTTCCAAAATTAGCTGTGCCTTCATAATGTTTCTCCTTTCGCAAATTCCAAAAAAAAAGACAATGAACAAATACATTGTCAATTGTTATTTAAAAATGAAAATAGAAATAAAGGGGAAACGAGATACCCTTTAAGAGCATATATTAAGCTGTAACGGCGATGCTTGTACATAATGTTTCTCTCCTTTTATTCATTTATATTATTTTACCACTATAAAAGTTATTTGTCAATATATTGCACGCAATTTGCAAAGATATGTCGAGGTTTGTTTATTTTTTCTAAAACAAACGTCATATACATTATAAACTTTCAGCTTGTTGGCTAAAATCACAAAAAAAGAGTTGACAAGAAAAATATTCGGGAGTATACTGTAAATATAGTTAAAGAA
>CAJTUY010000065.1 GCA_910579415.1 uncultured Clostridia bacterium | reverse complement strand
CTTGACGATAAAACAGCAGGTGTAGAAGTCGTACTGTCATATTCTGTTTTTGACGAATATGATGTTATTTTAAGGAATGCAAGAATAAAAAATATTTCTGACGATGAGATTGAAATAGAACGCGCATATAGCGCAAGCATTGATATTCCTAAAGGTAACTATGATTTGATACATTTTTCAGGAGGCTGGGCAAGAGAAAGAGAGCTTTTTCGCAGTAAAATACAGCAGGGAACAAAAGTTGATATTTCAAACGCAAGAGGCGGCAGCGGACACTGCATAAATCCGTTTATTATGCTTGCCGAACATAATGCCGATGAGGACAATGGCAGAGTATATGGCTTTTCGCTTGTTTACAGCGGTAATCATTCATCAATGATTGAATGCGACCAATACGGCAATATACGTTTGCAGCAGGGAATAAATCCGTTTATGTTTGGCTGGAAGCTAAATAAAGGTGAAAGCTTTTCAACGCCGCAGTGTGTTATGTGTTACAGCGAAAATGGTATAGGAGGTTTATCGAGAGAGTTAAACGATGTATACCGAACAAATCTTTGCAGAAGTAAATGGGCAGACAAGGACAGACCTATTCTTATAAACAATTGGGAAGCTACCTATTTTGATTTTAATGAGGATAAATTGTTGTCTATTGCCAAAAAGGCAAAAGAAGCAGGGATTGAACTGTTTGTTCTTGATGATGGCTGGTTTGGAACAAGAAATGATGATTTCAGCGGACTTGGGGATTGGTTTGTAAACTATGATAAACTGCCGTCAGGAATTGACGGTCTTGCAAAAAAGATAAATGATATAGGACTGAAATTTGGTTTATGGTTTGAACCTGAAATGGTAAATCCTGATTCAAATTTATATAGTAAGCACCCTGAATGGGTAATTTCTGTTCCCAACAGAGCACCGGCATTGAGCCGCAATCAGCTTATACTTGATTTAAGCCGTGATGATGTATGCGATTATATAGTATCAGCAGTAAGCAAGGTATTAGAAAGCGCAAACGTTGAGTATGTAAAATGGGATATGAACCGTCCGATGACGGATATGCCGCGCAAAGGCTTCAACCATGAATATACACTCGGATTTTATAAAATTATGGACGCAATCACTTCTGCATTTCCGAATGTTTTATTTGAGGGCTGCAGTGGCGGAGGCGGACGTTTTGACGCAGGTGTTCTTGCGTATATGCCGCAGATATGGACAAGTGATAATTCCGATGCTGTGGCTCGTCTTAAAATCCAGTATGCGACATCGATGGGGTATCCAGTATCAGCAATGTCAGCACATATTACGGCAGTGCCAAATCATCAGAATGGCAGAGTCACATCGCTTAAAATGAGGGCAGACACTGCATATGCAGGAGTATTTGGATATGAGCTTGATATAACCAAGATGAGCAGTGATGAAATTGCTGAAGTAAAAAAACAGGTAGAAACGGATAAAGAAATCAGAACGTTTATGCGTACGGGAGATTTTTACAGAATATTAAGCCCATATGAAACAAATTACTGCTCGTGGGAAATGGTATCAAAGGACAAAACAGAAGTATTTTTCTATTCCGTAAGAATTTTGTCTGTCGCAAACAGTCAGGAAATAAGAATAAAAATGAAGGGTCTTGATGAGAGTGCTGACTATAAGGATATTGTCACAGGAAAAATTTACGGCGGCGATGAACTTATGAACTGCGGAATTAAACCCGAATATGATATGTGTGATTTTGCTTCATGCATAATGATATTAAAACAAATTTAGTGATATTTAAGATGTATCGCTGATTTCAGGATATACGGATTCTTGTTACCCCAATAAGACCCTCTCTCCCTCTTATTATTTAATATTCCGTGTATTCTGTGATGAGCGATATATCAAATTATATATAAAGGAGTCAATTTAGTGAAAATAAAATTCAGTATATTTGTAATTTTTGCATTGCTGCTGCATATGTCGGTTACAGTACTAACTGAAGAAAATCCGCGTATATTTTTTGCGCCGCAGAGTATGAACGAATCGGATGAGATTATTATTCCGATTTATACAAAAAATCTGCCGCGGAATAACGACGGATTATGCGGGTGTGAGTTTCAGTTCGCGTACAATACCGAGCAGTTCACGCTCAAAACTGACGAAAGCGGCAGACCGATGCTTGGCACAAACGAAGCAATGCTTGTGCAGAACACAGATATCGTTGAAGCATCTGTAAGAGGAGATGTTGTTTCCGTAAGATATATGGATTTCGGAGGCGAAGCTAATGCGGTACTGCGTGACGGACCTTTATTCTATTTTACACTGATACCCAAAAATCCTGACGCGCTGTGGAATTCGGACGACTATTATCCACTACGGTTTGTGCCGGACAGTGTAAATCTGATTACGCTTGACCGTGCGGGTTTTAGTCTTTCAGGTGTTTCGGCGGAGGGCATAGACACATATGTCGGAGGCTATAACGTGTTTCCTGACTTTGAAGCGCCGAAAACGGATGTAAGCATAACGCTTAAAAGCAGAAGCTCAGATATGTATGTTAACAGGGAGTTGAAGCAAACCGACGCTATGACATATGTAAAGGATGAAATGATGATACCGCTCCGCCCGCTTGCTGAAGCAGTCGGAATGGATATATCATGGGACTGCGATAATCAGACGGCTTCGCTGTTTTATCCCTACATAAGCGTATACTTCGATATAAAAGAAGGCAATATCTATATCAACGCAAAGAAGGCGGATTTAACAAAAGCGGAAATCGTAAACGACAGAACCTTTGTGCCAATATCAACTATACAGGCGATTTTCGGTAATTCATTAGATATAGAAAATGACGGCGATAGCGTATCGCTTAATTTTAAATAAAGAGGAGGAACAAAACTATGAAGAAAGTATTATCTGGAATGTTGGCGTTGATGCTTGCGGGAACATTAACCGCGCCGGCATTTGCGGCAAATGAAGCGATTACCGTCCAAGAGGTAACGAAAACAGTTGGTGCTGAACCGGAGGCTACAGTAGCACCGGCAGAATTAAAAACAACTGCTGCAGACGAGGAGGGAATGCTTCGCATTTCACCGTCTACGCTGTTAAAAATCAAGCTAAAGCTTGAAGGCGATGAAACAGACGGTAAAAATATGAGCTTTCTTGCAAATCAGAAGCTTGAAAGCGGCGATACGTTAAGCGGAGACAAAATTCAATTTATTGACGAACAAAAAATAGCATCTGACGGTACGGTAAGCATACAGTTCCGTCCGAGAATGGGCTCGGCGGTGGGTATTTACAATATGCGCGCAAACGCAAAGAACGCGGCGATGTTCAGCAGATTTTATAAAACGGTAGCAGATGAAAAAATGCCTGTTCTATTCAACGCCGCGCCAACGACGAAGGGCGAGAATATAGAAATAGCAATGGGCGATTATACTCCCAAATGGGAAGAGGCTGTTGAACTGTATAAAATTACAGAGGGACAGGAACCTGAAAAAACAGCTTATGAGATTGTTACCATCGAAGGAGCGTCGACGCTTAAAATTTCAACGGAGAGTCTTGATGTCGGCACGCACAAATTCTGCTTCAAGCCGATAACAGCGGGCGGAGCATACAATCCGCTGTCGTTTACGGCAGCCGTGTCGGCGGCATTGCCTGAATATACGGTGTCATTCAATGAAACGGGAGTTGGAGCTGTCAAGTTTAAGGGAAACACAATTCCGTCAGGCGGCGTAACGCTTCCAACGCCTGAAAAGACAGGTTATGCGTTCGAAGGCTGGTATAAGGAGGCGGCTTTGACCAATGCCGTAGCTTCGCCGATAAAGGCAGAAAATCTTGAGGCTGTTTTCGGCAGTGACACGTCAATCACGCTTTACGCAAAGTGGACTCCGGTAGAATATAAAATCACATATAATTTGAACGAGGGAACAAATGCAAATACAAACCCCGAAAAATATACGATTGAAACAGAAACCATTACTCTTGCAAATCCGACAAGATTTGGCTATACTTTCGGCGGCTGGTACAGAGACGCAGACTGTACGACACGGGTCAGCGAAATTGTAAAGGGCTCTACGGGTAATAAGACGCTGTACGCGAAATGGACGGCAAAAATGCTTGAGGTAACAAAGAACGTTGTTTCATCAAGCGCAAAAGAGCCTGTAGTCGGCGCAGTCGATGTTATCAAAATTGACGGCGGAGTAGGTGAAAAGCAGGAGGGTTCAACGGTTACTGCGACAGTAACCGTGCCTGTGGGCTACACCGTTCAAAGCGTGAAATACGGTAATAGCGAGTGTGAGTATAATGAAGGAACAAAGAAATATTCATTTACGATGCCGTCTGAGGCTGTTGAAGTAACGGTGACGCTTGAACCGATTGTGTATACAATTAATTTTGATTTAGACGGCGGAGATGGTACTTTTGCAGCGGTAACAGGCACGATTGAAGAGCCGCCGCAGCTTCCGACAACTGAGCCGACAAAAGATGGTCATAACTTTAACGGATGGGTTAATGCGGCAACAAACAGACCGATAACGCAAGCCATTCTTAACAATGATTTTGCGCATAAAATTCCTGTATTCGGAGACAGTCACAGTATAACTGCAAAGGCACTATATGCGGCGCGAAACCAATATACAGTTATCTATCAGGCTCCGGCAGTTCAGGATATAACTCAGATACCCGGCATGCAGGAAAATATAGATTGGGAAAACAATAAGACTGTTACAATTTCTGCAACGGAACCGTCAAAGAATGGATATACCTTTGCGGGCTGGAAAGTAAAGCTGAACAACAGCGAAGAATTTGAGTCGGATACAATCTATAAAACAGGTAAAAAAGATACATATACAGTAGATGAGGGAGTTACAAAGGTTACATTTGTTGCACAATGGACGGCTGATACATATAAAATAACGTATGAGCTTGACGGCGGTGACAATTCTACGGAAAATCCCGATAAATATACGGCTGAAACAGCGACCATCACACTGTCATCTCCGACAAAGGCGGGTTATACTTTTGGCGGCTGGTTCAGCGATGATGAATTTCACACAAAGGAAACGGTAATCGCAAAGGGTTCAACAGGAGATAAGACGCTTTATGCAAAATGGAATGAAATTTTGGTTACGGAGATAACGGTAACGCCGTCTGAAAATAACACGATAACGGCAGAGGGCGGCATAATTCAGTTTGCTGCGGCAGTGGCTCCCGAAAACGCGCTTGATAAAGCAATTGCATGGAGCGTAACCGATAAAGACGGCAATCCTACTGACAAGATAACGATAAATAAAACAGGCTTGCTTACTGCAAAGGATATAACCTCAAACGGTGAATATATCGTAAAGGCACTGAATACAAAGAGCGGCATAGCAGGAACAACTGCGGTTACGGTTAATATCACACCTGCGGAAAAGTACAAAATTAACGGCTATAACGCAGAAAACGGAACGGTAAATATCACGAAACAGAGTACAGACAGCGCATGGCTTATTGTGGCAACATACACAGCTGACGGTAAGCTTGTGAAAGCGACAATTAAGGATATATCAAATGAAAACACACCAAGCAAGGACGTTAGTGTTTCAAACGCTTTTGACGGCGAATATTCTAAGGCAAAAGTGTTTATGTGGGAAAGTCTGGAGAAAATGCAGCCAAGATGCCCTGCATTTCCGGCTGACAAATAATATGTATAAATAATTTAAAGCGCCTCTGCCATCTATCAAGTATAGAGGCAGAGGTATTTTTATAAATCTATATCACGAATCTCAGAATATACGGCACTTGTTACCCCAATAAGACCCTCTCTCCTTCTTATTATATAAACCGTTTATATAAACCGTGTATTCTGTGATGAGTAATATATTAAAATCAAGGAGAATATTATGTTAAACAAAAAAATACTTTTAGAAAAAAATGAAGCATATATGACAACATATATTTTGGACAATATAGTAGATAATCAAAGCAAAAGACCTATGGTGGTTATATTTCCGGGCGGAGGGTATGAATATTGTGCATCGAGAGAAGGCGAACCTATTGCCTGTGAATTTAATAGTATGGGTTTCAATGCCGCGGTTGTAAATTATACTACGAAAGCGCCGTATCCACAATCGCTAAAAGACGCATCTGATGCTATTGTATATGTCAGGGAACATGCCGAAGAATGGAATATTGACCCGAATAGAATTTTTGTGTGCGGATTTTCGGCAGGGGCGCATTTGGCAGGCAGCATAGGAATAATGAGTAAAAAAGAGGAGGCGATAAAACGAGATGATGACTTAAACAAAGTTAATGGAATGATTTTGTGTTATCCGGTAATCAGTTCGGGTAAATTTGCACATAGAGGCTCGTTTAATGCTATAGGAGCAACGAACGATGAGTTATTAGAAAAAACATCGCTTGAATTACAGGTGGATGAAAACACTCCTCCGGCATTTATATGGCATACATTTGCCGATGAAGCTGTGCCGATGGAAAATAGTATGTTTTTAGCAGAAGCGATGCGAAAACATAATGTACCATTTGAATTACACATATATCCCGATGGAGTTCATGGACTTGCTTTAGCATCAGAAGTGACGGGTGATAACGGGAAATATATTGTTCCTCATGCTCAGGGATGGATAAATTTGGTAAAGGAATGGATATATAAATTTAGTTAATATATGGAGGCAAGAGAATGTATATGTAAATAGATTGAGAGATTGTTGAGGTACAGATGTAAAATCCATAGAGTATTATGGTATTTGAGAGCGATGGATTATTTATTTACAACTTTTATAGCCGGCACTTTTAAACTACGAGCCGGATACAATTTAATAAATATCAGAGATGAGCGGAGTGTGCTAAAAAAAGAGTTTTAACATACTCAGCTCATTTACCCATTTGTGCGAAAAATGCCAACTTAACAGAAAATCAAGCTAAAAGTGATATATTATGCGACTTATTGACACATAATATGTCACTTTTTTATTTTTATACATTAGAGGAACAAAGCAAACAAAATTTTTTTAATCCCGACTGCAAATTTTCTTGTAATGCGGAGGAAAGCCGATATTACTGTGAAATCATATCAAATCTTTGGCGAATAGCCGAGAAATGGCATAATTTCTTTGTTTCTTGCGATTTGGTCGGATTTTGGACAGAACATTGGCATCTGGTATATATCAGATACCCGTAGTGATGCAATTCAATTTGAAAATCTAA
>CAJTUY010000064.1 GCA_910579415.1 uncultured Clostridia bacterium | reverse complement strand
GCGTCAAATACCTTTTTCATAAAATCAATATCCACGCCCGCACAATCTATTCCTATCACCGGAATATCAGGATTAACCTTCTTTATTTCCTGATAACAAGCCTTGAGCATTTTTACATAATGCTCTGCATCAAGCATATTAGGGTTAAACGGAGCAATGTTATATTCATTCCATATCTCTATCGCCTTAATTTTCCCTTTATACTGCTCTGCCAGAAAAGCCGCGTATTTTGCGTATGCTTTTATTCCCTCATCAGTTTGTGGTACAGACCTGTATTCGTCATATATGGGATTGCCATAGCAAGCTATAAACAGTGGATATACTCCGGCATTATACATAGCGTTTACATTTTCATCGTGCATATCTGATTTCTTATAATCGCCTTTTGCCCTCTCAACTACATCCCAGCCGTACTCATCGCGCCATGCACCCATACCTGCGGCGGTAATAAGCTCCATCGATTTATACACATCATGTCCCCACGAGGTATGACCTGCCGTTCCGAGAGTTTCATTTAATTTTTCGCCCTCTTTAAATTTGTTCATCACGGAAAAGTCCTGCTGCTCTTCATATGTAACGGGCAATTCATTCGGACCTGTTGTTGTAACTTTCAGATTTAATACATATACACCATTTTTTGATGTTTTTATTGTAAGCTTTTCGTCCGTTTTCTCTTTGCCTTTTACGGATTTTTTAAGTTCCCCCGTTTCAACAGCATTTCCATAAATATCCGTCACTGTATATTCGACCAGTGTTTCCTGCTGTGCGGCTGTGTTGTTTTCCATATTAAGATTAAATACCTTTTCATCTGCGGTATCAAATATATTACCCGTATGTTCGGTTGACGCAATAACATTAACCTCGTGTTCGTAATATCCCTGACTCACTCTTATTCCTCCTAAAATAACATCTTCGTTTGTCATTCCCATGACCTCCGACCATTCCCCGATTCTGAAATCCCATGCTCCTCCGGTAGCCCAAAAGCCATTTGCAAATTCAGCGTCGTAAAGATAAAAGGTATGTGTTTTCCATTCGCCCGTATCTTCAAGCTGTACTATTTCGCCGTCCGTAAAATTCCCCGTTAATCCGTCGTAGGTTATTGTAAATTTTCCATGTCCCTCATCGAAATAGTCTACTTCTACGCCTACCCTTGCATCTTTCGGTTCATAAAGCATCTTATTATTTACATCAACGTAGACAAAAAGCGTTTTTGAACCCTCCTTATTGAGCTTTAGACATTCTCTGCCATCCCGCACAAGCCTTGTGCCGTAATCGCCAATATCTCCCCAGCCTATCCTTTGAATATTCTTCATTCCGAAAGAATTACCCAATGTAAGCTCTGCAATAGGATATTCTCCATTGTGACCCGACGCATATGCGACAGGTGCTATAAAGCTCAAAGAACAAAACAGCGTCATTACAGTTGATACTATTTTTTGGCACTTTCTTTTTTGAATGTAACTCATTTTTTTACACATTTAGACTATATCCTCCTATCTTTTTTCGCATTTTCACAAATTTTCCACTTAGTTTTGTTGCTAAAATTATCATTTTATATAATATTTCTATTGTCTATTATACCATGATGTGATATAATAAGGAATACAAAACAGCGTCATAATCACGCAAAAGCGTACAAAATAGTGTCAATAATGATTTTGAATGTTGACTTCATTTGAAATTATCAATATAGTGATAATAACGCATACCATCATTTCAAGGGAGTAAGAAAAATGATAGAAAAAATTATACAATCCGATAAGGCGCATCCAATCAATTTATATAAAGAGCTCCTGTATCCTTATCTCGATGACGAACAAGACGTTTTTTCTCCATTATTAGTCGGCATTACCAATTCTAACCCAAAATATAAAATAACACGTCCTCCTATACACCGCGATTTCAGTATTGAATATGTGTATGAAGGAAAAGGCGTTATCAAACACGGCGATGATGTATTTGAAGCGAAAGCGCATGACGCATTTATTCTGCACCCAAATACAACGCATAATTATTATTCCGACCCTGAACAGCCATGGAAAAAAATATGGCTTATGGCAACAGGACCTTTGATTGCAGATTTGCTTTCGGTATATGGTTTGAGCAACACTGTTCTTATTCCAAATTATCATAATGCGGTACATTTTGAAAAAATCTTTGAAACCATACGGGATAACCCCTTTGTGGACAGAACAAAAATCGCTTTTATACTGCATAAGCTTTTTGCCGAAATGTCAGATTTTATAAAAAAGGATACCGCATCTGCACCAAGCAGCGATGCTCTGCTGCTAAAAAAATTTATTGACGCAAATCTATACCGTAAAATATCCCGTGATGAATTGGTTGCACATATTCATTCGTCGCCATCTACGGTAACGCGAATATTTAAGAAGAATTACAATCAAACACCGTTTGACTATGTATTAAACAGCAAAATTGAGCTTGCCAAAACTTATCTTTTAAACAGCTCATACACCATTGATGATATTGCATCTCTTTTAGGGTTCAACAACCGTTCGCACTTATCAAGCACTTTCAAAAAAAGGACGGGTATGACTCCTCAAGAATTTCGTCATCAAAACACTACCATATAAATTAAGGAGAATACTGATATGTTTTATAAACAAAATCAATCCTATGAGCTTGACGAAAAGCTCTTTAAAAATCCTACAAGCGAATATCGCGCAGCACCATTTTGGGCATGGAACTGTAAGCTCAACAAGGATATTCTTAACGAGCAAATTGACACCTTTAAAAAAATGGGCTTCGGTGGTTTTCATATGCACTCGCGGATAGGCATGTCCACACCGTATCTTAAAGACGAATTTATGGAGCTTATTAAATTCTGCACTCAAAAGGCAGAACAAGAAAATATGCTCGCATATCTTTATGACGAGGACAGATGGCCTTCAGGTTCCGCAGGCGGATATGTTACAAAAACTCATAAGTACCGTCAGCGTTACTTGATATTTTCACAAAACAACCGTGAGCATTTTTCTCTCGATGAAGCAATAAATAACAGTAAGGATTATCTCCTCGCGGTTTTTGACGTTGTTCTTAATGAAAAAGGTGAGCTTAAAAGCTATCAAACTATTTCAGAAAACGATACTGCCATAGGCACAAAATGGTACGCCTATGTGCATACACACGATGAGTCCCCGTGGCATAATAACCAGACATATGTTGACACTTTAAATAAGGAAGCTATTGACAAGTTCATAAAAATCACTTATGAAGCGTATCAATCCGCTGTCGGTGACGAATTTGACAAAATAATTCCGTCAATATTTACCGATGAACCTCAATGTAAGCCGAAAATCCCTCTCAGCTTTGCCGACAGTACAGATGACGCGCAACTTCCATGGAGCTTTTCTTTACCAAAAGGATTTTCAGATAAGTACGGATACGATATTTGCGGGTATTTACCTGAGCTTATATGGAATTTGTCTGATAATAAAATATCAACAGCACGATACCATTTCCATGATTACATATGCGATACGTTTACCGAGTGTTTTGCCGATAATTGCGGCGATTGGTGCAAAAATCATAATCTTCTGTTAGCAGGTCATGTTATGGGCGAAGAAACGCTCAATTCTCAAACAGTTTCTCTCGGCGAAGCTATGCGGTCATACCGCGCCTTTGGCATTCCCGGAATTGATATGCTATGTAATTGGCTTGAGCTTACAACCGCAAAGCAATGTCAATCAGCCGTTCATCAATACGGACGCGAAGCAATGTTAGCCGAGCTTTACGGGGTTACAAATTGGGATTTTGATTTCAGAGGTCATAAATTCCAAGGAGATTGGCTGGCGGCTCTCGGTGTTACTGTACGCGTACCTCATCTCTCATGGGTATCTATGGCAGGCGAAGCTAAACGCGATTATCCGGCATCTATCAGCTATCAATCACCGTGGCATACAGAATACAGATATATTGAGGACCATTTTGCACGATTAAACACCGCTCTCACACGAGGAAAGCCTGTTGTTAAGCTCGCAGTTATTCATCCGATTGAAAGCTATTGGATAAATTTTGGACCGTCCGAAAATACATTTGATATAAGAGAACAAATTGATAAAAAATTCTCGGATATTACAAAATGGCTTTTATTCGGTACGGTAGATTTCGATTTTATCAGTGAAGCTCTGTTACCGGCTCAAATTAAGAATACCGATAAAACATTATGCGTAGGCGAAATGGAGTATAATGCGGTAATTGTTCCCGATTGTATTACATTAAGACGCTCTACCCTTGAAATACTCGAAAAATTCCAATCGTCAGGCGGCAAGGTCATTTTTGCGGGCAACTGTCCCAAATATATTGACGCTGTTGATTGTAAGGACGCAGAAGTGCTTTATTCAAAAAGTATCGTAGTTCCGTATGACAAGATTTCTGTTCTGAATGCCGTTTCAGAAATTAGAACAATATCTATAAAAAACAGCGACGGCTCACCCACGAACAACCTTGTATATAATATGCGCGAGGATAACAACTGCAAGTGGCTCTTTATTGCTCATGCGTCATTAGAAGAATATAAAAAGCATAATTACAGAGAAAATACCTCATCACAAAATATACGAATATATATTGGCGGCGAATATACTCCTACGCTCTATAACACTCTTGACGGCAGCGTTTACGGAATCGCTCATACACATCAAAACGGTCAAACAGTTATTGAGTATTCTTTATATACAAATGACAGTCTGTTATTCAGACTTGACAGCAATATACGCGATGTGTCTTTACTAAAAACAGATGATACTTGCAAGCCGTATAAAACCATCCGCTTTATGTATAAGTTATCCTATAAGCGTACTGAGCCAAATGTTCTGTTGATTGACCGTGCAGAATACGCCTTAAATGACGAGCCATTCAATCAGGAAGAAGAAATATTAAGGCTTGATAACAAATGCCGCAGAAAATGTGGTTTCCCATTAAAAGGCGATGCTTTAGCGCAGCCATGGGTTGTCGAAGATACTCCTGTTAAAAACTATCTTACACTTAAAATGACCGTAAACAGTGAAATAGAAATTCTCGGAGCAAAGCTCGCCATTGAAGATGCCGAAACGCTGCAAATTCAATGGAATGATGAAACCGTAAGCAATATCCCTGACGGATGGTATGTTGATAAGGCAATTAAGACTGTACCATTGCCAAAAATCAATGTTGGTAAAAACACGCTTATTGTAAAAATCCCATTTGGTCAGCGTACAAACACGGAATGGTGCTACATTATAGGCGATTTTAACGTAAGAAATGAGGGTACAATATCAACTATTATTCCCACAACCGATAAAATCAGCTTCTCATCTCTTACAAATCAGGGTATGCCGTTCTACGGCGGCAATGTTATATATAAAACCGAAATAGAAACGCCTGATTGCTCATTAAAAATTCATGCTAATTACTATCGCGGCGCACTTATAAAAGTCCGCATTGACGGTGAAGATAGGGGCATAATAGCCTTTTCACCATATACCATTGATATTGATAATTTGTCAAAGGGCAAGCATACTGTTGAATTTGTATTGTACGGAACACGCATAAATACATTTGGCGGCATGCACAATGTATCACAGCAGGAATGGGTCGGTCTCGACTTTTGGCGAAGCACAGGCGATAATTGGTGCTATGAATATATTTTAAAGGATACGGGTATTCTCGCTTCTCCTGTTATAGAGATATTTGAAAAATAATCTATAACTGCATACAAAAAATGCAACGGAAGATGACAATCATCTTCCGTTTTCATTTTTATTAAATCATTACTATTTTTGTGTGTCATTAAGTAATTTCCGCGCCACCGTAAACATCTCCATTCCGACAACGGGTATATCGCGGTAACAGGTGTCAAGCGAAAATTGCTCGTAATAGTTGAATGATGGATTGACGGATTGATAGATTTTCTCATAAGCCGCTTTGATTGCAGTATCCATATCCATTCCGTTCTCAACCTCGATGATAATGTCCGAAAGCAATACTTTCAACTGCTGTTCCGCTTGTGCGTATGCGTCAGGTCTTAGTTGTCTATCGCGTATTACTCGGATTGCGTTCTGTGCGATAGGTGATAATATTCCGTATCCGTTGCCGTTTGTGCTGCCTGCGACTACCGCTTTTCTAATTCTTGTGTTCGCATAGCCTGCCGCCAAGGTGTAACCGAGATTTCCTGTCTGCACCTCGTCAAGAATATCACCGATTAAATTCTCAACGATACAAACCTGTTCTTCTGTACTGTTTAATGGTGTTGTTTCTCTCGGAATTCCAGCCGCAAACGCTGTCGTGCTTGTCGCGGTCAATGCCGCCGTAATGATTAGTGTAACGATTTTCTTTTTCATAGTGAAATACCTCCTGTTTATTTGATATATTCATCATAACAGGAAATATCCCGACCGTCAAAAAAATTTCATTATTCAAAAAAATTTGACAAAATATTTAATAACAATTCGGTCTGCGGAATACTGTAAACCCAACGCTTGACGCGGTGGATACCACAACATTGTTTGCACCGCTTGAACAATGTATAACAAGAATATTGCCGCCTGTGTCCTTACCGACAACAATTCCAACGTGGCTATAACTCGGCAAGAAGCATAAATCTCCCGCTTGTACGGTGGACGCTGTTACTTGAATACTTGCATCACGCTGTCCGTATGTTCCGTGTCCTACGGCATATCCCATACCGCTGTTATTGAACGCCCACGTTACAAAACCCGAACAGTCAAGTCCGTATGCTCGGAGTGTTCCCGATGACGGACTTCCGGCAGCAGTAACACGGCGCATAGTACCCCAAGCACTATCCCAACCGATTGCGCTTGATTTGCCGCCCCAAAAGTAATTGACCTTGCCGACAAGTGAGCCTGCGTTCTTGACAACATCTTTCCGCTTCTGCGGTAAAGATGACGGTAAACCGTTTATAATGCTCTGAACATCTGCATTTGTGATTGCCAAGCTGTGGCTTGATGATGTCAGCACGTCCCCGTGTTCAAGCAGCGTTTCAACCGCTTCACGCTGTTTTGCGGTTAAGCCGTATAAGTCCATAAGTTCATCTTTTGTCTTTCCGCTTATGGTAACGGTCAGCTTCTTTTTTGTTTCCGTATCTGATACTGCGATTTCCTCCACCGTATGACTTACGGTGTTTGCGGCTCGGAAATATGCTTTTAGCTTTTCCGCCTTAATATCATCAAATATCACAACATCTTCGGCTGTGTTGCCCTCTGCGCCTGCGGTCTTTGCCGCAAATACGGCAAGGACGATATTTCTGTCCGTCTGATTATCTATAACGTCAACATCTGTATGGTCTACGGATAATTCTATATC
>CAJTUY010000063.1 GCA_910579415.1 uncultured Clostridia bacterium | reverse complement strand
CCGTATACGACTGTTATGCTCAATACTGTATACCGCAATGCATCCTGCACCTTCAAGCCTTTTCAGTATAGGATACAGCGTAGATTCGGATATTGGCATTACTTCCGAAATATCCTTAATTATCTTATAACCATAGCTGTCCTCACGCTTTATCGCCGTCAATACGCATATTTCCAGAAGCCCTCGCTTTAACTGTACGTCCATATACGTTCCTCCTCCCGTCCAGATTTTATATCCTGTCTTACATAATACTATATCACGCATAGTATCATTTGTCAAGAGGTATTTTTGAAAATTTCTGAATTATGTTGACTAATTAAGGTAAAATGTGCTATAATATATAATGTTGTAATAGTGGTCGGAATTAACCGCATGCATAAATATGCCAATTGCAGGCGGTAAACAAAAACTAAATATGGAGGTAAAATTGTGGCAAAAGCTAAAAAACTGAAAATCATACCATTAGGCGGTCTTGATGAAATCGGAAAAAATCTGACCGCTCTTGAGTACGGAAATGAGATTATAATGGTTGATTGCGGTATGGCTTTCCCCGATGATGACATGCCCGGTGTGGATATGGTTATTAACGATATTTCATACCTTGAAAAGAACTGGTCGAAAATTAAGGGCATTTTTCTTACACACGGTCACGAGGACCATATCGGCGGACTGCCCTATTTTTTAAAGGCAATCAATGTTCCTGTTTACGGTACAAGGCTCACGCTCGGACTTGTTGAGCATAAATTAAAGGAACATAATCTTTTATCGCAGGTAAAGCTAATCCGCGCAAGATACGGAAATATTATACACGCAGGACAATGCTTTTCTGTTGAATTTATCCGCACTAACCACTCAATAGCAGACTCTGCCGCACTGGCAATCAAAACGCCGGTCGGAACGGTTATTCATATGGGGGACTTTAAGATTGATACTACTCCTATCGTAGGAGATATGATTGACCTCGCAAGGCTCGGAGAGCTTGGCAAGGAAGGTGTACTGGCGCTTATGTCGGACAGCACAAATGTCGAAAGAGCCGGTTATGCTATGAGTGAAAGAAGCGTAGGCGAAAGCTTTGAAAATATTTTTAAGGGCTGTAACAAACGTATTATTGTTGCAACCTTTGCATCTAATGTGCATCGTGTACAGCAGATTATCGACGCTGCCGCTAAAAACGGCAGAAAGGTCGCCATTTCAGGACGCAGTATGGAAAATATCGTGGAAATTTCTATTCTGCTCGGCTATATGAAAGTCCCTGAAGGCGTGCTTATTAACATTGACAACATCAAAAAATACAGACCCAATCAGATAGTTATTATTACAACAGGCTCACAGGGCGAACCTATGAGCGCACTTACAAGAATGGCATTCTCTGACCATCGCAAGGTTGAGGTTACAAAAGATGATTTAATCATAATAAGCGCAACACCTATTCCGGGCAACGAAAAGTCGGTTTCAAATGTCATTAACGAGCTGTTTAAAATCGGCGCAGAAGTCATTTATAAAGCGCTTGCCGAAGTCCATGTATCAGGTCACGCGTGTCAGGAGGAATTAAAGCTTATACTGGCTCTTACAAAGCCGAAATTTTTTATTCCGGTACATGGTGAACACCGTCATCTGGTTCTTCACAAGGAATTGGCCGCAAGCGTTGGAATACCGCAGAAAAACAGCTTTGTTCTCTCAAATGGTCAGGTTCTTGAGCTTGACCAGAAAACGGCAAAAATCTCCGGTACCGTTCAGGCAGGCAAGATACTTGTAGACGGTCTTGGTGTCGGTGATGTCGGCAATATCGTACTTCGCGACAGAAAACATCTAAGCGAGGACGGGTTGATTATAGTCGTTGTTACCATTTCACATGATGACAAAAAAATGGTTTCGCGTCCAGATGTTATTTCACGCGGATTTGTGTATGTACGCGAGGCGGAAACGCTGATTGACGGTGTTCGCACCGTTGCGGCGGAAAGTATTTCTGAATGTCTTGGAAAACGCAATATGGACTGGTCAACACTAAAAAGCTCGCTCAGAGCTTCGGTTGCTCATTATATTTATGACCAAACCAAACGTTCACCAATGATATTGCCTATTATAGAGGAAATATAATATAAAAAACAGATATGCCAGGCATATCTGTTTTTTTCTAATATTTTTATCAATAGTTTTCAGCTTTAATCTTAAAATACGACTGCGGGTGAGCGCATACGGGACATACCTCAGGAGCTTTCTTTCCAATGTGTATATGACCGCAGTTAGCACACTCCCATATAACATCTCCGTCTTTTGAGAATACAGCATCACCCTTAATATTCGCAAGGAGTTTTCTGTAACGCCCCTCATGTTCTTTTTCAATCTTTGCAACACCCTCAAAAAGCTCAGCAATGTCGCTAAATCCCTCTTCCCTCGCTTCTTTTGCAAAACTTGCATACATATCTGTCCACTCATAATTTTCGCCATCTGCCGCATCTGCAAGATTTGTTACTGTATCAGAAATAGACCCACCGTTTAACAATTTATACCACATTTTTGCATGCTCTTTTTCATTATTCGCTGTTTCCTCAAAAATCTGCGCTATCTGAATATATCCGTCCTTTTTAGCCTTGCTTGCAAAATATGTATATTTATTCCTTGCCTGTGATTCTCCTGCAAACGCCGCCATCAGGTTTGCTTCTGTTTTTGTGCCTTTTAAATTCATTATTCCTTCCTCCTTTTTATATCAGCAACAAAGGCGGATTATTCCGCCTTTGTCATTTTTCTTTATTCTATCGATTCAATAATCGCGTACTTGCCGTCACGACGCTTATATACAATATTCATTTCGTCTGTTTCATGATTCTTAAATACAAAGAAATTATGTCCCAACAGATTCATCTGCAAAATCGCTTCTTCACTGCTCATAGGCTTAACTGTAAATCTCTTTGTCTTTACAATTTCAAATTCTTTGGTTTCCTCGCCGCCCGTATATTCTGCGCCGCTTATAAGAATATTATCAAATGCCGCATCACGTTTGATTTTCTTTTCAAGACGCGTTTTATTCTTTCTTATCTGTCTTTCAATAACATCAACGATTTTATCAATTGCCGCAAGAATCTCCTTATCCGAAGCCTCTGCCCTGTACATCATTCCGCCTGCATAAATCGTAGCTTCAATGTAATCGTTATCCTTAATTGTTCCGATAACCACTCTTGCCTCAGATTCGTCTTTAAAGAATTTATCCAACTTGCCGAGCTTCTTCTCAACGTAATCCTTAATTTTGTCTGTTAAATCGTATCTTCTTCCAATAATGTTGAACTTCATATATCTCACTCCTTTTGTGTTTTCAAGAGAATTTATCTCTGTTACTATATATATACCCTTTATTTACACCTTTAAACAAAAAATTATATTTTTTACTTGCGGATTTTTGAAAAATATAGTAAAATATTATCTTAGAAGACTATAACTTAAATATGAGGTGAAACAAATGACTGCAATTTTACTTACAATGCTGTTTATGCTTGTTGCCGCTTTTTCGGTATGGAGCTACTATCTTTCCCCTACTCTGAAAAAAGGGATAAAGGATGACAACAATGCCCTTTATATAATTTTTACGGTTGCGGCGGCAGTTTTGCTGCGTCTTATTCTTTCCACAGTTTATAAAGGACATTCCACAGATATGACCAACTTTACCGCTTGGTCGGATACGCTTTTCAGAGAAGGAATAACTAAATTTTATAAGCTTGATATGGTACACGACTATCCTCCCGGATATATGTATGTGCTTTATATTCTGGGTGCTATCCGCAACGGGTTGGGACTGAGCAACGGCGCTTCATGGCTCGTTATGAAACTTCCTGCAATAATATGTGATGCTCTTACGGCTGTTTTTATGTATAAAATCGCAAAAAAACATCTTTCCGATGCCGTTGCCACGATTATTGCTGCACTATATCTGTTTAACCCTACAATGGTTGTAAACTGTTCTCTTTGGGGACAAATGGATTCTGTTTATACATTACTTGCATTGTTAATGGTATATTGCATTACAGAAAAGAAAATGACTGCCTCATATTTCTTGTACGCAATAGGTATATTCACAAAACCTCAGGCTTTCCTGTTTACTCCTATTCTGATTGCAGGAATTATAGAAAATGTATTTCTTGATAATTTTTCACATGAAAAATTTATCAGAAATCTTATAGGCGGACTATCTGCAATAGCGGCTCTGGTACTTCTTACACTTCCGTTTGGTATTGTTCCTGTAATAGTGCAATATAAGGATATATTCGCATCATATCCGCATATTACCGTAAATGCCTTTAATATTTGGGCGGCTTTAGGCAAAAACTGGGATGCACTGAGTACGCCGCTGTCCTTGTTTGGATATGCACTTCTTGCGGCAATATCGGTTTATTCAATTTTTGTTATTCTTAAAAGCAAATGTAAAACAAAATATTATTTTACAACAGCTCTTATAACCTTTTTAACCTATATGTTGTCAACCAAAATGCACGAACGTTACTCTTTCCCCGCAATGACGTTTATGCTTTTAGCATTCGCCGTTTCAATTGACCTTAAGAGCTTTATTTTATATATTCTTATATCACTGTCGCAATTCTTCAACAGCGCATGGGTTCTGTTCGTTTACCAACAAGACCCAAGTAAATATTTCAAATCGCCTGTTATCATTGTTGCGTCAATAATAAATATACTGATTACGGCATATCTTGTTTACATTGTTCACAAACAATATATTAACAATGATATACCTTCAGTTACGGCAAAACCCCAAAAAGCAGCGTCGTCTGCCGTAAAACACAATAATGAAAAGCATTTTTCTGTAAGCGAGCATTTACCAAAAATAAAAAGATTTGATATTATTGCAATGTCAGTTATTACAGCTGTTTATGCCGGCATCGCGCTTTTCAATCTCGGCGACATGCATGCTCCTGAAATTGAATACATGATGTCAAACAACTCTGTAACGCTTGATTTGGGAGAGGATACTGACATCGGCGAATACAAACTGTTTCTCGGCTCCTATGAGCTTAATGAAAATCGAGCGCTTGATATACGTTTCACAACCTCCGACAATACCGAAACCTATCATGATAACCTCACCAGCGGCTCCGTTTTCTGTTGGGAGGAAATTGAAGCTAATGCAAAAGCAAGATATATAACACTATCCACAACCGCCGACGCTCTGTCAATAAAAGAGCTTGGAGTATTTGATGAAAGCGGTAAGATAATCCCTATCAAATCAGCTTCTGACCTTGCCGGAAACAGGCTTTTTGACGAACAAAACGAAGTTCCTGAACGTTCAAGCTTTAAAAACAGCACATACTTTGATGAAATCTACCATGCTCGTACAGGCTATGAGTTTGTTCACAGTCTGCCCGTCTACGAATGGACTCATCCACCGCTCGGCAAAGTGTTTATAGCCGCAGGCATAAAGCTTTTCGGTATGTGTCCGTTCGGCTGGAGAATTGCAGGTACACTGTTCGGAATTGTTATGGTTCCTATAATCTATCTGTTCGCTCTTAAGCTTTTAAAGAAATCATGGCTTGCAGTTGTTACGTGTCTTTTGTTTACATTTGATTTTATGCACTTTGCTCAGACACGAATTGCAACAATTGACGTATACGTTACTTTCTTTATTATGCTGATGTATCTGTTTATGTTTAAATACTATTCTACGAGTTTTTATGACACATCTTTCAGAAAAGGTCTTAAAAATCTCGCGCTGTGCGGTATTTTTATGGGACTCGGCATCGCAAGCAAATGGACAGGTATTTACGCAGGTATCGGTCTTGCAATACTGTTTTTCATCACTCTGTGCAAGCGTTACAACGAGTATCGTTATGCGCTGAAAAATCCTTCCGGTGAAACTGACGGTATTTCGCACAAACTTATATTGGAAAGCTTTAAGCCCAATACGATAAAAACCATAGTCTGGTGCTGTATTTTCTTTATACTTGTGCCTCTTGCAATATATGTCATTTCATATATTCCATATTTAAACGCTCCCGATGAAAACGGAATTGCAAGCATTATAAACAACCAAAATTCCATGCTCACCTATCATGCAAAAACAGTGCTTGGGTCTACTCACCCATTCTCATCAAGATGGTATGAATGGATAATTATGAAGCGTCCAATCTGGTACTATTCCGGAGATATTGGAAACGGTCTTAAAGAAGGCATTTCCTCCTTCGGAAATCCGCTTGTATGGTGGCTTGGAATACCTGCATTTTTCTATATGGTTTACCGCGTATTCAAAAACAGAGACAAAAATTCGCTGTTCCTGGTAATTGCATATCTCGCTCAGCTTGTATCATGGATACCTGTTACGCGTCTGACTTTTATTTACCATTACTTTCCATGCGTACCGTTTATCGTGCTTATGATAGGCTATTCGATACTGTGCATTTATAACAATGCAAAAAATAAAAAAGCTGTTATGTACGGTGCGTTTGTTTATGCAGGGCTTGTAATAATATTATTTGCAGTATTCTATCCTGTTTTGTCAGGGTTCCCCTGCTCGCCTGAATATGCCGATAATTTCTTAAAATGGTTTGATAGCTGGATATTATTGTAAGGAGAAATCTTATGCGTATTATAAATTCACAGGATATAGTAAGCGCTGTACGTGATATGTGCATAAGCGCAAACTGTCATCTTAACGGCGACATACGGCGCGCTTTGGAAAACAGTGTAAAAACAGAAAAATCGGACGTTTCGCGCGGCGTACTTGAAAATCTGCTAAAAAATGCGGATATAGCTCACAACAAAGAAATTCCTATTTGTCAGGATACCGGCATGGCAGTTTTCTTTATTGAAATCGGCAATGAAGTATTTATTAAAGGCGACACCGTTAACGAAGCAGTAAACAAAGGGGTGGCACTCGGTTATACAGAAGGCTATCTGCGAAAATCAGTTGTACGCGACCCGCTTGACCGCGTAAACACAGACGACAATACTCCTGCTGTTATTTATTTTGATTTTGTAAGAGGAGATAAAATCAAAATAACCTTTGCTCCAAAAGGATTCGGGAGCGAAAATAAGGGCGGTATAAGAATGCTAAATCCGTCTGACGGAATTGACGGCGTAATTGATTTTACAGTCGAAACCGTACGCAAAGCAGGTGCAAATCCCTGTCCGCCTATGGTGGTTGGCATAGGTATAGGAGGTACGATGGATAAAGCCGCCGTACTTTCAAAAAAAGCGCTTACCCGTGATATTGAAATCAGAAATGAAAATCCTTTTTACGCGGATTTAGAAAAAAAACTGCTTGAAAAAATAAATAAACTCGGCATAGGGCCACAGGGTATGGGCGGAACAACGACCGCTTTAAGCGTAAATATAGAAACCTTCCCGACACATATCGCGGGACTTCCCGTTGCTGTTAATATCAACTGCCACGCAACACGTCATGCAGTAAAAATCATATAAAAAATCGGCTGTTACGCGAATAAAACGTAACAGCCTGTTTTTTATCAGCAAACAGAAAGCGCCTGTTCAAGGTCGGATATTATATCATTAACATTTTCTATACCCACAGAAAGACGGATAAGGTCAGGACTTACTCCTGCCGCTCTAAGCTCCTCATCATTCATCTGACGGTGCGTTGCCGATGCCGGATGCAATACGCATGTATGGGCATCTGCGACATGTGTCGCAATCATCGCAACTTTAAGCTCTGCCATAAACTTTTCAGCCGCCTCTCTGCCTCCGTTCACTCCGAAGGATACAACGCCGCAAGTGCCGTCAGGCATATATTTTTCGGCACGTTCGTAATACTTATTGCTCTTTAGTCCCGGATAATTCACCCATGCAACTTTATCACTATTT
>CAJTUY010000062.1 GCA_910579415.1 uncultured Clostridia bacterium | reverse complement strand
TTTTTAGGAGGTAAATTAAATGAGAAAATTTAATATTTCAGTAAACGGAAAAACATATGAGGTTGACGTTGAAGAAGTGGGCGGAGTACAGACATCAGCTCCTGTTGCAGCTCCTGTTCCGGCTGCTGCAGCAGCTCCGAAAGCGGCTCCTGCTCCTAAGGCAGCTCCCGTTGCAGGCGCTAAACAGGTGACTGCACCGATGCCGGGTACAATTGTATCTGTAAAGGTAAATGTAGGTGATAAAGTTGAAAGCGGTACTTTAGTAGCTGTACTTGAAGCGATGAAAATGGAAAATGAAATATTTGCAGGCGTTGACGGTACTGTTGCAGGTATCAGTGTGTCAGCAGGTGACAGCGTAAACAGCGGTGACGTAATAGTTTCTGTAAACTAATACACTCACGACTAAATTATAGAAAGTGGTGACAAAAAAGTGTTAGAAAGCTTTTCAAACTTTTTGCAGAATACAGGATTTTACGCGTTGTTTTTTCAGGACGGCGGAGATATTCTTACTGCTATAAAAACAATTATAATGATTGCGATTGCCTGCGTGTTACTGTATCTTGCAATAGTAAAAAAATTCGAGCCATTGCTGCTTTTGCCGATTGCATTCGGTATGCTTCTGTCGAATTTGCCTATGATTAAGGATTCAAGCGCAATTATGATGCACACTGAATTTTTCACAGATCCGCAGTATATGACCGATGGGAAATATATCAATGTTGGTTACATATGCCAGCATGGCGGACTTTTGGATTTACTGTATCTCGGAGTCAAACTGGGTATTTATCCGCCGCTTATATTTGTCGGAATTGGCTGCATGACTGATTTCGGACCGCTTATTGCAAATCCGAAGAGTATTCTTTTGGGAGCAGCGGCGCAGTTCGGTGTATTCTTTACATTTGTAGGCGCTCTTGTTTTGAGTGCGCTTGTACCATCAATCAGCTTTGGTATCAAAGAAGCTGCGTCAATCGGTATTATAGGCGGAGCTGACGGACCTACGGCTATCTATGTAACTAAATCTCTTGCACCGGCGCTATTGCCTGCAATTGCCGTTGCGGCATATTCATATATGGCGCTTATACCGGTTATACAGCCTCCTATTATGAAGCTTATGACCCGTAAAAAAGACAGAATGATAGTTATGGAACAATTAAGACCTGTTTCAAGAACAGAAAAAATATTGTTCCCGATTATTGTAACGATAGTTGTAGCATTGATTATTCCTGATGCAGTATCGCTTGTAGGTTGCCTTATGTTGGGTAATTTGATGAAGGAGTCGGGTGTAGTTGACAGACTTGCTAAAATGGCTCAGAATGAGCTTATGAATATAGTAACACTGTTTCTTGGTGTTACGGTGGGAGCTACTGCTACGGCAACAAGCTTCCTGTCGGCGCAAACAATCGGAATTATTGTACTGGGACTTATAGCGTTCTGTTTTTCAACAGCAGGCGGCCTTCTTCTCGGCGATATTATGTGCTGGCTTACAAAGGGTAAGGTTAATCCGCTTATCGGTTCGGCAGGTGTAAGTGCTGTACCTATGGCGGCGCGTGTATCGCAGACAGTCGGACAAAAGGAAAATCCTTCTAACTTCCTGCTTATGCACGCTATGGGACCTAACGTTGCAGGAGTTATTGGCTCTGCGGTTGCCGCAGGGGTTTTTCTGGCAATGTTTGGCAATCTTTGATTATAAAGGAGTGAAATTAAATGGCAAAAGGAAATAAAGCAGTAGGGATTACCGAAACAGTCCTTCGAGATGCCCACCAGTCGCTTATTGCGACAAGAATGACAACAGACCAGATTTTACCCATCGTTGAAAAGATGGATGAAATAGGTTATCATTCACTTGAAGCATGGGGCGGAGCAACTTTTGATTCTTGTTTGAGATTTCTTAATGAGGATCCATGGGAAAGACTCAGAAAAATAAAGGACAGAGCAAAGAAAACACCTATTCAGATGCTTTTCAGAGGTCAGAATATTTTAGGATACAGACATTATGCTGACGATATAGTTGAATATTTTGTTCAGAAATCAATTGCTAACGGTGTTGATATTCTGAGAATTTTTGATGCTCTTAACGATATTCGTAACCTTGAATGTGCTATAAATGCCTGCAAGAAGGAAAAAGGGCATGTTCAGGCTACCGTATGCTATACAACAAGTGAATTCCATACAAACGAAAAGTTTGTAAAAATGGCAAAACAGCTTGAAGAAATGGGTGCAGATTCAATCTGTATTAAGGACATGGCAGGTCTGTTAAGGCCTTATGTTACGTATGACCTTGTAAAGCAGATGAAGGAAGCGGTTAATATTCCTATTCAGCTTCATACTCATTATACAAGCGGTGAGGCTTCAATGGTTTACCTTAAGGCGATTGAGGCAGGAGTGGATGTAATTGACTGCGCTATGTCGCCGTTGGCTATGGGTACTTCACAGCCACCGACAGAGCCTATGGTTGCGGCTTTGCAAGGTACGGAATATGATACGGGTTATGACCTTGATAAGCTGATTGAAATATGCGATTATTTCAAGCCGCTTCGTGAAGAATATATAAAGAGCGGACTTATGAATACAAAGGTTATGGGTGTTGACGTTAATACTCTTAAATATCAGGTTCCCGGCGGTATGCTTTCAAATCTTGTTTCACAGCTGAAGCAGCAGGGCAGAGAGGATGCATATGAAGAAGTTCTTAATGAGGTTCCGCGTGTACGCGCAGATCTTGGTTATCCGCCGCTTGTTACACCTTCGTCACAGATTGTAGGTACACAGGCAGTTCTTAATGTGCTTATGGGTGAAAGATACAAGATGGTTTCAAAAGAAACAAAAGGTCTTGTTAAGGGTGAATACGGTAAGTGTCCGGCAGAAATTTCAGAAGAGCTTGTGAAGAAAATTATCGGCGATGAAGAAAGAATTACGTGTCGTCCCGCTGATTTGCTTAAGCCTGAGCTTGCACAGATGAGAAAGGAATGTGCAGAGTGGATTGAACAGGATGAGGACGTATTATCATACGCTTTGTTCGGTCAGGTTGCGGTGAAATTCTTTGAATACCGCCGTGCGCAGAAATATAAAATAGATGCGGATTTACTTGACGAAAGGAACAAGGTATATCCTGTATAATTGATGTAAACAGGGGTTGCCGTTACGGCAAGCCCTGTTTTATTAAAAATGGAGGTAGTATAATGACGATTGGATTTATAGGAAACGGCAATATGGGCAGAGCTATAATAAGCGGAATAATAGATAATAAGGTAGCTGATGCAAGAGAGATAATAGTTTCTGATATAGATAAAGAAGGTCTGGAATGGATAAATTCAAAATATGGAGTTGTCACGGCAACAGACAACAAAATTATTGCAAAAGCAGCTGATATTTTATTTTTATGCGTAAAACCTCAATTTCTTTATGGAGTTATAGATGAAATTAAGGAAAATGTTCAAAAGGATGTAGTAATTGTATCAATAGCAGCAGGACAGTCCATAACAGCAATTGAGAATGCCTTTGGCAAAGAAATTAAACTTGTACGTGTCATGCCTAACACACCGGTACTTGTCGGTGAGGGAATGTCGGCTATTGCGTCTAACGATAATGTGAACAATAATGAGCTTGAAATAGTTTTTAAGATATTCAACAGCTTCGGGAAGGGAGAAAAAGTAAGTGAAAACCTTATGGACGCCGTAACAGCAGTCAGCGGCTCATCTCCTGCGTATGTGTTCATGATGATTGAAGCAATGGCTGACGCGGCTGTTATAGGTGGTATGCCAAGAGATAAAGCATATATTTTTGCCGCTCAGGCAGTTATGGGAAGCGCCAAAATGGTACTGGAAACGAGATTACATCCCGGTAAATTAAAGGATATGGTATGTTCGCCGTCAGGAACTACTATTGATGCCGTTGCCGTGCTTGAAAGAAACGGTTTCAGAAGCAGTATAATTGATGCTATGACAGCATGTATAGAAAAATCAAAAAAATTGGGAGAAAACTAAATACAACAAAGCCACCGATTGACGTCTATCGGTGGCTCTGTTGTATATGAACGTAACATTGTATTCAAACAATGTTATAAATATTATACACCAAAAGATTGAAAATTTCAATAGTTAATTTATAAAAAAACGGATTTTTAAACATTATCAAAGTAAGAAATATATTGAACAGGAGCTTTTTTATTAAAGAGATGTTCGTATAAATCAATAAAATAGTCATCTGTCATACTTGCAATATAATCTACAACAATTTCATCAAAATCACTGTTTTTTGTATATTCATATTTGGAAAAACGATTTGCATTATTAACAAAATCTATATGGTGACTGAAAATCGGCGAGGATTTAATATTGTTATGCAAATCGCTTAAAAGTTTTGTATAAATACTTTCAAACATAGGAAGTATCTGAGTGTTCCTGTTTGCTTGCTTTCAGAGCTTCGTAGTGTTTATCATCAAGCCGGATATAGTCTTTGCCGTAGCTATTTTCAACTATATTGACAATAAGATTGTTAATAATTGTGGCATTATAACGTCCGATTTCATTTTCTTTGAAAATGTCCTCGCTTGAAATCAGTTTTGTTTTAATTGCATCCTGTCTGTCCTTGCCTATGTAGGCAATCATATCAGATATTCGTACCACACAGCCTTCAAGTGTAGATGGAATAAGACATTTTATTGCAGACTGGTCAGTGTAACATTCTTCAACTTTCTTGTCGAATTCTTTAAAATCAGAAAGCTTTGACGGATAATATTCCTTGCATTCAAATTCTCCGTTATGGCATAAAATGCCGTCAAGTGTTTGCAGACTTATATTAAGATTAAATATTTTGTCCAGTACACGTACACTGTGTACATTGTGATTAAAATATCTGCCGGTATTGGAATAATAAAGTTCATTTAAAAAACGCTCTCCTGCATGACCGAAAGGGGTATGACCTATATCATGACCAAGCGCGATAGCTTCTATTAAATCAAGGTCAAGTCCAAGAAGTCTGCCAATATTGCGGGCAATGCGTGATACAAGCTGAACATGAAGCGCGCGGTGGGAAATATCGTCGTTTTTATAAAAGGAAAAAACCTGTGTTTTGTCAGCATATCTGTTATAATAAGGGTTGTGCATTATTTTTTCTGCATCACGAACAAAAGCCCCGCGCCAAAGCGTTGCATTATCTCTGTCGGGATTTCTGCGTATTGCGGTATCATTAAAACCGTTGCCGTTAAATATTTCATTGTTAATTTGCTCCTGAAGTTTTTTTGATAATCTTTCGTATTTTAAAGCCATTATTAAACCTCCGTAACTAATCTGATTAACGATATTGTAACATATTTTATTATTTTCTACAAGTCAGGAATAAATATTTGTAACAGTAACTTAATATTATTGTAGTGACAAAGCAAAGATTATGTGGTAAAATAAATATATATGGTAAAAAGGAGAATTGGATATGAATAAAATATTTGCAAGTATACTTTCTGCGGCTATGATTTTTTCAGTGTCGGTAAGCGCGTTTGCCGCAGTATCGACCGTTACGGTAGAAAATGATGATACTGCTTCAAAGCCAATTACGTATACATATAATTCTGAAAAACAGGGTAAAACGGTAAAATCAATAAAACCGCTGATAACAGAACTTCAGAATCTCTATAAAAGAGGGAAGGTCACTCAGAAAATAACCGTTAAAAGCGAAAGTGCAGGAAAAAGAAATGTAAGTATGACACTAAGATTATCTTTGCAGAATAAAAAAGATGAAGCACTTACACAGTCTGAAAGGGATGCTCTTGCTTATTATGATATAAAAATTGCGGATAGTAACGGTGAAATTTTATATTCAGAGGATAACGGAGATTACAAGGAAGGAAACAGAGATATTCCGCTTGGTGTATTTAATAAGCTTGCAGATACTGAAAGCAAAACCTATGATATAACAATTTCAGTAAATAAAGAACTGGATAAAGCATCTGTAAAAAATGATGCGGATAAGCTTGACTGGAGTGTTGTGTCTGATGTGTATATACCGACCGTTGAAGTGACACCAACACCGGTACCTGTGATGACCTCAGTTCCGACAATTGTACCGTCATCAGGTACGGTCGAAAATAAAAATGGTGTTATAACATTTTCGGCCGGTGAATATTTATGCGG
This sequence comes from uncultured Clostridia bacterium, assembly GCA_910579415.1. Lineage (GTDB taxonomy): Bacteria > Bacillota > Clostridia > UBA1381 > UBA1381 > Hominilimicola. Next base: position 2,010 of record CAJTUY010000062.1, on the reverse strand, counting down.
CAAAGACATTCCGGCAGGCAGATATGTCATGTCGGGAAGCGGAAAAGTACGTGTATATTCATCGGAAGGAACAGTAAAATCAACAGTTGCTCTAAAGAATAAGGGAGAAAGCATAAACGGGGTTGAAGAATATATTGTGAATTTAGCAGAGGGAGAAAAGCTATCGGCAGAGGCTGATATTACGCTTACTCCGCATACATCAAAAGCTACCGCCACCCCAAAACCTACCAAAACGCCGTCAACGTCAAAAGCTACTGCAACGCCAAAAGCTGGTGCATCAGGTAAAACCAATCCCAAAACAGGAGATACTGCTCCGATTGCAATTGTATCTATTATAGGAATTATGTCAATAGCGGCTGTTATATTTATTGAAATCAAAAAGAGAAATCAATATTAGTACGAAAGGGCGTGTATGATTATGAAAATCAGAACAATCATACAAGTCCTTTTAGTTTTGATATTTTTATTATGTGCTGTGTTTGTATTCAGGTATTTTTATAATGCAAAGCAGTCACAGGATTCTTTTGCTGAGTTAAAAGAACTTGTAAAAAAGGAAACGACTGAGGATATTACCGACAATTACATACCAAAACGAGCTGAAAATGGTATGCTTGAAGCGTATTATGAGCTGTATACCCGAAATAATGATATGGCCGGATGGATAAATATTCCCGATACATCTATTGATTATCCTGTTGTTCAGTATAGTGACAATAATTTTTATTTACACAGGGATTTTAATAAAAAACATCAAAGCAGCGGTATACCATTTTTAGATTTTCAGTGCAGTGAAAACAGCTCTAATGACATAATATACGCTCATAACATGAAAAACGGTTCGATGTTCGCATCGCTTACTAAATATGATAATAAAGCGTTTTATGAGACTCATAAACAGCTTATATACGATACTGTATATGATAAGGGACGATATATGGTTTTTGCGGTTTTTACAACTACTGTCGGTTCTAAGAATGAGTTTAAATATTATGAATATACAGATATGGACAAAGAACATTTTGATGAATATGTAAAAAAAGCAAAAGAATTATCGTTGTATGAAACAGGTATTACCCCAACTTACGGTGACAGACTGCTCACCTTGTCTACTTGCGCATATCATACATCTGACGAACGATTTGTTGTAGCAGCTAAAAGAATTAAGTATTAAAAAATACTTGATATTTTTAATCTTATGTGATAGAATAGTTAAACATGAGATGTCGTTATAGCTCAGTAGGATAGAGCGACCGCCTCCTAAGCGGTAGGCCGGAGGTTCGAATCCTCTTAACGACGCCAAAAAAGCCTGCGTATCTGTATACGCAGGCTTTGATGTTTGCTTAAATATTTTTAATTAAATTTACCATTTCAAGTGCAGACATTGCGCAGTCAGTACCCTTGTTGCCTGCTTTTGTTCCTGCGCGTTCAATAGCCTGTTCTATTGTGTCGGTAGTTAAGATACCGAACAATACAGGTATTCCCGTATCAAGAGAAACTGCGGCAATTCCTTTTGAAACCTCCGCGCATACATAATCATAATGGCTTGTGGCACCGCGTATTACCGCACCTACGCATATTACAGCATCATATTTACCGCTTGCTGCCATACGCTTTGCAATAACAGGTATTTCAAATGCTCCCGGAACCCAAGCTACACTCATGTTTTCGTCAGTTACACCATGACGTTTCAGACAATCCTCAGCGCCGGAAACGAGTTTAGAAGTAATAAACTCATTAAATCTTGACGCTATAATTCCGATTTTTAAACCTTCGCCTGAATAGATACCTTCAATTACTTTCATTTTTATATCCTCCTTAATAGTTTAATAAGTGGCCCATTTTGTTTTGTTTTGTTTTTAAATAAAACTCATTTTCTTTTTTTGCTTCAATCTGAATTGGTATTCGTTCTACAATTTCAATGCCGTATTCCGACAGGTCAGAAATTTTTTCGGGATTATTTGTCATAATACGTAACTTTGATGCACCCAAATCTTTTAAAATCTGCGCACC
>CAJTUY010000061.1 GCA_910579415.1 uncultured Clostridia bacterium | reverse complement strand
TTATCAATTAACCTTGCATTTTTCAGCTTCTTTAATATTCTGTCCTCATCATCTGTTTCAATATCAACCGAATAAACATAAAAAATATCATTTTTCTTACGCGCGTCTATTGACTTTTTTGATATCTGAAACGATTTCAAGCTGTCATGCCCGATTAGCTTTTTTACCTTTTCCCTGAGGTCTGTGTTATCACCAACAGCTATTTTTATATTTGAAATCCGTATCATAATATTTCCTTAATCTTTTCCGCAATTTTAACCGCTAATTTTTTATGCTCTGTTTCATCCATATGTATTCCGTCAATACCTGACGCTTTTGCAACAGACGCCGCGTCAAGAAAATATACGTTTTCCTTTTTTGCCGCCTCCGATATTGCTTTTGCAAAATCCGCCGAAGTTTTCACCGACTTTTCACTGTATACCGTACTGAAATACGGGTGTTTCAGAGCGCAGTCACAAATTAAAATCGGAGATACAAATAAAAACTCAGTACCTTCGCCGTATTTTGCACGATATTCACTCGCAAAACCGCGCAGGGTTTCAGCCGTTTCCTCAGCTGTGCAGTCAAAATAATTAAGCTGGTCATTCGTACCGAGCATTACTATTACAAGGTCAAAATTACTGCCGTTATTTATATATCGTTCCCGAAACACTTCTATGCCGTTTGAATACGGTGTATCGGGAACATCGAATTTACTGGAACGACCGCACACTCCGTCCTCAATAATCTCATAGTCAGGAAGCATTTCCTTTAAAAACACAGTCCAGCGTCTTTCAAGACGCGACATATCCACAGGGTTATGTCCCCACGTATTGGAGTCACCGAAACAAAGTATTTTTTTCATATTACATTCACCTTTTTTGTTTTATTTTATCAAGAGGGTAAATATTTGTCAATAAAAAAAGTCCCTAAACGGGACTTTTTCAGAATTATTCTTCGATTTCTTTAGCAACAGTTGTGTTACCCACATACTGCGAGCTTCCGAATGCAAGAATCAGAATAAATATCGGGCTTAGAAATACAAGACCTACGGTAAAGCCTGCTCCGTGTCCGAACGCCTTTGAAAGCTTATGCATTGCTATTATTGCAATAACAAGTACTGCAATATAAACTGCATATGACAGGAATGACAGCACACCGCTCTGAGAAGATACATTGATTCCTGCAAGTACGGCATAAACAACATCTAACAGAATCATTATCCAGAACATTGATGTCTTCCATGAAATCTTATACATAATGTAACTGTTGTACAGAGGAATAAGCGACTTCCAGCCCTTTTCTCCTGCCTTTTTGAAAATCTGCCAGTATGCAATAACCGTAATCACATACATAATAATTCCCACTGTCACTATTACTCCAACCATTGCCATAAGCATTGCTACTACTTGTGTATCCATAACTGATACCCCCTTTTTATATTTGCACAGCTCTTTCAAGCTTATGCTTAAAAAAATTGTACCATTTACCATATTTAATGTCAATATATACAGTTATAATGTTAAATAAATGTAATATTATTCGTAATCCTGATATTCAAGCGTTATATTGTCAAAATAGTATTCCATTTTATTTTCAGTGTTTTCTCTCTTATCCATATATATATTGAAATACAGATTATCAAGATTAGCTGATACCGGATAATTCGGATTACTTTCACCATCCGGCTTAGCGATTTCGAACGACTTCTTATTCAGTATTTCCATATCGTTGTCACGGTTATATATTGTACTTGTTATCGTCTTATTTACAAGGTCAATATCAGAGGTAATCCTATACCACTTGTTTGCCATAACACTGTTCTTGTCAAACTGAGTATTATCACCGTTAATACGCGTATTAGCCGCAGTGAACATATTTATCTGTCCCCAGCCCTGATGCACTCCCCAGCGCACAAATCGTGATGAGTCTGCCTTGTCATTTCCTGCATTTAATCTGTCTGAAGCCAAATCAAAGTACGAATAATCAGACGGATAATACTGAGTGGATTCCATAAGGAAATCAAAACTCATATGCAGAGTTTTTGTATTATTAAGCGTTGTACCCTCCTGAAGCATATTGATAAGATTAAAGCTTACCCCTACATTCTTTTTAACGGTTTTGTCAGCCTCCTTTGCAAGCTTGTAAACTTTATTTCCTGCGCCGAGATTGGCTGTTTCACTGCCTGTTGCCGTATATACTTCAGCTGTAAAACCGTCCGAAGCAGTAATTTCGGGTATTACCGTGTCAAAATCAGAATTAGTTACCGTAATGGTATTCATTTTCTGTATATTTACATCATATGTTACATTTCCGCCTTTTTCAGCCGATATAACCTCCGGTGCGGTGGTGATGTTATACTCTGTATTCTGTACTGAAGGATATATGGTATATTCGCCTGTCGGAATATTATCTATTGTATAAGATGCTGACAGTTCACCTGCTTCTATTACCGCTTCCTGTGATTTTATTAACGCATTTCCGTCTTTTATTTCAAGAAGCACTGTCTGATTTTCACTGCTTGCCTTCGCCATTGAAACCGTTCCGCTTACAGTAAATACGTTTTCCGTATCCTGCGTTGCATCTATATTAAAGCTTATGGATTTTTCAGCGCCTGTTTCTTTTTCGTCTGCTTTTCTGACATACAGCTTTACCGTCGCCTTAATAGGCTGTTCGCCGTACGCCGGACGTACAAGAGAAAGCCTTGTTTTATCACTATTCACCTTAGCAAAATCACTGTTACTTTCCCACGAAAATTCATAACCTGTCGGTGCGGACGGCAATGAAACCTCATTTGTTGTTCCGTCACTTGTGTCTATGGTTGTCGTATTAAGAACGTTTGTTACTGCCTCATATTTCCCGCTTATATTTGCAGGGTCCCAGTTATCCGTTCCCTTTGTGAATGTAAAAGGATTATACCGTAGCATGGTCCACTCATCAAGCATTGTTCCCTTAGTACGCATTGACGTATCAACCGCGCTGCCGTTTTCATCCACACTTCCGTATTCCTTAAACCGCGCGTCTTCCGCCTTATTTCCGCTCATGTCAGTCCAGCCGGCAGGCTTTATAAGGAGTTTTGATTTTTCAAACGGACTATGATTTATAACCGTATTTATATACGCTGCACCTACACTTGTACCCCACGGTCTGCCGAAATCGCCTTCCTTCGCATACTGTGTGCCGGTAATCCGGCAGTTATAGAACAAATAGCCGTCTGTTTCAGCAGGATTTGAAGGTGCGGTTATTGTAGCGCTTTCTCCGCCCTCGCCTGCATTTGTCAGCAATTCACACCCGTCAAACACCGCTGTCGAACTTCCGCATATATAATCGGTTGTTCCGCCAATCTTACAATTTTTAAAATAAATTCTTCCGCTGTTTATACCCATAGTATCCTGTGTGGAAATAATCTCACAATTTATCATCTGCACTTTATCAGCTGAAGAATGAAACGCCGCCGAACGCTCTCTGGGACTTGATGTAACGCCCTTATAATCAATTGTTTTTCGTGTCCTTAGATAAGCGTTAATCTCTTCATCGCTTCTGTTATTTGCAAGCTGCTCCTGTATCCATTCAAGTCTGTGGAAATTACTGTTGTTTGTGTCAGGGTCGACACCTGTTATATCTGTCAGTTCCTCCTGTGTATAATATCGGTTATACGAATTTTCAACCACAATATTTTCGGCAATAAAACTGTTTGCATTTCTGTCAAGTTTTAATGCGGCTCCCCAGTCTGTCGGACGATTTGCTTTTCCATCGCCTATTACACTCGGGTCGTAATACCCCTTATCATTGCAGCTGTCATACAGGGAACCCATACCATAATACCATGTTATTTTTGCTTCGCCTTCTGTATCTGCCTTTTTTCTTATTGTGATGTATGGCTTACTTACAACTACCTGCTCACGATATACTCCGGGCATAAGGTCGATATATACCCGTTCACTTTCATCCGAAGGAGTTTGTGCTGAGGCAAGCGCTGCCGTAACAGTGTCATATTTGGTATTTCCTATGTATGCACCCTTTAAATCAGGAGTAATTGTGGGTGTCGGTGTTGCTGTCGGATTAGGTGACGGCGTTGAAGTCACAGACGGTATTTTAACTTCCTTAACCTTTGACAATGGTTTCATATCTTTAAGACTATTCCATACAAACAGCTTTACAATACCATTTTCAGGTTTTTCTAAATCAAACGATTTGCTTCCGCTGCCCTTTACCGTATCACTCTTTATCTGTCTTAGAATACCGCCGTCATCATATACCGCCGCTATCAGTTCTGCGTCTGTATTTTCACCGTCATATACCGCGTTAAGCTTTCCGTCCGAACCGAATGATGCTGTTTTTATTGTATACGCGTATGACACAGGCTCCTGTGTTTCAATCGGTCTGAAGGTTGGTTTTGCAGGTAAATCCGCCTCCCTCTTATAAGATGCCGTAAGGTCGCCTGCATTTGCCAAATATTTATCATCATTCTCATAAGGATTTCTGTAATAAAGAATATACAGCTTATGCTTGCCCGTAATGCCGTCAGTATTTTTAAGTTCAATTTCATTATTGCCCGTTGTTATTCGCTGATTGGCAATTTCCACTCCCTCAGGTGTATCAAGAGTTACCGAAAGATATGTATTATCCTTTCTTACCTTTGGCATTTTCAGAGTAACCGCCTGAAGCCCTTCAAAATCAAATTCCTCTACCGCATATCCTATTTTTACATTTTCTCGGTTATAAAGATAGCCAATATCTGTGCCGTTACCGTCAATTTTCGGTACCTGACCTCCGTCGCTTGCGTAAAACTCCTTAGTGTCTGCGGCTTTATATACAACAGTCCCTTCAACGCTGTCCGAGCCGAAACCGATAATCTCATAACTTTTGCCCTGTTCTGCCGCAAAGGTAAGCATATTTTTAGCGTCATTAAGCTCTGCTTTTACTTCATTTCCCTGTTCATCATAAACAACTGCCGAAGCCATAAACTTACTTCTTACATTTATATTTCTGCTTTCACGCGCATGTACCATTGCCAGCTCAGGCTTATTATCCTGCCATTCAATATCAACTGTTGCCCCCTCTCGCGTGTTAATCCCATTTACCGAGCCTTTTGCCCATTTATCGGGAAGCGCCGGAAGCAAGTCAATCGCACCGTCATGACTTTGCACAAGCATTTCCGTTATACCGGAGGTTGCTCCGTAATTTCCGTCAATCTGAAAATTCGGATGCTGGTCAAATAAATTGGGTGAAGTTCTTGTGGTAAACAGCTGTTCAAGCATTGTTGAAGCGGCATTTCCGTCAAGCGCACGCGCATTAAGATTTATTCGCCATGCCAGTCCCCAACCCTGTCCGCTACCTGTTCCTCTTGCAGATACAGACTTCTGGAACGACTTGAATATATTCTGTTCATTTGCATCCGTACTATATGCGCTCAGATGTGTTCCCGGAAATATCTCCCATAAACTTGAGCAATGTCTGTGACCTGTGTTATTTCCCGCGCCATGATCATATACTGTCGACTCCTCGTTTGTAAACGGATTTACTATTGTCCACTTTGCTTTACTTGCATCTGTTTTTGAAATATCAAATGTTACATCACCACGTGTCCATTCCTTTATAAGTCCGTTATCATCGATTAAATTGGGAGCGAGTTTTCCCTGCTCGTCTGCAAGATATTCAGACGGCATCTGCTGCGCAATTTTATCTAAAAGCTCTTTATTCTCGTCTGTTTTACCGAGAATTTCAGATGCTTTTTGTACAGTGTCGTAAAGATTTCTTATAAGCTGCGTATCCATTGCCGGTCCCGGCTGCACTCCTCCCTGCTCCGGAGAACACGAAGCCGCCGTTACAAGATAACCTGTCTTTGGGTCTGTTACAAGAAACTGCGTAAAGAATTTTGCCGCGCCTATCATATACGGATACACCTCAGCAAGATATTCCCTATCCTTATTAAACAGATAATACTGCCATGCATGGTCAAGAAGCCACACTCCACCTGTCGGCCATAAGCCTGCCGTTGCATTGTCAATAGGCTGTGTCCCGCGCCATAAATCATAATTATGATGCATTACCCACGCATCACCGGGTCTGTATGTATCGTCACCTCGTTCATTATATATACCGTACTGGTTAGCCGCAGTAATTGCTCCGCTTTGCGCAAGTTCGTCAAATGTATCAATAAACGGTCTTTCACTGCTGCCTATATTCAAGGGCTGTGCCGCCCAGTAATTCATTTCCGTATTTATATTTATCGTGTACTTACCGTTCCACGATGCGGAAAACGCCGCATTCCATTTTCCTGTAAGATTAAGAGGCTGGCTTTCAGGAATATCTATTTCTCCCTCGCCTGACGATGCTCTGCCATCTCTTGAACCGCTTAAAATCAAATACTTTCCATAATTAAATTCAAGCGCGGCAAGCTCATTGTCTCCCTTTGAATACGTCGAATAAACTCCGTTTTTATTAGCATCAGACGTTCTGGAGGAAGCGCCCGTTAAAAAGCCAGACTTACCGTTTATATCCTCACGCACTCGCTTTTCGGTAGGTGTACCGCTGTAATCAGCGCCGTTTTCATTCTCAAGATGAATACCTGTTTTATTAAATTCTGCGCTGAAATCCGCTATATGACGGTCTTTAATTTCCTGATAATCTCTGTTTTTAACATTTTCCATATACCGTTCACAATCACGAGCCGGCTTTTTGTTGTCAAGGTGCAGATAATCAACATAGTTTGTTGCGCCTACTACATAAATATCAGCGCTTTTACCGCCGTTTACGGTAACAGTTGTATTATCTGACGAAACAGAAAACACACCATCACCCGAAAGAAGCATGCGCGCTTCAAATTTAACCGCATTGACTGTTCCCGTTTCGTTATTATCTTTATTTCCGTTTGTAATAGCCGCAGTTACTTTTACTTCATTATCGCTTATTTTTTCATATTTGTAAAAGCCTGCCTTCTCACTGTGATATGTATGAAGCTCCGCCGAAAAACTTAAATCCGCGTCAGACTCCACATGTGTTACGACTGTCTGGTCAGGGTAGCTTGCAAAGCTTCCGTTATAATCATATTCAACAGTAACTATTCCCGTTTCCATATCAAGACTTTTAATATAATTCAACGCATTATCACTGCTGTGATTAAAGTCCAGATACACCTCTGCAAAAGACTTATATGCTCTCTGCTTTGTCGGAGAACCAAGAAAAACAGCTTCAACCATTTTTTCCAAATCCCAGCGTCCCTGCACTGCTTCCTGCGTCTTATCATTATTTATATTAAGCGCCTGATTTGATAAGCTCTTATTTGCAAACTGAGGATAAGCATTCCTGAAAGCTTCATCACCCACAACGGCATTATCCGAACCGATAGCGGCAGGATTTCCATCCTCGTCTGCGCCGCGAAAATACCTCCACGCTTCTTCCACGCTTCCGCTTGTTGGATTAACTGCGGTAATTGTATCTGCCGCATTAGTCTGAGTGACTGTCGTAAGAGTATTTCCGTTTTCATCCTTAAGCGTACCGTATGGCGAACCGTCCCATGCGGTATCCTCGTTAATCTGAATAACTTCCTTATCAATACCGCCTGCAACCATACCTGCCATTCTGCCGTTACCGATTGGATATGAATTAGTCCACAAAAATTCCGAATATGCCCAGTCGGTCGCTATTTCATCCGGCTTTCCGTACGGGTTCTGGAAATTCCTTTCTTTCGTCTTTGTTGACGCGTTAGGGTCCACCTCCGCCGCATTTTTATAATAGCCGCCCGTTTCCTTAAGAACATTTTCGATTTTATTATCTGTCCACATCACTGTTTCAGGATTGAAATTCACCGACTTGTCCCCCTTTTCCGCCGAAATAGGTATTACCGGCATAACTGACGACACAATCGCCATCGCTGCAATACCGCTGATAAGTTTTTTAAGAGTCTGCATTTGATTTTCCTCCGTTCCCCAGAATTGTTTATATTAAAATTATATACCACAGCAGTTATTAAATATAGTGCCACGAGTTATATTTTTTTTGATACCAGCCTTTTTTCTGTTGTATTTCATATTTTACAGTGCTATAATAAACATGAGGTGAGAACAATGTACATAAACTTTGATAAAAAAAGCGGAAAAGCTCTGTATATACAGCTATATGAAGCGATTTGCTCCGATATTGTATCCGGAAGATTGCTTTGCGGAATGAAACTTCCCTCACGCAGAACTCTTTCCGAACAATTGAGCATTTCTCAAAATACAGTTGACGGCGCCTATAAGATGCTTGTTGATACCGGATATGCAATATCAATACCACGTCAGGGATATGTGGTATCCTTCAAACCTTCTGTGTACATAAAAAATACTCCCTGGGAAATAAACGCT
>CAJTUY010000060.1 GCA_910579415.1 uncultured Clostridia bacterium | reverse complement strand
TCTGCCGAATATAAATCAAAGCATGCTAAAATTCAGTGGTCTATGATTTCAGGTTTAAGACATAGATTGGTACATGACTATGATGGTACAAATTGGAATATTATAGCAGATATAGTTTTTGAAGAAATTCCAATATTGATAAAGCAGATTGAAGAAGAATAAAACATTGTAAACACCGTATCAGCGGTGTTTTTCTGCTAAGATTGGACTGAGGAAAATTATTAGAGTAGTTGGTTTTATCAGGTGTTTGTGGTATAATAATTATAGTTATACTATTAAATTATAGGAGTGTGATGACCATGAGTGATGCGGAAAGAATTGTTGCTAATGTTAATGCGTCTATGGCTATGGAAGGAGTGACATTGACAGAGGAAGAAAAAAATCGTATTAAGGACTGCATTGAGGGAAGAAAGTCTTTTGATGAAGAAATAAAGAAGCTTGTGGAATATTATAAAAAAGCAGTATGAACAATAAATATTATTACGAATATGAGTGGGACAGCAAATATTGTTATCCGGAATCTTATGTATTAAAGAATAAATTAAATATAAAAGTTCAGGAAGAACTTGAGGAAGCGGAACGTGCAATCACGTCTATAAAAACCTCGCAGGCTGTTGTAAGCAGAATAGAAGGAGATTTTGATTTTGAACATTTAAAAAGCATTCATCGTTTTCTGTTTGAGGATATATATGATTGGGCAGGTTGTGTTCGTACTGTTAATATTTCAAAGGGCAATCAGTTTTGTAGATTTGACTATATTGAACAGCAAATTAATCAGTTGTTTGATAAACTGAAAAATGAAAACTATTTGCTTGGTTGTAGCAATAAAGAGGAAATAGGGAAGAGGCTTGCATACTATTTGAGTGAGATAAATGTTATACATCCTTTCAGAGAAGGCAACGGACGAACGCAGAGAATGTTTATAGAATATCTTGCATATAATGCCGGATATGTTATAGACTTTGCTAAAATAAGCAGCGAGGATATGCTTGAAGCAAGCGCGAGGGCATATGCTTGTGAATATGATATTATGGAGAGAATTATAACGAAGGCTCTAGATTCGTTAATGATGGTGCAGACGGAATTGAGGAATTGATGGAAAGTCAAATTAAGAAATTAGTTTACGGCGGCGATACAATCAAATGTGGTTTCGGATATGCTACATTTTATATTCGAAGTGATTCACAATAAAAACGGAAAGGCGTAGAGTATGTTGAAGCAAAACAATATACAAATCACAATGTCAAATAAATTATATGATGATTTGACACAAATTTTTCAAGGGCAAGGTTTAACGATAGAACAGGCATTAACAATGTTTTTGAAATGGTGCGTTAAATATCCTGAAACGGCATCAAAATGGCTCAAAGAGAATAGGGAATTAGCAGAGGAGAATAATGATGAGTCAATCACAGTACTTGAATTGGATTAGTGAACAGGAATTTTGCGAGCATATAGAAGACGAGTATTTCTCTAAAATTTACGGTAATCCTGCATTTATAAAAAGCGATAACGGACAAGGTCTTGTTTGTATGACGATAGAATATTATGAACGAATTACCGGTGAGAAGCTTGATTTTGCAAGTGAAATATAATTATTAGATAAAAGGAGTAGGAATAAGAACAGTTCGTGTTTTCTAAAGTAAAATGGACACAATTATAATGAAATATGTAAGGACATTTAAGTATTAAAAATAAATACTTGGATGTCTTTTTTTTCGAGTGGAAGATACTATGCTACACAGCGTATAAATTTTTTGCACTTGGTCTATTAAAAAATGTTAAGTATCAGTAAAAATAATTATTATATTTTATTTTGTTATACAATCTTTGTGAGTGTGTCTATATATGGAATCAAGTTGTTGAAAAACTTTATTTTTATAGAGTGATTTATTAGGATGGAAGTAAAAAATATGACTATGGAGCAGGTGCAAAAATGATTTTTACATACTGTCCATACCATGTCATATAGCAATGGTAAATGCACTTGCTTTATGACGGTGAAATGTGCATAAATGCTTGCTTTTTACAGGTGGTAGACCAGATGCAGTTTTAGAAAATGCACCGTAGTAAGGAGGCAAGTGCATTTTTTTGTTTTGGTATGAATTTAGATAGGCGGAAACATATAAAAATGTGAACAAATTATATGCCTTCTTACAGGGACGGTGGAGGGATTTATGGGGGACGTTTGGTAATTAGATATAATAAAACTGTTGTGGAGATTATAGTATCTGTGGAGGGATAAAATAGAGTAAAAAAATATTTTTGAACAGGTGTGATTTTTTTTGCACTTGGTATTGTAATGAAAATACGCCGGAAATATAATATAGAAAAATATTGTTTGTATGAAAATAAAGGGAACAAGCCTTTGAACATTACAGACAAAATTAAGACATATTATAATTCGGAGGTGCTTTACAATGAAAACAAAGCAGGAGGGAATACTTATTGTAAAAAATATATTTAAGACTAATGATTTTGAAACACAAAAGCAATCGTTCAATAAGCATTATGAAAATTATATTAACTTTTGCGAGAATAAGCTTTAATTTGCCGCTGATGTATGGTACAATATTGTTACATACAAAAGCGGTTACACCTATTTAATTAGGAGGTAACAACTTTGAGGAATTTAACAGATATATATGTAAGGCTGTCTGACGAGGACAGAGATAAGAGGTGTGCGGCGGACGAAAGCGAAAGTATTCAAAATCAAAAGTCAATGCTTATAAATTACTGCATAGAGCAGGGGTGGCAGATACACAATATTCTGTGCGACGAGGATTACAGCGGCGCAGACAGGGAAAGACCTGCGTTTAATCAAATGCTCAAGGACTGCGAGGAGGGCAAGGTTGACATTGTGCTTTGCAAAACGCAGTCAAGATTTTCCAGAGATATGGAGATTGTTGAAAAGTACATACACGGGAAGTTTCTCGAATGGAACGTGCGGTTTGTCAGTATTGTAGACCACGCCGACACAAGTGTTGCAGGAAACAAGAAAGCCCGACAGATAAACGGGCTTATAAACGAGTGGTATCTGGAGGATTTATCCGACAATATCAGACGTACCTTAAAGCATAAAAAGCTCAAAGGCGAGTATTGCTGCCCGTACGCTCCGTATGGCTACAAGCTTAACCCTGACGATAAGCATAAATTTATTATCGACCCGCCCGCGGCTGAGGTGGTAAGAAGCATTTTCGAGATGTATAAGCAGGGAATGGGATATATGCGTATAGCAAAGACCTTAAACGAAAAGCAGATACCGTCGCCTGCTGTGTACAAGGAAATGCAGGGACTTAACTACCGCAATCCAAACGCGGAAAATACTGCTTCAAGGCAGTGGAGGGACAGCAGTATCTACTACATACTGCGTCAGGAGGTTTACACGGGTGCGGTGGTGCAGGGAAAGTCGAAAAATCTTTCTTATAAAAATAAGAAACGCGTAAAAATGCCCAAAAGCGAATGGATAGTTGTTCCCGATATGCACGAGCCGATTATAGATGAGGAATTGTGGAATACAGTACAAAATCTGCTGAAAAGCCGTCAGGGAAACGACAAGCAATTCAAAGCCGACAGCAATGAAATCAACCCATTACGCGGGATTGTTCATTGCAGGGAATGTGGTTCGGGAATGTGGCGAATGAGCTATCAGAGCGGAAAGAACAGATATAAGTATTATCGCTGTCGTACTGTAAAAAACAGCGAGGGGATATGCGATAACATACACAGTATCCGTCAGATTGATTTAGAGGATTTGATTTTGAAGGAATTGCAGAAGCTGTCCGACACATACTTTGACGGAACTCAGATAAGCTTACAGACGAAACAAAACAACCGTATTTCGGCAATGGAGGAAGAGCAAAAACAGCTTGAAAAGAAAATTGCCAAAGTACAGACTAACTCAGTACAGCTTTATAAGGATAAGCTAAGCGGACTGATAAATGACGAGCAGTTTAAGCTGTTAAACGATAATTTCAACATGGAAATCAGTCAATGCAATGAACGGCTGGAATTGATAAAAAAAGATCTTGAGAATTTAACAAGCGAAAAACAAAATGCCCTAAGCCGTGAAGCGATTTTAGAAAAGTATAAAAATACTGAAAAGCTGACGTTTGAGCTTGTTCATGAGCTGATTGAGGGAGTATATGTGGGAAAACTTGACCCCGAAACCCATGAAAGAGAGATAGAAATACACTGGAAATTTTAAAGCAGAACCAGAACGCCCCACACGGTGAGCCTGACGGCGGAGCGGTAGGGATAAATGGTACACTGGAAAAGGACATAAATTTGGCAATTGTGGAGAAATTGCAGGAAATACTTGAAGGCAAAGGGGTTGAGGTACTTCTGACGCGTGAAGGTGACAGCGGATTGCAGGACGAAGGCGCGCAGACAATACGGAAAATGAAAATATCCGATATGAATAAGCGCCGTGAAATAATACGCGACAGCGGAGCTGATTTGTTTTTGAGTATACATATGAATTCATTCAGTGACCAGAAAGTGAGCGGACTTCATATTTTTTACGATAAAAATCATCCCGAAATAGAGGAGACAGCGAAGTCGATACAGGAAAGTATAAGCAAGGTTACAGGTGCGGAAATGCATGCGGTAAAAACCGCAGATGAAAGTCTTTTCCTTATGAAAAATCCACCTATACCCGAAATACTTATAGAATGTGGTTTTTTGTCAAATCCTGACGAGGAAAAAAAGCTTTCTGACGAGAAATATCAGTCAAAAATCGCTTGGGCGATAGCTGATGTTGTAGAAAATTATACAAAATAGTAAAAAAAACTGAAAAAAATTATATAAATTTTTACCGCCGGATTGGTATAAATGCCACAAATGTTATTGACTAAATATATTATATAGGTGTATAATTATTATATTATTAAGTTTTGGAGGTCTTAACAAATGAGTAGAGTTTATAATTTTTCGGCAGGTCCGTCAATGCTGCCATTGGAGGTTCTTGAGAAGGCAGCGGCAGAAATGACAGAATACGGCTCAAGCGGTCAGTCTGTTATGGAGATGAGCCACCGCAGTAAAGAATATCAGGCTATTATCGATAATGCGGAAGCGCTTGTACGCGAGATTATGCACGTTCCTGATAATTATACAGTAATGTTTTTGCAGGGAGGAGCGTCCTCACAGTTTGCGGCAATTCCGATGAATCTTGGTATAAAGAATAAAAAAGCTGATTATATTATAACAGGTCAGTGGGCAAAGAAAGCTGCTGATGAGGCTGAAAGATACATCACTGTTAATCGCGTAGCGTCGTCCGCAGACAAGACTTTCTCATATATACCTCAGACTGACAGCAGTATGTTCGACTCTGAAGCTGACTACTGCTATATCTGCTATAACAATACAATTTACGGTACACATTATACTGAAAATAAAATTCCTGATACAAAGGCTACACTTGTTGCCGATATTTCTTCGTGTGTAATGGCAGAGGAAATTGACGTTACAAAATTCGGTATTCTTTATGCAGGCGCACAAAAGAATTTAGGTCCCGCAGGAGTTACGCTTGTAATTGTGCGTAATGACCTTATTACGGAGGAAACCCTTGACGGTACTCCGACAATGTTTAAATATTCAATCCACCAGAAAAACGGTTCAATGTATAACACACCGCCTACATACGGTATTTATGTACTCGGACTTGTTTTGCAGTGGATTAAAGATAAGGGCGGAGTTAAGGAGTTGCAGAAAATCAACGAGAAAAAGGCAAAGATTTTATATGATTTCCTTGATTCGTCAGAGATGTTCAAGGGGACAGTTGTTCCAGAGGACAGGTCACTTATGAATGTTCCGTTTGTGACAGGCAATGACGAGCTTGATGCAAAATTTGTAGCAGAGGCAAAGGCTAACGGCTTTATCAACATAAAGGGACACCGTTCGGTAGGCGGTATGAGAGCAAGTATTTATAACGCTATGCCGATTGAAGGCGTAGAAAAGCTTGTTGAATTTATGAAGAAATTTGAAGCTGAAAATAAGTAATACGCAGTCAAAAGGAGATAAATCAAATGTATAATATTTTAACTTTAAATAAAATCGCGCAATGCGGACTGAGCAAGCTTGGTGCGGATTATAATGTAACAGACGATATTAACACAGACGCGGACGGAATTATTTTAAGAAGCTATAAAATGCACGATATGGAATTGCCTGCATCATTAAAGGCAGTTGCAAGAGCTGGTGCGGGTACAAACAATATCCCGACCGATAAATGCACGGAAAAGGGAATAGTTGTATTTAATACTCCGGGTGCAAATGCAAATGCAGTTAAGGAGCTTGTAATTGCAGGTATGCTGCTTGCGTCAAGAGATGTAATCGGCGGTGTTGAGTGGGCGAATACGCTTACAGGCGATGACGTTGACAAGCAAGTAGAGAAAGGCAAATCAAATTTTGCAGGCTGTGAGATAAAGGGTAAGACGCTCGGTATTATCGGTCTTGGCGCTATCGGTATTCTTGTAGCAAACGCGGCATATGCGCTTGGTATGGAGGTTATAGGCTATGACCCGTACCTGTCGGTTGATTCTGCATTAAAGCTTTCAAGACATGTCAAGAAGGCGAATACTCCTGATGAGGTATATGCGGCTGCTGATTATATCACAATTCATGTGCCGCTTATGGACTCTACAAGAAACACAATAAATGCTGAAACAATCGCTCAGATGAAGGACGGCGTTGTAATATTGAATTTTGCGCGCGGCGGACTTGTTAATAATGATGATATTAAGAAGGCAATCGCTTCGGGCAAAGTTAAAAAGTATGTTGTTGATTTTGCAGACAGCGAAACTGTAAATCAGAAGGGAATTATAAATATTCCGCATCTTGGAGCGTCAACTGAGGAATCAGAAGACAACTGTGCCGTGATGGCGGCAGAGGAAATTGCTGATTTCCTTGAAAACGGAAACATTTTAAATTCGGTAAACTTCCCGAACTGTTCATTGCCTGACGGTAATGTCGGAAGAATTACAATCGCGCATAAAAATATGCCGAATGTAATCGCTAAGTTTACAGACGCGCTTTCAAGCGTTAATATTTCCGATATGATAAATAAATCACGCGGAGAAATCGCGTATACAATTATAAATACCGACCACGAAATCCCTGCTGATGCGGTTGAAAAGCTTAATGCGATGGACGCGGTTATAAAGGTAAGAGTTATAAAATAATAGTGACTGCCACCGGGCAGGAATGTAAAAAAGCATTCGTTTACACATCGTTAGGTCTTTGAAGATGTGTATAGCGGATGCTTATTTTTTTGAGAAAGGTAAGAAAATATGAAAAAATATTTTTCAGCTCTTGAAATCATGCTTTGGTGCGTATCAATTGCGCTTATTATTGCCTCGTTCGTTATTTTTGGCGGAAACGGTATTTTAACATTGGTTGCGTCAATAATAGGAGTAACATCACTGATTTTTAACGCGAAAGGCAATCCGATTGGACAGGCGCTTATGGTGATATTCAGTATTTTGTACGGGATTATATCGTTTACATTTTCATATTACGGTGAAATGGTAACATATGCGGGAATGACTGCTCCTATGGCAGTTTTTGCTCTGATTGCGTGGCTGAGAAATCCATATAACGGGAATAAATCTGAGGTAAGAGTGAACAGACTAAAGAAAAAGGATATTGTTTTTATGACTGCATTGACTGCCATAGTTACGCTTTTATTCTATTTCATTCTTGACTTTTTTCATACTGCAAATATTATACCGAGTACAATTTCGGTAACTACAAGCTTTCTTGCTGTATATCTGACATATAAGAGAAGTCCTTTTTTTGCGATTGCATATGCGGCGAATGATATTGTGCTGATTGTACTGTGGGCGATGGCGGCGGTGACGAATACGTCATATATATCTGTTATTGTGTGTTTTTCAATGTTTTTAGTAAATGATATTTATGGGTTTGTCAACTGGTCAGAAATGCAGAAACGTCAGGCAAATAAAAAATGACGCGTGTATATACGCGTCATTTTAATATTCTATTTTCGGTAATTATTCCTGATAAACGGGCTGTTTATTTCCGTATCAACCAGCTTCTTGTATTTGTTTGGATGCCGATAGGCATTTCCGTGTACCTCAGTCTTACGATAACGGCGAAGCTGCTTTAAATCAAGTTCGGCAATATAAATATCTTCTTCAATGTATATGAAATTTATTTTATGTTATATCTCTTTCTGATAAATTCAATCCAATCCGAGCGTATATCGTCCTTGCTTTTTCCAAGCGCGGATTCCACATCAAATGTTTTTAAAATCTCAACCATTTTATCCCACCCGTATTGCTTAACTATATATTCGCAGAATAAGCCTCCGTATGTATAAATGTTGTAGTTTGTATTATGGCGTGACAGTGTTTCAAGCTCCTCGATGGTTGGGAATTTATTTTCGCGTATTGCTTTTCCAGCCTCCATAAAGTTATATGACATGACGCCCGACTCGTAGGTTGCTATTCCTTCAAGCAAATAACGAGGCGCTTGCGTGTTTATATATCCCTCTTTTTCTGGGTCGGGATTAAGCTCGAATGTTACCGCGTGTATAAATTCGTGAATAGCCGTATTCGGTATAATGTTGCTTTCTACGGTCAGGATTGAGGGCGATGGTAAATGTATGGTTCCTTTATGCCAAAAACCGTACAAATTTTCCTCAACTACACTTGAATTGGCGCCTTTCGC
>CAJTUY010000059.1:6357-8870 GCA_910579415.1 uncultured Clostridia bacterium | reverse complement strand
CGTGAAATTTTTCCCGAAGTTCCGCCGCGTGTGGAATATACCCTTACAGAAACAGGATACAGTCTTAAACCTGTGCTTGCATCAATGGTTGACTGGGGGTTAGCCTACAAGAAAAAGAATACATAAAAAAATCTCTTGAATTATCAAGAGATTTTTTATTTTACTTCAACGCAGCTTTAATATCCTCTTCCAGCTTACCTTTATCCGAGCATTTAAATTCCATTGCTGAAATATCGTTTGATGTATTAAGCATTATAAGCGACGGTGTGTTTCCGTCAACAAGCGGAAAATTCTTTAGTGCTTCAGTATCGGTGTCAACATTTATGATATTAAACTTTACATCATCTGCGTATTTTTCCTGAAGCTCTGCAAGCATTTCATTTGTCTTTTCAAAATCGGCGTCTTTTTCAGAGATAAAATACATAAATGTAGGCGTCACCTTCTCTGCCTGCTTTAGTTCATCCCCAGTCTTTCCGCAGCCTGACAGTCCCATAACCGCAAGCACTCCTGCCGTTAAAAAGGCAATCAATTTTTTCTTACTCATTTTAATCATTCCTTTCTGTTTGTTTTTTTACCCTATCCAAAGCCCTCACCGCTATCTTATTATAGCGTTCGGCTTTATTGCGTATTTTTTCACTAATCCCCTCTATAATGCCAAAATTTGCATTCATCGGCTGTAAATTTGTATTTGTCGGATTGGAAATGTATAATATCAACGCGCCTATACAGGTTTTAGGGTCAGGTTCAAACATTTCCTCTCCCTTAAGCAGCATCGCCGCATTATAGCCTGCAAGTATACCGCTTGACGCTGATTCAACATATCCTTCAACACCTGTTATTTGTCCGGCAAAAAATATTTTAGGATATTTTTTCATTCTGTAATGCCTGTCCAGAAGCGCAGGTGAATTTATATAGGTATTACGATGCATCACACCGTACCTTACAAATTCCGCATTTTCAAGTCCCGGTATCATGGAAAATACTCTCTTTTGCTCGCCCCATTTAAGATTTGTCTGAAAACCCACAATATTATAGAGTGTTCCCTCTCTATTGTCACAGCGAAGCTGTACAACAGCATAAGCATCATCTCTGCCGGTTTTAGGGTTTACCAGTCCGACAGGCTTAAGAGGTCCGAAAGTGAGAGTCTTAGGACCGCGCTTAGCCATCACCTCAACAGGCATGCAGCCTTCAAATACCGTCTGATTTTCAAATTCCTTAAGCGGCGCGGTTTCAGCCTCAACAAGCGCATTATAAAAATCCGCATACTCGTCCTTCGTCATAGGACAATTTATATAATCTGCCGTTCCGCGTCCGTATCTTGCCGCCTTAAACACCTTGTCCTTATCAATACTTTCCTCTGTCACAACAGGAGCCGCCGCATCATAAAAATGCAGTCCTTCTTCTCCCGTAATACGCTTTATCTCATCAGCCAATCCGTCTGAAGTCAGCGGTCCTGTGGCAATTATTGTATATTCATCGGTATCAATATCAATAACCTCATCATTTATTACATTTATAAGCGGCTGCGCTTTTATCCTGTCCGTTATATACTGTGAAAATATATTCCTGTCAACCGCTAATGCTCCTCCTGCGGGTACACGACTTACATCTGCCGCTTCCATCATAACGGAACCGAAAAGCCGCATTTCCTCCTTTAACAGTCCGCATGCATTTTCTATGCGTTCTGCTTTCAAGGAATTTGAGCATACTAATTCCGCGAAGTTTTCATTTGAATGCGCAGGCGAAAACTTTTTAGGCTTCATTTCATACAAATCCACCGCAATACCGTATTTCGCAAGCTGTAACGCCGCTTCACACCCTGCCAGTCCTGCTCCGATTACCTTTACTTTCAACTTTTCTTATCTCCCGGTTTTTCCTGATAAAGACAATCTTCATTATAACAAACAATCTTTCCGTTTTTACCCGGTTTCTTTAACAAAAGACTTCCGCATTCAGGGCATACGCTGTCTTTTACAGGTGCGTCCCATACCATAAAATCACATTTAGGCGCATGCTCGCAACCATAATAGACCTTACCGCGTCTTGACTTTTTAACCAGTATTTCTCCGCCGCATTTAGGACATTTTACTCCGGTTTCCTCACATATTGCCTTAGTATTCTTACATTCAGGATAACCAGGACATGCCAAAAACTTACCGAATTTACTGAGCTTATACACCATTTTTCTGCCGCACTTTTCACATACGACATCAGACTCCTCGTCCTTTATTTTAATTTTTTCCACATTTTGCTGAGCCTTTTCAAGACTGTCCTTAAACGACGGATAAAAATCATTCAATACCTTTTTCCATGCAAGAGAGCCTTCCTCGACATCGTCAAGCTCCTCCTCCATGCCGGCTGTAAATTCAACGTCAACTATATCGGAAAAGTTATTTTTCATAATCTCTGAGGTTACAAATCCCAGTTCAGTAGGAACAAGCTGTTTTTTGCTTCTTACAACATAACCTCGTGAAACAATTGTTGAGATTGTAGGCGCGTAGGTTGAAGGTCTG
>CAJTUY010000059.1:0-6347 GCA_910579415.1 uncultured Clostridia bacterium | reverse complement strand
CCTCAAGCTCTCGGATAAGGGTAGCATCTGTATAGCGCGCGGGAGGCTGTGTAAAATGCTGCTTTTCCTCACAGGATTTCATAATAACCGTCTGTCCCTCTTCAAGTTTTGGAAGCTGCTTCGACTTTGCTTCCTTTTCATCTGTTCCCTCTACATATACTGTCATGTATCCTTTAAACTTCACGTTGGAGCCGCTTGCTCGGAAAGTATGTCCCTGAGCGTCAATTGACACCTGCATAGTATCAAATACCGCGCTCTCCATCTGACTTGCCGCAAAGCGCTCCCATATAAGCTTATACAGCCTGTACTGGTCATTTGTAAGCTTATCCTTAATATCAATAGGTTTTATATTGATTGAGGTTGGTCTTATTGCCTCATGCGCGTCCTGCGCGCTTCTCTTTGTCTTATACTGACGCGCTTTTACATATTCACTGCCGTAAGTGTCGGTAAGATATTCAATTGCTTCCTTCTGTGCATCATCAGCAATACGAAGTGAATCTGTTCGCATATATGTTATAAGACCTATTGAACCGATTTTACCGCCAATATTTATGCCCTCATACAATGTCTGCGCTATCTGCATGGTCTTTGATGCCTGAAAACTATATTTTCTTGAAGCGTCCTGCTGAAGCGTACTCGTCGTAAACGGAGGCTGTGGATTTCGTTTCTGCTGACCTGTTTTCACCGTTTCCACTTTAAATACAGATTTCTTTATTGCATCGGTTACAGCCCTTGCATCCTCAGAATTAGTCAGCTTTTTCTCCTTACCGTTCTCACCGTAATAACGCGCTTCAAAATTCTTTTTTGATTTAGGGTCGTTAAGCTGGGCAATAATTGACCAGTATTCCTGCGGAGTAAAGTTTTCTATTTCCTCCTCGCGGTCACATATAAGCTTTGTCGCAACAGACTGAACACGACCTGCGCTGAGTCCTCTTTTTACCTTATCCCATAAAATAGGACTTATCGTATAACCTACTATTCTGTCAAGCACACGTCTTGCCTGCTGTGCGTCAACAAGGTCCATGTCTATTTTTCTCGGATTTTTAATAGCATTTTTAACTGCTGTTTTCGTTATTTCATTAAATGTAACACGACAGTTGGACTCAGGGTCAATATTAAGAGCCTTTGCCAAATGCCAGCTTATTGCCTCGCCTTCGCGGTCGGGGTCGGTTGCAAGATATACAACATCTGCTTTTTTAGCTTCCTTCTTTAGCTGCGTAAGAAGCTGTCCTTTTCCGCGTATTGTAATATATCGGGGGTCAAAATCGTTATCAATATCAACTCCCATCTGACTTTTCGGCAGGTCAATTATATGCCCCATAGACGCCATAACGCTATAATCCTTGCCAAGATATTTTTTTATAGTGCCTGCCTTTGCAGGCGACTCCACTATAAGCAGCTTTTTTGTAGCCATACTTAACCTCCCAATCTATATCTTTAAACTATACTGATTACCCAGTTTTTTTACTATACCTTTCATTTCAAGCATCGTAAGCCTTACGCTTATTTCACTTACAGGAATTTCAAGTTCTCTTGACAATTCGTCAACCTGCATTCCGCCTTTTAACAAAAGCTCTGCTATCTGTTTTTCGTTGTCATTTAAGTCTCTTAAATTTATTTCCTGCTTTTTATTCTTCGGCATCCTTGTCCCCATATGCGCCGCTTCATGTTTTACCGGCGGAACTTTCTCAAAATACGGATATTCGCACAGAATATCTCTCGGACTGTTTACAAGTTTAGCTCCCTCCTGTATGATAATATTTGTACCAAGCAGGTCGGTTTTTGAAATATCACGCGGCACTGCAAATACATCACGATTATTTTCCATAGCAAAACGCGCAGTTATAAGCGCGCCGCTTTTTCTTGGAGCTTCAGTCACAAGCACTCCGCGCGAAAGCCCTGCAATAATTCTGTTGCGAGCAGGAAAATGGCTTCCTATCGGCGGAGAGGACGGAGGATATTCCGTCATAATGCAGCCACACTCCGCAAGCGCGGAATACAGTTCGGCATTTGCAGGGGGATATACTATATCAAGACCGTTACCCAAAACAGCTACTGCCATTCCACCTGCTTTTATGGTTGCCCATGCGCTCGCCGCGTCAATTCCGAGAGCCAGTCCGCTTACCGTGACAACACCCTCGCTCGCAAGATTATAACAAAATCTTTCAGTAATCTTTATTCCAAATTCAGTTGCCCTGCGAGTTCCGACAACACCTATCGTAAGTACCTTATCAAGCTCGGGAACCTTTCCCTGTATATATAATACAAAAGGCGGGTCCGATATATTCTTTAAAATTTGAGGATAATTTTCATCATCATATACAATTATTTTAGCCTTAAGCTGTGAAATTATTTCAAATATATGCTCTGCTCTCTGTAAATCCTTATTTTCAAGCTGATTTTTGTCATTCTGTGAAAGACACCGTATATTATTAAATTTCTTTAAAAAATATATATTCTCTATACTTCCAAGCTCGTCCAAAAGCAGTTTTATTTTTGAAGGTCTTATCTGCTTTACAGCTGTGAGCCACAGCCAGTACAGTATATGTTCCATAACCTACCACTCCACACCTATGTTACATTACTACAAAACCGAAAAAAAGTCAAGTCCTTTGCCTTACCGCCTCATACATTAAAATAGATGCAGCAACTCCTGCATTAAGCGATTCTGCCTTCCCCAAAATAGGAATTTTTACAAACTGACACATATCGCGTACTGCCTTTGACATACCGTTTGCCTCGTTTCCCACTATTATAACTGTTGGACGTGTATAATCAAATTCCCGGAAATCAACTGAGCTTTCCTCAAGCGCTCCGCCAAGTATCTGAAACCCTTGTTCCTTTAATTCTCTCAGTCGGTCACATGGCACATCGGTTTCTGTATCAATATGAAATATTGAACCCATTGTAGAACGAATTACTTTCGGCGAATACAAATCCACACATTCCTCTGACATCATTACTCCCCCAAAACCTGCCGCGTCAGCAGTACGTATAATAGTTCCGAGATTGCCGGGATCGTTTATTCCGTCACAATAAATATAGCATCGCTCTGAATCCGGTTTAATACCCGTATTAAAATCAATGTTAACAGAAGCAAGTATTCCCTGAGGCGTTTTAGTCAAGGAAATGCTGTCAAAAACACTGTCTGTAAGCCTGTAAACAGGAATACTGTCCGGATATTCAAAATTCTTTGTATTAAAAAAAGTATCTGAAATGTATATTGCTGTTACTGTTTTATCGGATTTTAAAGCCTCAGTAACATTTTTTATACCCTCAATTATGTATTCACCGTATTTTTGCCTGTTCTTTTTTAATGCAAGTGATTTTATATATTTACATTTGTTATTTTTTGACGCGGAAATCTGTATCATAAATTCACTTCCTTGATTTTAAGTTGCCGATTTTAACTAATTATATACCCAAAATGAAAATTTGGCAACAAAAATTTTTAAGTAACAAAAAAAATCCTTCTGCGTATGATAACTATAAGACATTCTAAGGAGATGATTTGAGTGAGTTCAAACGTAATGTTTGCCCTGTCACTGACAATTCTTGCAGGTCTGGCGACAGGCGTGGGCAGCGTTATTGCGCTGTTCGCAAAAACTACCAACACGAAATTTTTAGCCGGCTCTCTCGGTTTTTCCGCAGGAGTTATGATTTACGTTTCTATGATTGAAATTTTCCAGAAATCACGTACATATCTTTCTGATGCACTCGGCGATAAAACAGGATATTATCTTGCAGTTGCGGCATTCTTCGTCGGAATACTGTTTATAGGGCTTATAGATTATTTTGTACCGTCAGCCGAAGGTGATATAGGAAATCTGAATGAAAAGGACAGTCGTTCGGTTGCTCTTAAAAGAATGGGATTTATGACCGCTCTTGCAATAGGAATACATAATTTCCCTGAAGGTCTGGCTACATTCACTTCCGCTCTGCGTGATCCACATTTAGGAATTGCAATTGCTGTTGCAATCGCTATTCATAATATCCCCGAAGGAATTGCTACCTCTGTACCTATTTATTACTCTACTGGCAGCAGAAAAAGAGCTTTCATTGTATCATTCTTTTCTGGAATTACCGAGCCTCTCGGTGCAATTATAGGTTATATGATACTTCGCCCGTTCTTTAATGACACAGTGTTTGGTATTCGATTCGGAATAATCGCAGGAATTATGGTATTTATTTCAATCGAAGAGCTGCTCCCTATGGCACGGGAATACGAAAAAAGCAAAGTTACAATTATCGGTGTTATACTCGGTATGGCAATAATTGCGCTAAGCCTACTGCTGTTCATTTAAACAAAAATTAAAAGCGCCGTTTTAAACGGTGCTTTTAATTTTCTATCTGAACAGCTCTTCATTACGCGCCGCTATACCTGTCATTCCCCACATATTCACATTCGAGGGCACTCACCTTGATACCAACATAAATTTAATGTGTTCTCAAGTCCAAGTTAGAATCATAATGAGTATCTTTGATTTGAATAACAAACATATCTGCACCAATAGAATTGTTAATATTATCTGATTTTTCTAATATTTTTGATGACCCATACTTAAAACGAGATTGCGCCTTTGGTATTACTTCAATATTTTGAATAGTATGATCATCTGGAAAATATACTGCACTTAAACCCATTATACTAAGTTCATCAACCGATCTGATATTTTCTATTTGACTACTATAATAATCAATCAGCTCTATTTCGGACAGCATTGATTGAATTTCAATTGTTGCAACAAAATCCAAATGGGTTCCTGTTCCATATAAATTACCTACAGCTTTATTATATGAAATCTGGGTTGTATTGTTAGGCAATGGGATTGTATATAGTTGATTAGCATACTTATTAAGCAGAATATTATTTCTTATTGTGGCTCCTATAATCAAAAAGCTGATAATCAATAGAATAAATAGAAATATCTTCAAAAATACTAATTTCTTATTTTTCAACACAAACACTCCTATCAGTTAAAATAATTCCAAAAGAATGGTGCGTATTGCATTGAACCACTTGCATACACATCACTTCCATTATAGGTTTTATATATGGTTCTTTCATCCCAAATATTATTTGAATGAATAATATCCCATAATACCATTCCTAAAAATTTTATATTTTCATTTTTATTTTTCAATTTTTGTTCAAAATCTCGTGGGGTTAAATTGTGTCCTGTATAAGAAGAATCTTGAGACGCATTCCAATGATCATAAGCTTGTATTGCTGTAGATACTTTGATTTGAGCTAAGCCTATCGATGGATTTTGACCTGCAACAAATAGTCCCGATTCAACCAAAGACCAATCATCCGCACTTGCCATAGATACTTCCCTAAACAATGTTGTGGCTATTAGATGTGAATTAATACCAAAAACAGATGCAACTTCTCTAATACGATTTTCATATTTTATCACTACATCATATGCATTTAACAATTTTTTTTCATCACTATTACCTCTGCTAATATATGTTCTTGCTATCCCTCTTAAAAGTTCTGCTCTTTTATGAATTTTTGCCTTTTCAGATACATACGACGTAGCATTCCACGCTTCTCCTAATTCGTCCAATCGCTTAGCTATCTTAGAATCTTTTCCAAATTCATTATGATCTTCGGGTGCAAGTCCCAATGGATCTATATGCATCACCGGATTATTACCACAATACACATACCAGTTCAAGCCGTCCTGTGCAGGGTCCTCACTCATAAAACGTCCTATACTCGGGTCATAGTAACGCGCACGAAGATAATACAAGCCTGTTTCCTCGTCATAGTTCTCTCCGCAGTAACGATACGGGTTATCATCTTCTCCGTTATCACTTATCGCATTTCCGTATGCGTCATATGTATAACGTTTGGTTGATGTTGTTCCGTCATAGCCTGCGTCGGTATTACCGTGAGCGTCACTGCTGAACAGCTCTTCATTACGCGCCGCTATGCCTGTCATTCCCCACATATTCACATTCGAGGACACCTGTTTGTTCTGCGTCACTTCCTCATACTGAACTTTGTCACCGTACCAGATATATTCTGTGGTCTTTGACTCTGTCAGATGTCCGTTTTCATAAACCTCCGTTATCTTTCCGTTTCGGCGGTTCGTAGCATCATATTTAAAAGTTACTTCCGTTTTTGTGTTACTCTTCTCAACAGACGCGCTTTCCATTAAATTCCACGAATTATATGTATAATCGGCTGTTTCGGCAGGTTCGCCGTATTCATTCGTTACTATCTTCTTATATGTGTTTCCATTCGGCTGCTGATAATAGTATGTTCTTCCTAGAAGGGTATTCCCTGACTTTTTCGTAACCTCAATTATTCGGTTACTCATATATTTATCTGTATG
>CAJTUY010000058.1 GCA_910579415.1 uncultured Clostridia bacterium | reverse complement strand
ACTATTGAAACAACATTTTTTTCCATATATCTTTTTCAAACGGCTGAGCATTTGTCTGTTTGTTGTTAATCCCAAAATCTTGCAATCAAGTATGGTTCTATGTAACAAACTCAAATTATAATATGCAATCCAGAGCCTCATATGAGTTTCCTTGTGAATATAAGAAATATCATATAACATATTCCAGCTTTCATCATCTGTTATAGCTTTTTGTACCAATTCATAATCACATATCCATTTCTCAGAAATCTCCACCATCTCCTATCAGTTAATTTCACAAAACCCTTTTTCTTTCGCAGTATTTATAAAACAACAGAAGGCAAGTCAATGACTTGCCTTCTGTTTAATTCATATTATTCAGCTTTTACTGTATCGTCAGCCTTATAAGCCTCGTTGATTTCCTTAATTACATCAGCGCCGCCCATTGACTTCCATCTCTCAATTTCAGCCTTATACTCATCAGCTGTAATCTGACCAACAATATACTTCGTCTTAGCTTCAGCCATAATAGCGTCAAGCTGAGGACCCTTCTTTGAGTATGTTGCAGATACATACGGTTCAGCAGGGTTAGCTACTGCATAAAGCTCGTTGTTCTCATAAACCTTATCAATCTTTTCAGCAACAGGAGCTGTATATCTTAACTTAAGTTCTGTTGCTATAATGCCTGTTGCAAACTGGTTAAGGTCAGCATATTCCTTCTTCAAACCTTCGTCTTCCTTCTTTACAACATAACCTTCAGCATCAAGTTCATAGTTTCTGCCTTCAATACCGTAGTTCATAAGATTAAGAGCCACCTGGTCATTTGCCTTATCCATTACACCAAGTACGAAGTCAAGGTCTTCTTCTGTTGCAACAGCAGCCTTCGGGAATACATAATATCCGTCATAACCTGTTGTCGGAAGTGTTCTCGGCTCTGACGAAGCATCCTTTGTAACGTAACCGAATACATCAACAACTGCGTCAGGATTCTGACCCTGCATATTCTGCGCAAGTCTTCTTGCTCTGTCGGCAACGTCTATGATTACGCCTGCCTGACCTGAAAGGAACTGCTCGTTCCACTTATCTGATGAATAAGTAGCCATATCGCTGTTGATAAGACCTTCATCATAGCACTTCTTCATAAAATTAAGAGCATCCATAAATTCATCTGTCATAAATGCCGGAACAAGCTCGCCGTTTTCATCAAGACCGTAGCCGTTCGGAGCGCCCATCCAAATTGCAAGGTTGTTAAGAGGACCGTCAAGGTAATCTGTAACAATCATACCATATGTGTCCTTCTGACCGTTGCCGTCCGGGTCCTGCTCTGTAAATGCCTTTAATACATTATAGAACTCATCTACTGTCTTAGGTATATCAAGATTTAACTTATCAAGCCAATCCTTTCTGATTGAAATACCTGCTCTGCCGACTGTTCTTGCGCGGTACAGACCGTAAACCTTACCATCAATTGAAATGTTGTGATTAACCATCGGATTTGTCTGAGCAAGATTAGGATACTTTGCTGCATCTGACAATTTATCTGTTACGTCCCAGAAGATGTCATTTCTTGAAGCCTGAATAACGCTTGAGCTTCTTGTTCCTACAAGCATTGCGTGAGGATATGTTCCCGAACCCATTGCTGTTGTAACTTTTTCGTCATAGCTTGTTGACGGCGCCCATGTAATGTTAAGCTTTGTGCCAAGAAACTCCTCCAATTCCTGCATGACAGGACTTTCAGAGCCTGCCGACTCCGGCTGGAACGCCTTTGTCATAACATTGATAGACGGATTTTCCATATCTATTGATTCGGTCTTCTGACCACAGCCTGCAAGCGTACCTGCAAGCATTATTGCTGCTGCCGAAAGAGCAACAACTTTTTTCCAAGTTTGTGCCATTTTTTTATTCCTCCTTAAATACATTAAAGTTTTGGTATAAATTATAATTTAAGCGTAACCGCTTTAATTCTGTTTAACCCTTAACAGCGCCGACCATTACACCTGCCGCAAAATGCTTTTGCAGGAACGGATATACGCAAAGGATAGGAACTGTACCGATAACGATAACAGCCATCTTTAATGTATCCGTAGGCGGAAGCTCATCTATACTTGTAGACGTTTCAGCCGTTTGCATTACCAAGTTTCTCAGTACCAGCTGGAACGGGAATTTCTTCGGGTCATTCAAATACAGCAATGCGCCGAAATAGTTGTTCCAGTGACCAACCGCATAGAACAAACCGAAAGTTGCAAGACACGGCAGCGACAGTGGAAGAGCTATCTTCGCAAAAATACCAATATCACTGCATCCGTCAATGGAAGCTGCTTCTTCAAGTTCACGCGGTAACTCAAGGAAAAAGTTACGTACAATAAGCATATTATATGCACTGATACAACCCGGCAGAATAAGCGCCGCATAAGTATCATACAGACCTAAGCCTTTAACAACCAGGAACAACGGAATCATACCGCCGCCAAATACCATTGTGAACAATACCATGTTCAGCAGCGGCTTTTTACCGATAAGATTCTGTCTTGAAAGACCGTATGCCATAGTTGCCGTAAAGAATAGGTTGATAAATGTACCTACACCGGTTACACAAAGCGAAATAAGCAGCGAACGTAATACGGTGGTACCCATACCGTTCATATCAAACACTGTTTTATAAGCTTCAAGCGTCGGCTCTTCCGGAATAAAGAATATAGGTCTTGTCTGGATTTCACGTTCAGTAGCGAAAGATGCTGCTATAACGTATATAAAAGGTATTACCATAACAACGGCAATAAGTGTCAGCAGTGCATATATAATAACGTCAGCTATAATATCACCGATACTTCTTCTTTTTATACTAATCATCGTACCTTTCCTCCCTTCTTAGAATAAGCCGTCCTGACCTGCTTTTTTAGCAAGTCTGTTAGCAGTCTGAATACAAATAATACTGATTATTGATTTAAACAAACCAACGGCGGTTGAATAACCATAGTTACCTTCAACTCTACCATATTGATAAACGTAGGTATCAAACGTTTCCGATTTTTCACGGTTAAGCGTATTCTGCATAAGAATAATCTGCTCGAAACCTGTATCCAAAACGCTGCCCATACGCAAGATAAACATTGTAACAATCGTACCCAATATTGCCGGCAACGTTATGTAGATAAGCTGCTGGAAACGATTTGCGCCATCAACGATAGCCGCCTCATACTGCTCTACATCTACGCCCGCTAAAGCTGCAAGGAATATAATCGTTCCCCAGCCTGTTTCTTTCCAAATATTCTGAATTAGCAAAACCCAGTAAATGGCGAAACCGCCGCCCAACGCATTCATTTCCTTACCCGTCAGACCTTTGACAATTTCGAACAAAGCGCCGCCCGACTGCGTGGGTGAAGACGGAGTTTTCACAAGCATGAAAGTTATAGATGCAATGACAACCATTGATACGAAATGCGGTACGTAAACAAGCGTCTGAATAACCTTTTTATACCACTGAACCTTCATTTCGTTGAGAAGCAGCGCTAAAATGATAGGAAGCGGGAAGAAGAATATAATATTCATACCCGATATTATCAGCGTGTTTCTTAAAAGCTGAAGAAAACTCGAATCAAGGAAGAAAGACTTAAAGTTTCCGAATCCAACCCAGTCTCTTGTGAATGCTGCGCCGAAAAACTTACTTGTTGCACCGTAATCTTTAAACGCAATTAAGATACCCCACATCGGCACAATCTTAAAAATGATAAAATACAAAAATCCGGGCAGAAGCAATAAGTACATCCACTTATCTCTTTTAATCTGCGCCCATCTTTTTTCTTTGACTGCTGCTTTCTCCTCAGCCGAAAGCGCAATCTTTTTCGCTTTAGCCATAGTAGACCCTCCCTAAAAAGTTTACTGAGGTTCCAAAACCATGCGAAATCCGCTGAAATAATGTTTTTTTCTGCAAATTGCACAAATACTGAAACCTTATAAATACATTATAGCCTATTTCAGACAATTTTGCAATAGTTTTAGTAAATAAACCGAAAAAAATACATTTTTTCTTTGAATTTATTATACAAAATTACTACTGCACACTTAAAAGGCAAAATGTACCTTTTTAATTTATGTTGATTTTATCATCAAACTGGCTTAAAAGTCCATAAAAAAAACAGAGGTTTTTTGTTCAATTTAACGACAAAAAAGCGGCGATTTTTAATTCACCGCTTTTCTTTGTTAATTCTGCATAAATGTTTTATTTGGCTAAAAATTCACTAAGACGCACAACCTCAATACCTGCAAGCATTACTATGCCTGTACCATGCGTATCGTTCAATCTCCATGTAAGGTCATACTTATAATAATCAGGTATGAACGAGAATTCACTGCCTCTGCATACACCGTAAACGTTGCCCGCATGGTCAACACTCGTTTTTGAAATAGCTTCCCATGCCTTATAAATCGACTTAACGTAC
Organism: uncultured Clostridia bacterium; assembly: GCA_910579415.1. Taxonomy (GTDB): domain Bacteria; phylum Bacillota; class Clostridia; order UBA1381; family UBA1381; genus Hominilimicola. The sequence continues at coordinate 4,877 of CAJTUY010000058.1, read as the reverse complement.
CTTTCAGAATTTTTCAGCCAGCCGAAACGTATACCGCGCGAAAATGCGTAGATAAACATTGACGTACATGATGTTTCGGGATATGACTCCCAATCATTAAGCACCTGATGCCACATTCCCTGCTCGTCCTGTAATTTCAGATAGCCTTCACATAATACGTTCAGAAATTCTATCAGGTCGTTTCTTCTCGGATGGTCTTCGGGAAGTTCTTCCAAAAGCTCAGTCATAGAAAATACTACCCAACCATTGCCGCGTCCCCAAGGAACATTTGTTTTAGTATCATATTTAAAGTCATAGACATGTGACATAATATTCTCTTCCGGCATAAACAAACGCTTTTTAAAACCAAAGAACTGATTTGCCGCATCATCTGCATACTTCCGGTCGCCGGTAAACTTATAATATCTCGTCAGGAATGGCACACTCATATACAAGTCATCTGCCCACATTGTCTGATTGTGGAAATGATGCATCATTTCCTTACGGAAAAATGCGCCGTCCTCCAGTCTTGACTGATGGTTAAAAATATAATCGCCCACATAATCAGCAACTTTTTTCACGTCACGCAGTCCAAGCTGTTTATGAACCTCAAGCATCATCGATGCAAATGAGCCGCAATCATCAAGGCTGTCAATGCTCGTAAGCAGATTGTGAATACCTGTTGCGCCGCCGTATTGCTCCTTATCCCACAGGGCATAATCAAAGGTATCGATACAAAGCTGAACATGGTCGCGGATATACTGCTTTAAATCCTCTGCTCCGATAAGCATTGCTGTATGGAGCAACCCGTAAAGAGTAACTCCGAGCGGATAGTTCCAGTGACCGAAATACTCATTTGCATTATACGGTCTGACAAATGTATCAGGAGCATCAATTCTCCAGTATGAGTTATCTATGACATGGTTCATATCAGCCGCGTCTTCAAACGGAAATTCAAAATCTGCGCCGAAAGTACCCATATACATCCACACATCGTCAGTACCTTTAACGCCTGCCGGACTTTCAAGCTTTGCGCCGTCACATGTCAGGGTGTAACCCCAATCCTTTCCGTCACATAGGCATTTTACAAATATATTGTAAGTTCCGAACGGTAAATCTACTGTAAAGCTTTCCTTGCCGCCTTTTGTTGAGAATACCTCTTTCGCATTTATATACACTTCAGCCGCGCCTTTTGTATCAAGCGTAAGCGTATGGCATGTATCTTTTATATCATCAAAAAATGCTTTTGTATAGCCTATCGCATAACAACCTGACGAAGTACCGTACATACGGGCAAACTGACCCATTTTCAGCTCGTCCTCTGACCAATCCTTTACAGGGTAGAGTTTTTTATCAAAATCACTTTCGCTCATACCGATTTCAAACTCGGGTACATAATTATCATCCACAAGCTCAGTAAATACAAAACCCTCCTGACCATCACGCTCTTTGGTAGGCATAAGCGTATACATATCCCATTTTCCTATCCATGTTCCGAAGTGACCGCCAAATCCTGCCTTAGTCTTCTTGAACTGAATTCTTATATCGTTCCAACCCTCCTCAACATCTACAAATACACGCGTAGGCGTTTCGGAATAACGCTCTTTGAATATATCGGATTTATAAACAACATTGCCGTTCACGTACATTGTCATAGGACCGAAACAGTTAATATCCCATCCAAATGATGATTTGCCGCCGGAATAATATTTTGTGAATGCCCATACACAGTCCTTATCCTTACTTTCGGGATATATTTTATTAAAATCAACAAGATAACGATAATCTGTTGTACGTGTAATTCCGTTATTTGTATAAGCTCGGTAATAAAGACCGTGTTTCAGGTTTTGTCCCACATATCTGTATGCCAGTGATGATATTATTTTTTTCGGGTCTGTCCCCTCATATGCGTTAATGCTTAAACTGTCGTCAAAATAGTAACCCATTATATAACCTTCTCTCTAAATAAAATACTTGTTACTGTTATTTTATCATACTTTTGGAAATATGTAAAGCAGTTAACCAAAAAAGAGGACGCATAAGCGTCCTCTTAATTACAGATTAGAATAACTTATAAAGCATAGAAAGCATAGTAGCTGCCTGCGCTCTTGTGGCATTAGCCTTAGGCTGGAACGAACCATCGTCCATACCGTTTATAATACCCAAAGCAACAGCATTTTTAACGTCATCTGTTGCCCAAGCCGCAATGCTGTCATTATCGGTAAATGCAAGTTCTTTAGCATCCTTAATTTCTACCTTCTTATAAGCTGCCGCTTTTGATACCATTGAAGCCATTTCTTCACGTGTAATCTTAGTATCCAAATCAGCATCGGTTGCAAATGCAATATCGTCTGCTATCAGATTAGCAGCCTTTGCGGCGTTGACAAATTTAGTTGCCCAGTGACCGCTTGCATCTGCTGTATCAAGCTTAAGCGCATTTACTATAAGTGTTGCAAACTCGCCCTTTGTTACTGTTCCATCCGGTCTGAAAGTACCGTCTTCATAACCGTTAATAACACCGGCTTTATTCATTTCTTCAATGTAAGCCTTACCCCAGTGTCCTGCAATATCCTTGAATATATCTGTTGATACTGCACCGGAGCCTGCTTCCGGAAGAGCTGATTCGTCAAATGCCTTTGGTGTATAGCCGTTTGAAACAAGCTTAACATTTGCCGCAGGCTGAGTTGTATACTGTGAGTTTGGAATTGCATCGTTCATATACCAGCTTATATGAGGAGGTTGGTTGTAGCAGTTTGTATCTGCCGCTGATGAATTTCTGTAAATATCATCATGAGCTAGCGTATAGAAATTGTACTGTGTCGGATACGGTGTTACAAATATTCTCAATGAATACTGGTAAACTGTCTTATCCATTTCAACCTCTACATCCTTATCCCAGTCACCCTTAATTGTCATCTTTTCCTTTTCGGCTTTTTCGCCTGTGATTGCATAAGAAACGATTTCCTCACGCCAGTCGCCTAACAGGTCAGCCTGTAAATTCGGGTTACCCTTTGTAGAGTTTATAGAATGTGAACCTTCACCCACGAAAATTTCATCAAACTGCTTTGTTTCATCATTCCATTTAGTGACAGTAATTTCTTTACCTGCGCCCTTGTGGTCCTGCAATTCGTCCTGAAGGTCACCTGTCCAGTAAATTCTGCCGTTCATGGAAGCCTTTAAATCGGGAAGCTCGTTACCGTTATTATCCCAGTAACCTGATGAACCTGCACCCCACATTACATACCACGAATCACCGTAACCGATATTAGCAATCATACCGCGTCCCGTATCTTTGATACCGTTATGGATTTGATAGAACTCACCTGTTTTAGCGTTTTGAATCGAACTTCCCCACTGATGACGTCCCTCAGGCGCGCCGCCTGCTGCGGCAGCCTTTGAATTCTGGAACATTGTACTTGATGTGATAAAAGGTGAAAGAGTTGAACCCTTTAAATCAAACACTTCACTGTCTGAATAATCCTCGTAAACCTTCATGAATTCAAGACCTTCTTTAGTCGGGTCAAAATCGCCAAGATGCATAGCATCACCATGTTCCTGATAAGTACACCAAAGAACCTTGCCATCCTGGTCCCAAGTTAAAGCACCGTAAAGGATTTCGTCCTTACCATCTCCGTCAACATCGCCTGCTTCAATCTGATGGTTACCCTGACCGATAAGACCATTCTTATCACTGTCAGCAGTATCAAATGACCATTCCATCTTCAGCTTACCGCCTTTGAAGCTGTAAGCGGCACAGCCTGTACGTCCGTTAGGATTTGAGATATTTTTACCGAAATAATAACCTCTTGCAAATACAGCCGATGGCGTCTGACCGTCAAGATATGCTATTGTAGAATTATATCTTTCAGAACGGTTACCAAAGTCATCACCGAAACTGTATGTCGTTGACAGTGAGCCTACTGTATTCTGCGGGAAATAGTCAATTGTGTCAAGCGCTTTACCTGTAGCACCCTCAAAACAGGTTACATACAGAGGACCCTGCAGGTTTTTACCACCGTTCAGAGCAGCCCAGCTGTTCTCATAAGTATCGCCCTTCGACGCGTCACCGATAACATTACCCTGACCGTCAACTGTACCGTCCGCAGTTCTTACCATAACTTCTGCTTTACCGTCGCCGTCAAAATCAGCTACATTCAGCATTGTATCGTGTGCACTTGCGCGGATATTAAAGCCCATATCAATTCTCCAGAGGAATGTACCATCAAGCTTGTAAGCGTCCATATAAACCTTACCGGTTCTGCCGCCTGAAGCAGCGTCCTTTGCGTCTGACGGATTCCATAACATTACGATTTCGTATTCGCCGTCGCCGTCAAGGTCACCGTATGACGCGTCACCCGGTGTATACGCACCAATATAAACGCCGTTTCTGTCCATCTGAACAACGTCGCTTTCAGGTGTATCGTGCAAAGGAATGTCAAGGTAACCGTTAGCCCACACGGCAACACTTTTTGACATCTGACCGTTGCAGACTACAGTATACTTATCATTTACCGTACCTTGTGCGTCAACAAAGTTTGTTACAGCTCCCTCGTTAATTTTCTCCTTATTTCTGTAAAGAGTGAAAGTTGTATCAGCCGGCTCGGTAGCCAGTCTTCTCCACGACACGAGCACGCCGTCATTTGTTTTTGTTGCAACAACGCCTCTGTCCAGATTTTCCATATTTCTTGTTATTGCACTGCCTGCGAATGCGCTTGCATTAGTCATAGGAGCGACTAACCCAACTGTGGCAACCTGTGCAAGAACTAAAGAAAAAACACTAAGCTTTTTCAAGCTTTTCTTTGAATTTTTGAACATTTCGTTCTCCTCCCTTTGATATTTACGTCTTTACTACGCACCGCTTACACGAGGGCATAATAATTATTATCATTTATATAATA
>CAJTUY010000057.1 GCA_910579415.1 uncultured Clostridia bacterium | reverse complement strand
TTTCAGAAAGCTGTCGGAGTTTATATTCTCTTTTATGTTTTCCTTTCCGGCAAATAACTGCGTTCTCATTGCTTACGCTCCTATATCATTATTTATTCCAACTATCTGTCTTATCTGTTCCGCAGATACATCTCGCAGTCTGCATTTTTCCTTTACTGCAACAGATGCTGCCGCACCTGCTGCATTACCTGTTGCAACACAAATCGGCATAGCTCTGAAATTAGAATGTGCCATATGTGTTCCTGATATATTTCTGCCTGAGAGCAATAAACCGTCAGTCTTTTCAGGGACAAGACAACCGTATGGTATAGTATATCCCTTATTCTGAGTAAATTTATGCTGAACTCCTGTTTTGTCCAATCCTGCACCGCTTATATTATGTACATCAAAATTGAAATAAGCATCTTTTACAACATAATTCTCAAATATACGGGCTTCTGTTATATCCTGCTCTGTAATTGTTTCGATGCCCTTAAAATGTCTTGTTTCACGAACACCAATCAGCGATGCTGAAGAAATTATATAACAGTTTTCATACCCCGGAGCATACTCTCTTAAAAAGGACACAATTTTATCCATCTGCTGTCTGCAAACAACAGTACCAGCTGTAAGTTCCTCAGTCTTGGTTCCGTCTATATCAAGGCAGTTTGTCATATTACAGGTAACAACTCCCGGCAATGTACTCTTATATAAAAGTACGTGCCCTGCCGGAGCGCCGATTATTTCCTTGCCTAATGCCTGCAATTCACCCTTTTCCGTCGGAACAAGAGTTTCAAACGTCTCCGAAAAAACTGCTCGGCTGTAGTCCACTCCGCCAACCTTAAACATAATGGTACACGGCTGCATTTTATTATCGCTCTCACGTCCGAGAATAAAGTCTGCACCTGCTTTATATGCAACATCTCCATCACCTGACGCGTCAATTACGCAATCCGCAAAAATCGCACTTCTTCCTGTTTTGTTCTCTATGATAACACCTTTTACGGTATTACCTTCCATTATAACATCACTAAAAAATGTGTAAAGCAATACTTCAACATCTGCTTCCTGCATCATTTCAAGATATAAAGTCTTTAGCTTTTCGGGGTCTATTGTTATTGTAATAATGCCTTTATGCTCCCCTTCATTTCTTTCCGCGCTGCGCGACAAAATCTCGTGATAGATTTTGTCATCTACCCGTCCTGTCCAATGGCTCATCATACCTGATGTGGCAATTCCTCCGAGTGCGCCACACTGTTCTATTAAAACAACACTGCACCCATTTCTTGCCGCCGAAAGCGCTGCGCCTATACCGGCAGGACCGGAACCAACTACAACTACATCTGCGCGTTTAGCATTTAATTCCCTTTCTTTTTCACGATAAATCATTTTGAAATCCCCTTACTATTGGTACCAAGATCTAATATCACTTAATCAATCCTGCTTTTTTTGTACATTCAAGCCACGTACGCGCCATAATTTCGTGTCCCGCGTTTGTAGCATGGATACAGTCTATTGACCAATGTTCAGGCGGAGCAATTTTTAATGCCTCCTGAAAACGCTCGTAATACGGCACAAACACCGCATTGTATTCCTTTGCTATTTCACGCACTATTTCTCTGCGCTCAGTAAGCTGTCCGTTCCATATATCCCAGTCAGCTACAATATCACGTCCGAGTTCAGGCGTATTGTTTGTAATCTTAAACAGGAACGGTTCACCAAGCACGAGCTTTAAATCAGGATTTCGTTCCAATGCTTCGTCAAGCATCATTTTATATATTTTTCTGAATTTGTTTGCGTCCGCTCCCTGATTTAAGCGTATTGCAAAGCCTATGTCATTAACTCCGTTAAGCAGGCTCAGAATATTACAGTCAATATTCAGCGCGTCCTCTATCCAGCGGCTGTATGTATCTGCAATACGGCTGCCGTTATACGCTTTATTATATATCACTGTATCGGGATAATCGCACATAAGCTTTGACGCGATTAAATTTACATATCCGTAACCGTAAGCCTGTACGGGATTATTCCCTGTTCTGTCACGTCCGCAATCGGTAAGCGAATCGCCCTGAAATAGTATTTTTAACATAATTCATAGCTCCTATCTTATTATTTTTACTTTTCCGTACATATGCGCCGTTTTTTCGGGCATTGTTGAATGAAATAATGTATAAGGATATCTTAAACCGTCAGTTTCCTCTGTCTTTGCGGCAAGCTCCATCAAAAAGCTGTCCGCATTTGTATCAATACCAAGCTGCTCAAACGGTATTTTTATAACTCCGCCGTTTTCAAGAGTAAGATATGTTGTTATAATCTCCTTTACCTTAGGTTCGTTTCTGAAAACATATGTAATCTCCGCAGGACATCTCAGTTGAGGCGCCGGCACTGTTTTACCGCCTTTATTTATAAGCGCATATATCTCGCCAAAGTCCGTTTCTTCCGCGGAAAACAACACTTCGCCTTCTGTCATATCAGCAGGCATTGCAGTATACAGCACAAAATCTGTCCTGTCGTTAAACTCGTTCATTATCACAAGCTCATTATCTGCAACTGCAATCCTTACGCCTTCACCGCACATATTATAATAATTTATAAATCCGAGCTTTGGAGAAGTTCTTACATCTTTCTCCGATGATACAGGTAATTCAAGCTCGACAAGCAGGAATTTATTTTCTATCTCGTTTGTATCATTCTTCAGATAGAATACATATTTACCTGCCTGCAATTCAAATTCAAACTCGTATTCATTACTGCCGCCGCTCTCAAGCTCATATACAAAGCTTCTTTCACTATCCGCATTTTTGGGCGACACCGATAGCACTGCCGTACCTTTCTTTAATTCTGCATTGTCGTTACTCAGCCTTACTGCTACTGTTCCAACATATTTTCCCGAACTGTTAAGTTTAAAAGCTTTCTTTAATTCAATATCTGCCGACAGCACATTTGCCTCAGGCAAATCCTCGTCCGACGTTACCGATACACCTTCTGTATATTCATAAATGTCAAGTCCAAGCTCTTTTGCCGTTTTTACGGCTCTTCCTCTTATTCTGATATTATGAAAGCGTACATTCTTTATATCGTGTTCGTCGCTGAAGCCTTCAATTCTCGAATTTGAAAGCATTACGCTGCTGTCGTCTGCCCCGATATAGTTGATATTTGAGAAAATAATATCGTGTATGTTTCCCATACGCGTATCTCTGCTCCATACTGAATCCGCAATACGAATATCAAACAGCTGCGCTCCTGCCGCGTCCTCAATTCTTATATTGTCAAACACTATATCGCTCACTTCCGCGCGGTCGCCGTGATGTATACCCATAAGCGGATAACCCGTTACAGAGTGAATAACATCAATATTTTCAAATCTTACATTTCTTACCTTATCTGCTCTTAACTCAACACCGACCTCTATCGGTCTTGCGAAGTCATTCCAAAGCACAGAATCCTTAAACAGGATATTCTCCGAATTGCCAGTATCAAGAGCCTTTACTACAAATGAATCGTCCCATACTCTTGTAAAAATATCGGATACCGTGACATTACGCGAACCACATACATCAATTCCGTCTGAATTGCCGCGACATCCGAAAATTTTTACATTTGATACCTGAACATCGTCACAGCCTGTAATTCTTAGGCTCCAATCGTTACTGTCATCAATTATTATATCACTTACAGTAACATTTTTACAACTCCTTATATCAATACTCCGCGCAAAATCCTTACGCATTTCATAAGTATAGCTTTCCATACATATTCTGCCATAACCACATATGGTGACATTCCTGCATCCCTCTGCAATTATGTTGCCGTAAATTGACGCTCCTTCTTCAATATATACAGTTGTGTCATCTTTATCTATAAGCAGTGTGCCGCTGTAATCCTCACCTTTTTTTATTTCTATATAGTTTGGTGCTTTTGGCGGCAGGCAATGCGGCTTATGCGCAAATACCATAAGATTGTTTTCACATCTGCCGTTGATTTCAACTGAAATCTTTACCGGACGGTCAAGCGTTACAACTATTTTTCCAGACCTTATCTCAAACGGTATATTTGAACTTAACGGACGTATAACAACGGATTCAATTTCTGTTTCCGACTCAATTAAAAGCTCTGTCCGCTCATTTATATCGAACATCACATATTCCATAACTTCATTGGAGTTATACGGTTTGGGATAAATTCTGCAACTTTTTACTTCAAGCTGTTCACTGTCTTTAAAAACCTTATAATTCATTTTGCCATTTCCTTCCTGATAGATTTTGGGGTTAAAAGAGGGGGTGTACCCCCCTCTTTTATTCCTCAAATTATTTCACGGGGCCTACGGGCGCATTATTGCCCATTTTACTCATATCAACATTCTGGAATCCAGGTATCTTCTTGAATACCTCACTATCAGCCTTAAGCTCATAGTTTCCGTTTGCATAATCAACAAATCCCGGATCTGAGGTTGATACATAGTTATTTGTTCCCTTAATCAATTCAGGCGCACCGCGTGTTCCCTGCGGGTTCACGGTTCCGTTAGCCTGACTGAGCTTGAATTTGATGTTTACAACAAGATTTTCATCAAACTCGTTTGTTGCAACAGACTTATAATATTCGTCCTTAAATGTTGCAAGCTCTGGATATTTCTCGGCAAATATCGGATTTGCCGCATACTTAGCCGCCAGTTCTACTCTTTCCTTTTCCTCCTGCTTGGTCATATCCCATGTTGCGCCAGGCGCGTATGAGTTCCAGCCAAGGAAGGTTGCGCTACAATCAACAAATATATTGCCCTTCAGCATATTTCTGTTACCCTGTGCAGTAACACCGATAACATTATTTGCATTATCAGAGCCGATATTTGCGAATACGTTATTGTAAATCTGCAAGCCGTGACCGTAGTTATCAGTTCTTATACCTGAAACGTTAAGCTGTTTCTTGTATTCGCCGACAGGGTAAATTCCAAGATTATAAATATAATTATTTCTTATGATATTACCTCTCCACTGTGGCATATACTCATTTCTTGTATATATAGCGTCCATATCAAGACATTCCTTCACGGCATCGTGAATCTTATTGTACTCAATTATATGCTCATTACCGTGATAGTTAAAGATACAGTGCGGCGCGTCATACAAATCGTTATACGCAACATGGATTCCTACGCCATGCATTGCTATTGCAGGCACATACGCTCTCTGCAAGTAACCTACCCTATGAATATTATTATTCATAATTTCATTGTCACTCGGCGTCAGTGTTTCAAGGTCACCGCCGCGCAGATACAATGCAGTACCGCCGATATTTCTGATATGGTTATTATCAATATGAACACCTGTACCGTTCATTACGATAGCGCCTGAACCGAAATTGAAAATGTTACAATTCTTAATCTCAATATTGTTTACGCCTTCACCTTCATCAACAAAACCGTCCCAAACATGACCCGGAAATACCTGAGAATCAGTATACTTGTCAAGGTCTGCGATATATACCGATGAACCTGAACCCTTCTTAAAGTTATCTCCGTTTACGTCAGCACCGCGAATGTCAACCATCCATTCTCTAAAGCTCGGAATTTTATATCCTGCGCTTGTTCCGAGAATAGCATATCCGCGTCCGCCCTTCATTGTGATATTGCTTACGCTGATATACTCTGCACCGTTAAAGTTAAATACCGGCGTTTTAAGCGTTGACAAGCCTATCTCATAGTTACCGCTTGTAAAATCTGACGGAGCATAATAATACAGTTTTCCGTTTTCACGGTCAATGTAATACTCGCCTACGCTGTCAAGCTCTTCAAGCAGATTTTGACCAAAGAACCAACCGTTTGTATAGTAGGTGTTAATACGTCCTTCTTTGATTGTCAAAAGCTTCTTTGAAGCATCAATCTTTTCAATCGGGTATGTATTATTCTCATAGTTAATTGATACAGTACCTACTATATAAGCATCCTTTGCATCCTTCCACTTTGACACTCTGTCATCAGTATATCTGAATCCAAAGCTTTCTGCGTCAACATTATCCGTCGGAACTGACATCGTACCTTCGTTCGGATAACGAGCAAGCGTCTGGTTTTCATCATTTACAATAAGTTCAGCCTGTGCATAGCGTCCCTTATTGAAGTAGTGATATCCCCTCGTACTCATTTCACCGTAGTCAGTAATTCCATGCTCCTTAAGGTCTACCATAAGAACCTTATCTGCCGCATTCTTATCAAGCATTACTTTCTTAGCGTCATCATCTGCCGCTTTGAACCAACTCTTTTCAAGAGGAATCTGACCTGATATTGTTACATCCTCGCCCGGATATGCAGTATATGTAATCAGGCTGCCTTCCTTACCGGAATCCTCCTTAGTAAAGGTCATTCCTTCTTCCATATAGTATGTACCACCGCGCAGATATACTGTAACTCCGCCTTCAGGCAGTGAATTTGCAGCATTCATACTCTTAATTGTATCCTTTGCCTTCTGTACTGTCGCAAACGGTGAACCCTCGCTGCCGTCATTAGCATCGTTGCCGTTAGGAGCAACATACAGCTTTGCGGATGCAGTGACATTTCCGCCGCCGTTTCCGCCTGTACCGCTTCCGTCTACCGGAGCTTTAATTCCGCCGTTCTTATCAATAAGACGACCTGTAATCACTCCTGCTTCTGCTCTTGTTATAAACCTTGATGGTTCAAAACTGTTTTCGTGATTACCATTAACTATCTTCTTGTCGTATACTACAAGAACATACGGCTTATACTGTTCCTCTATTTCTGCGTAGTCATAAATCCTTGCCTTGACTGCGTCTTCATCAGCAATATTTGTATCTGAAAGCGCATTTGCTGCTATCTTAGCCGCCTGACTTCTTGTTATTGCCGAATCATAATCCGAATACTCATTCGGCTCAACAAGCTGTAATTCAACTGCCTTCTGAATATACGGCGTTGCCCAGTAACCTTCCCCTGCCTCAGCATTAAAGCCAAGTGTTTTAACTATCATTGTCAAAAACTCGGCAGCGCTTACGCGTGAATCAGGACGGATTGTGCCGTCTGTGTAACCGTTCATGATACCGTAGCTGTTAAGACGCATCAGAATAGATTTTGACCAGTGCTGTGAAAGGTCATTAAATTCAACCTCTCTTTGTATTGCGGCAAGACCTGTTGATTGCAGCGTTATTGCCGCCGCAATCAAGGCTGTCGCGATTTTTCTAAATCTATGTGACATTTTTAATTCTCCTTCAGTAATTTTTTATTTTTATATTACTGGGCATTGCCTGCGCGCCATTCATCAATCTGACGCTGGATTTCCTCAACAATCTTATCATCGCCTGCTGCGATAAGCTTCTGCTGGAATTCTTCATATAATCCCATCGGGTCAGCAGCCGCGCCTGAATTTAACGACTTCTTATACTCTCCGATTACGGCAGTTACCTGTGTAAGCTCCATTTTAATCGGGTCTGTATCAAGTGTAAATCCTCTTAACTTTGAAGGAGCAGCCTCCTCATTTACCCTCCATATAGATTTCATAACCGTTGAAGGAATTACCTGTTGCAAATCTGAACTATCCGTAAGGGCTGTCGGAAGTCGGCTGTGATGTATAACCAATCGGCTGAATTTCCTTATCATTTACCTTTGTATAATGCTCACCCTCAATACCAAAAGTAAGAAGATTGTATAAGTCCTTACCCTTCTCAGTATTCATAAGCGCAATTAACTGCATTGCTCTTTCAGGATGCTTTGAGTTGATTGATATAGCTGTATTTGACGCTGCCGCTGCATACGGAATGTAGTGACTGTTATCAAACGGGATTTTTACATAAGCCGTTGAGCCTGCTGCCTTTTTACTGTCAATTTCAGACTGTGTCGGCATATAACCCTGACCTACAATATAGTTTTCGCCGCCCTTAATGTCATAATCTTCAGTACCTACATTCTCTGCTGTAAGAACGTCTTTTCTTATATATCCCTTTTGGAACCAGTCGGCATATACTTCAACAAATGTCTTATATTCAGGAGTTCTGTAAAGGTTTACAGGTGTAAAATCATCGCCTGCTGCTTTTACCTTATACGGATTTGAAATCCATTCATAACCTTTTTCAACATGGTTGGCAAATCCAAATACACCTCTCGGAAGGTCACCGCCATCCTTCAACATCTTTATATATTCTTCGATTTTATCCCATGATTCTTTATCCATTGTTTCCTTTGATGAGAAGAAGTTCGTTAGTTCCTCAACATTTATCTTATCCTTATACTTCTCGTAAAGGTCAATCGGGAAGTCAAGTGACGTTACATATGATACCATCTGCTGCATACACGGAATACTGTAAAGCTTACCATCTACACGCGATTTATCCATAATAGTTTCAGGAATTTCAGCCTTAAGTTCAGGAGCATACTGGTCAACAAGCTCGTCAAGCTCCATATATGAACCCTTCTTTACCTCACTTGCATACGGTATCATCCAACCATGCCATACAATGTCAAGGTTTTCCTGTGATGCTGATGCAAGCTTCCATTTTTCAGCATAATCTGTTGAGCTGATACATTCAAAATCAACAGTTGTGTTAGGCAGATATTTTGCAAGTTCTTCATTAAACTTATCCCATACCTTCTGCGAATCACGCTGTTCGCCCGGACCAAGAAAAATCCATTTTAATGTTACCTGTTCTTCTCCTGTATCCTGTACAGGCTCTGCTCCGCAGCCGCTTAGAAGCAATACCGCCGCAGCCGCTAACGCAAGTAATCTTTTCTTTAACTTCATAATTTTATTCTCCCTTCTTTACTTTATCTGAATATTACTACCAGCTTCGGCGACCACCAGAATGAATTGATAAGTATACGGTCACCCGGTCTGAGGTCTGCCGCCGAAGAATTATAAACTTCACCGTCACTGCTGTCATAACGATATGTTGTTGAATTTACAAGCATGGTCTGATTTATGTATTTACCCTGTCCATTATAATATCTGACGAGTGCCGTTCTTCCGTTTTCTGAAACGGATATTACATCTGCAATCATATTTCCGCTCAGCTGAATATTATCACCGTCAATTCTGATAGGACCTATATCATCTACCCTTACAAGAACTCTTAGCATTTCCAGCCTGTCATTTGACGTGGTATACTGAATTACATCGCCCTTTTTCAAATCGCTTACCTTCACATTTGTGTAATCAATTCTTGACTGCCAGTTACAAATGTCTTTCTTAGTTTCCGGCTGACTGTATATAATGTCGTTTCCTGCATATACGCTCTGTCCTCCGACAAATACAAGCTGTGTACATTCCTGGTCCTCATCATCTATCGTCTGCCATACTTCATCTATTATTACAGGTGTAGTGAACTTTCCTTCGTTCGCTGTATTGCTTACTACTGCTCCAAGCGCTCCGGCAGGTCCTGCATCATATAGATAAAGCGGCGCAGGCAATGATAAATCGGTTGATGCCAATTTAGTTGCAATCTTGTATGCCTTTTCATTTTTCTTGTCTGTCGGTATCATGAACTGTATTGTCTGACCGTCTACAAAGCTATATGGTTTATCAAATGCCATATTCTTGTAAAAACGCAGTCCACAGGCAATTCCTG
>CAJTUY010000056.1 GCA_910579415.1 uncultured Clostridia bacterium | reverse complement strand
ATAATGACGGAGCAAAGGAAGCGACATATACATATGGCGCGGACAATCTGCGTGCAAGCAAGACAGTAAACGGAACAAAGACAGAGTTTGTATGGAACGGTCAGAACCTTGCAAGTGAAACCACAGATGATGTAACGACAATATACAACTATGATATGACGGGAGTATTAGGAAGTAAAAGGGACGGAGAAGCGGAGGTACGGTATCACAAAGACCCTCATGGCAATGTACTTGCAATGGAAAAGAATTATGCTCTTTTAGGGGAGTATACTTATGATGCATTCGGAAATCAGCTTACAGGAGCAGAAGCAGATACCCCGTTCCGCTATTGCGGAGAATACTTCGACAATGAAAGCGGAAATATCTACTTAAGAAACCGTTATTACAGTACCGCAACAGGAAGATTTATAACAGAAGACCCAATTAAGGACGGTGTGAATTGGTATAGTTATTGTTCTAATAATCCTGTAATGTTGATTGACCCACTGGGATTGTCTAATGTACCAAAAGATTTAGATTGGGACGGAGATGGAAGAATAGACACAAGAGAAGATAGAAACCGTTTTGATACAAATAAAAATAGAATTGCTGATTGGAATGAAAATGGAATTAGTAAACAATGGTATCAGTTAAGAAATTCAAATGTTTTATCTGATTTTCCATATGTTTATCAAGAAGATACAGAATTATGTTGGGCAGCTTGTACATCAATGGTAGTTGAATGGTTTGCAAAAATAAAAATGGATTTTATACAAATAGCAAAAGATAAATATGGAGAAAACTATAATAGGGGAACTGGTGGTACTGTATCAATAGGTATGCATATAAATGAAATGGGGTATTTAGAAGACTCTGGATATGAAGTGGATAAATATGTATTTAACTATGGAGATATGTATGCTGATAAACATAATAGAGATAATAATCCGCTTACATTTCAAACAGTACGAAATTTAATTGATAGTAAAATTCCGATAATCATGGAAGTAGAAGAAGGGCATGTGGAAGTAGTTATAGGTTATGCATATGATGATGAATTAGGCAAGCAAATGGTTATATGTAATAATTCTAATAGTAATACTAATAAGCAAGAAGTATTCGAATTTGATAAAATAAAAAGATATTCGGCTATTACTTTTAGAAAATGTCAATAAATTTATTGTGGAGATGATAATATGAAAGCAATATCAAGATTTTGTATTATTTGTGTGTTTATGGGTGTTTTTAACATATCCTTTGTCAACGCAGATAATAATACAACAATACATAATCAAACAATTAGTAAATATGGTGATTACTATTTTATAAAAAATGATAATACTCTTTGGGGCTTAAAATCAAATGATATAGCAGAAAAATTATATAATCCTTATAAGCTTCTAGATAATATAAAAAGTATAAGCAGAAACTATGCGGTCGGAGATGACGGTACGGTATGGGAAATAGATAAAGATACTGTTAAACAATTGAATTTCATACAAGATGTAAAAAAGATTTCGTCAGGTCCATCGCATACATTGTTTATTAAAAATGATAACAGTCTATGGGGTATTGGTTATAATGACCTTAATCAATTGGGTGTCAGAGGAATAGAGGAAAAATATACGGTGCCAGTGAAAATTATGAATAATGTAAGTAATGCAGAGATTGGTTTTGGACATAGTATTGTCTTAAAAAACGACGGCAGTATTTTAACCTTTGGAAGCACTGCATACGGTGTGTTGGGGATACCGGAGGATAAATATTCAGAAAATCAGCCGCACAAGGTTTTGGAAAATATGAAAGATGTATTTGCAGGCGAAACATCATGCTTTGCAATAGATGAAAATGATACGTTATATCGTTGGGGAACAAATTATGGAAATGGTGTAGGACTAAAGGATACAGAAATTCAGAAAACTCCAATCGAATATGTAAATGATGTTAAAGCGGTAAATTCACATTGGGGATTTAACTTGATATTAAAAACAGATAATACATTATGGATATATGGAGATAGTGAAACAACAAAGACTGGATATACATGCTATCCAACGGGAATGGATTTTAAAGATTTGCCGGTTAAAATATGTGATGATGTAAATTCTGTAAGTGAATGGAAAGATGCTACAAGTCATAAAACACTTATATTAAAAAATAACGGTGAGTTATTTGAATTTGATTTGGCAGAGGGAAAACAGGGTTACATACCAGAGTATAAAATAATAAAAATCACAGATGGAATTAAACTTTGCAAAACAGCCGAACCAAATAAAGAAAAACAATTTGTTGACATTGAAAGTAAATCAGACGAAGTTAAAAAATCAGTAAATTCACTCACAAAAGCAGGCATTATAGAAGGCACTGGTGAAACGGAGTTCTCGCCTGATAAACCGATTACACGTGCAGAAATTGCCGCATTGCTTTTACGGATGTCTGCCAAGACAGACGAGGACGGCAACGGTGATTTCGTGGATGTGACACCCGACAAATGGTATTACAACACAGCAGGGGTCAGTAAGAAATACGGTATTGTTTCCGGTTTTGAGGATAACACCTTTTGTGGTGATGAAGCAGTATCAACAATACAGTTAGTGTCGTTGGTATCAAGAGTATTGAGGAATGAAAAGAATATTGAGATAAAAGAAAATGTAAATGTTTTAAGCGATATTCCTGAATGGGCGAAAGATGATATAGCGCTTGCAGAGCAAGAAGGTTTAATAAATATAAAAAATGAGCTTAAAGATATAGATGAACCCATGACACGCGGCAAAGCAGCTGTAATTTTGTACAGATTGTATGAAAAAATATAATTAAGTATAAAGAAACGGATATTTATGTCTCAGCAGGCATGGATATCCGTTTATGCGTATAGATTGACGTATAATGTTTTTCTTGACGGTTATTGAGTTTAATGATACAATTAGTAAATAAAAACAATCTTGATATTTTTGGTATTTTTATGTATAATAGTATGCAAGTATTAACGAAAGAGCAGGTGAGCAGTTTGGAAAAAGGCGCAAATATCCTTTTATCACTTATGCAGCTGAATATAGGCGGCGCGGAAACTCATGTTGTAGAGCTTGCAAAGGAATTAAAGCGAAAGGGCTTTAATGTGATTGTTACCTCTAACGGCGGTGTATATGTAAAAGAGCTTGAGGAATACGGAATAAAACATTATTCTGTACCTTTGCAGAACAAAAATCCTTTTAATATGGCTAAGTCAAAGCGTCTTTTGAAAAAAATAATACGTGATGAAAAGATTGATATAGTGCATTCACATGCGCGTATACCATCGTTTATTCTCGGAAAGCTTTATAAAAAAATGAAGTTTCCTTTTGTAACAACCGCTCACTGGGTATTTAATACGGGTTACGGACTTAAATATATAACAGACTGGGGAGAAAAAACGGTTGCAGTATCTGAGGATATAAAAACATATCTTATGGATAATTATCATGTGCCGGAAGGCGATATCAATGTAACAATAAATGGTATTGATACCGATAAATTTTCCCCGCAAATTGAATGCGGCGAAATAAAATCCGAATTTAATATAAATGACAATGATACGGTTATAACATATGTAAGCCGGCTTGATGAATCGCGAAGTCTTGCGGCAAAACAGCTTATTGAAGTGATACCTGAAATAGACAGGGAGATTGATAATTTAAAGCTCATAGTTGTCGGAGCGGGGGATGATTTTAATAATGTTAAAGCGTTGGCTGACAAAGTAAATACCCGGATAGGCAGAGAGGCGGTAGTCCTTGCAGGCGCCAGAACAGACATAAATAAATTGATTGCGCCATGCAAGCTGTTTGTAGGTGTAAGCAGGGCTGCGCTTGAGGCAATGGCAGCTCAGAAACCTGTTATAATTGCAGGTAATGAGGGATATATAGGCTTATTTGATGAGGGTAAGCTTCAGGTTGGGATTGATACAAATTTTTGCTGTCGCGGTTGTGAAATGCCGTCAGGACAGCTTATTAAGAATGATATACTGAAATTCTTTTCAATGTTTGAATCTGAGCAGGAATCGCTTGGAATTTACGGCAGAGAGCTTATAAAAAGCGAATATTCTGTAAGTCGTATGGCTGACGACAGCATTAAAGTATATGACTGGGCGCTTCAAAAGAATAAGGAGATACTTATTTCAGGATATTACGGATTTAAAAACAGTGGTGACGATGCGCTTCTAAAGGCAATCATACGTGATTTGAAACGCTGTAAGGAAAGTCCTAATATTGTAGTGTTAAGCGCAAACCCGCGTGAAACTATGGAGGATTACAGAGTAAAGGCAATAAGCCGTATTAACCCGTTTTCCATAATCAGGCATATGAAAAATGCAGAAATGCTTATTTCAGGCGGCGGTACACTTATTCAGGATAGGACAAGCACTAAATCATTGTGGTATTATTTAAAGATAATATCACTTGCTTTGCGTAAAAAGCTTAAAGTTATGTTGTATTCAAACGGTATAGGTCCGCTTGAGAGAGAGGGTAATATAAAGCGTACGAGAAAAATTTTGGAAAAGGTTGATTTAATAACTTTACGTGATGAGTGTTCATATAGAACTCTTCGTGAACTCGGAGTGAAAAATGATAAGGTTATTGTAACGGCAGACCCTGCGCTTGACCTTCAGATTGCGGACAGAGAACGGGGAAGAGAGATTCTTAGAAATGAGGGTATTGACTCAGATAAGAAAATATTAGGCGTATCTCTAAGACGCTGGCAGAACCTTGATGATGAATTTGAGTCGGAAATTGCAGAGGCATGCGACTATGCGTACGAAAAATACGGTTATCATACGGTATTTTTGCCTATGCAGTCAAGCCGTGATATGACTATCTCACAAAATGTAAGGCGAAGAATGAAAAATCCTTCATATATCATAAAAAGACGCTATAATGTGGAAGATATGATTTCAGTAATGAGTTGTTTTAACCTTTGCGTTGGTATGAGATTGCATACTCTGATTTATGCTGCAATTAACGCTGTTCCGCTTGTAGGACTTGTATATGACCCTAAAATAAGCAGTTTTATGGAGTATACGCATCAAAATCACTTTATAAATGTTGAGGAGCTTACGGCAAAAGAACTGACGAAGCAGATAGATAATTGTGTAAGTAATTATGATAGCATAAAGAAAGATTTAGAGGAAAATTACGGAGTCCTAAAGGAAAAAGCGCAGCTTAACGGTGAATATGCGATTGAGCTTTACGAAAAAGGAAGTGTTACGCTGTAATGAAAAAGAATACAGGACAAAAAATGCTTTATACCGCAATATTCATGGCGGCAGCTACGCTTATTTCAAAAATACTGGGACAGGCAAGGGACTCACTCCTTACGGCATATTTTGGCTCGGGACTGGAATCAGATGCATTTACAACGGCATCTACAATTCCGACAATGCTTTTTGATGTAATAATAGGCGGTGTTATTTCCGCAGCATTCATACCGGTATTTAATGATATTGTATCAAAACGCGGTAAAGATGAAGGAATGAAATTTGTAAATAAGTTTGTCACACTTGTGGTGTGTATATCGCTGATTATTGTTGTTGCAGGAATACTTTTAAGCGGTCAGCTTGTATCGCTTCAAACCCATTATACGGGAGAGAAGCACGCGCTTGCTGCACAGCTTACAGCGATAATGTTCCCCATGATTATATTTACAGGACTGGCTTTTTCATTTGTAGGGCTTTTACAATCGTTCGGGGAGTATAAAATTCCTTCCCTGATAAGCCTTATTTCAAATCTGGCAATAATATTGTATTATGTATTGTTCGGTAAAAGCTTCGGTATTTACGGTCTTGCAGTAACAATGGTAATAGCGTGGAGCTTGCAGTTTATAATACTAATTCCGTGGATAAGAAAATTCGGAGTGAGATTCAGACCTGATTTCAGGTTTAGAGATGAGGACATAAAAGATACACTGAAGCTTGCCGGACCTATGCTTATAGCAACATGGGTACAGCCATTGTATTCAATTATCAATCAGAAGTTTGCGTCTAATATAGATGCGGCTGTTACACAGATACAACAGTCAAACAGACTTTATATCATTGTAGTCGGCGTGTTTAGCTTTGTGGTCACTAATCTGATATTCCCAAAGCTTGCACAGGCAGTTGCAAAGGATGACATGAACGAGGCAAAACGTCTTACGGTCAGTTCTTTAAGAAGCATTGTGCTTGTGATAGCCCCGCTTATGGCAGGATTGATAGTACTTTCTGAGCCTGTTGCAAATGTTATTTTTGCGTATGGCAGAATGGATGCTCAGAGCGTTAAGGCAATAAGCGTACTTTTGAAATTTTATTCTGTGGGAATGCTTGGACTGGGACTTAATGAGGTGCTGTCAAAAGCGTTTTTCTCACTTAAGGACAGCAAAACACCAATGCGCAATTCGGTTATAAGTATGATAGCTAATATTGTGCTTGCCTTTATTTTGTATAAGCTGATGTCAACAAACGGACTTGCGCTTGCAGCGGCATTCGGCTCGATAATAAATGCTGCGCTTAACTGGTTCTGTATGAATAGAAAATACCCTGATATGATAAAACGGAGCGATATTGCGGACATGATAAAATCAGTAGTATCTGCCGCTGTTATGGGTGCGGTTATACTGCCTGTATATTATTTTCTGGCTTCAAGATGCTCCGGAACTGTTGGAAATCTTATAATTTGTGCGGCATGCGGCGCAGTTGGGGTGTTTGTTTATGCTGTAATGACATTGATTACGGGAGAAAGCGATATAAAAAATATTTTGCACAGGAAAGGGTGATAGAATGAACAGTTTTATATTTTCGTCATTGACAAAGATATGTAAAAGTTTTTGCAATATGTTCAAAAACAGTGGATTGTACTGTCTGTTAATGAAAATTTATAACGGAATTTCAGGCTCATGGCGGAACAGCGCTATAATGACTGCGTTGAGAAGCAACAGAAATGACGGATTGAGTGAAAAATCATTGACGGCAAAGGTAATATATTGCCCGTTTACTTTTCTTAGATTTCTGAAAAGAAAAACAGGCGGATTTATTAAAAGAAATATTGCAGTAAGCTGTATATGTAATTGGACTAATCTGTATATACAAGGCTTTATGGCTGTCAATACGAGGTTTTTCGGTATTATGCTTATAGGAATGGCGCTCGGATATATGGGCGGTGTACAGCATTTTTCAAAAATAGGTGCGATTGCAGGTGCAGCAGGCGCTCTGATGTGTATATTTAATTATAATCTTATGGGATTTTTAAATCCGAGTAAGTTTGTAGATTTAATAAAGAGTGCGGCAGGCTTTGGTGATTTAAACTTTGATTTTTTTAATGAAAGTCTGCAAAAGGGACGAGCAAGACTGATAATTGCATTGCTATGCGGTGCAGTTACAGGACTGGCGATGAGCATGAATAAGTTGTACGGCGCGGCAATACCGGTTGTGTTGTTCTGCGTTTTGCTGGTGCTGTATTCGCCTGTTACGGGGGTGTTTATGGCAGTATTTTCTGCACCGTTTGTACCGACAATGGCACTTGCGGGGCTTTGTATCTGGACAGGCTTTTCTTTGATTGTCAAGTCAGTTATGCAGGAAGATTTTAAGTGGCGGTTTGACGGAATAGGAATGTGTGTCATCCTGTTTCTGGCAGTATTGTTTGTATCGTCACTGACATCGTTTGCAAGAATGGGAAGTCTTAAGGTATGGTCAATGTACTTGGTGTTCGTGGGATTTTATTTTATTATAGTAAATGCAGTAAGAACAAAAGAGCAGTTACATGCAGTATTTAAAGTGCTTGTTATATCGGGCGCATTGGTGGCGCTGTATGGCATAATGCAGTACGTATTCGGCTGGACAACATCAAACGCATGGATTGACGAAGAAATGTTTGAAGATGCGACAATGCGTGTATATTCCACGTTGGGAAATCCTAATGTGCTGGGCGAATATCTGCTGCTTATAATTCCTGTTTCAGTTGTTTACATGCTGAAATTCAGATGGAAAGAACTTTCAAAATGGGCATATGCGCTTATGACGGCTTTACTTGCAGTATGTCTTATTCTTACCCAGTCACGCGGATGTTGGATAGGATTTATGATAAGTCTGGTCATATTCGTAACCTTTTATGAGGGAAAATGGTGGGGATTTATACCCATTGTATTATGTATATTGCCTTTTGTGATACCGCAGACGATTGTGGACAGAATAATGAGCGTGGGTAATTTAGAGGACAGTTCTACATCATACCGTGTATTTATATGGATGGGAACCTTAGGAATGATGCGTCATTACTGGCTTGGTGGAATAGGAATGGGAGAAGCGGCATTTTCGCAGGTTTATCCGTTTTTCTCTTACAATGCGATAATAGCACCCCATTCGCATAATCTGTTTTTACAGCTTCTTGTTGAGGCGGGTATAAGCGGACTTATTGTATTTTTAGTCATGCAAATTGTTTTTGTGAAAAAGATGTCTGTTGTGTACAGGGCAAATGACAAAAAAAGTGAAAATTCAATGCTGGCGCTTGCGCTTTCAAGCGGCGTTATCGGATTTCTGGCACAGAGCATGTTTGATTATACATTCTATAATTACAGAGTGATGGCTGTATTCTTTATGATAATAGCATTGGGAGCGGCGCTGAAGCATATTGCTGTTCCGTCGGGGAGGGACGAACTGTGAAGATAAAAGTAATAGAAGTTTCCACAGATACAAATATAGGCGGAGCAGGCAAATGTCTTCTGACACTGCTTGAAAATTTTGATTACAATAAATTTGAAGTTAAAGTAGTGCTTCCTCATAACAGCCTGTTAAAGCCTCATATTGAGAAACTTAACGTACCTGTAATTGAAGCTGAAGGCATAGCGGATAAATCGTTGGACTTTAAAGCGGTAAAAATGCTTAAAAAGCTTTTAAAAAAAGAAAAACCCGATATCGTTCATACTCACGCGAGTATGTCGGCTCGAATTGCGGCACGCAGGGCAGGAGCAAAAGTGGTCTATACCCGTCATAGTGTATTTCCGCCTTCAAAACGCATATCACAGGGGTTGGGCAAGACAATAAACGGTATAATAAATAATCACTACGCCGATAAAATTATTGCGGTAGCCGAAGCGGCAAAGGAAAATCTTACGGATACAGGAATTAAAGCAAGTAAAATACGCGTGATACTCAATGGTGTAGACGGATTATCTCCGGTATCAACTGACGAAAAGCGTATAATCAGAGAACGGTTTGATTTGCCTGATGACTGTAAAGCGGTATCTATTGTAGCGCGTCTTGAGGATATCAAAGGGCATGAGTATTTTATAGATGCGGCGGACAGCATTTTGAGAAAAAATCATAAAGTGAGGTTTTATATAGCAGGGACAGGCTCATATGAATCATATTTAAAAGAAAAAGTTCAAAAAATGAACCGGCAGGAACAGATTATTTTTACCGGCTTTATTCAGGACATAGACAAGCTTATGAGTATAACCGATATTCAGGTAAATGCGTCTTACGGCACAGAAGCCACTTCGCTTGCCCTGCTGGAAGGAATGAGTCTTGGTATTCCGGCGGTAGTTTCGGATTTCGGCGGGAATC
>CAJTUY010000055.1 GCA_910579415.1 uncultured Clostridia bacterium | reverse complement strand
TTTTTGATTTTCTTCATTTAAAGTTTAGTTAACATAATGTGAAACATGCCATAATTTACAGCTTGAAATTCACGTTATAATGCTGTATAGTATGTATTGTGGTTGACATAACACCACAGAAAATAGAGTCACAAGGTTATTGGGGTAACCCCCAAAAAGGAGGATTTCAATGAATAATCTAAAAAAACAGATTTTATCTGCGGCAGTTGCCGCAAGCACAGTTCTTTCTATTGTACCGGCTGTGTCAGCAGCAGTTCCTGCTGAAATTAAAGGTACAAGATACGAAGAACCTGTACAGGTGCTTTCAGCGCTTGAGATAATGGTTGGTGATGAAAACGGACTTTTCAGACTGGACGATACAATTATCCGTTCAGAGGTTGCTAAACTTGCAATCCACACAATGGGTCTTGAAGACGCCGCTGAGTCATCAAAAGGTCAGACAGTGTTCTATGACGTCCCCACTGACCACTGGGCAAACGGCTATATAAACCTTGCAGTTGCTCATGGTATTATTGAAGGTGACGGCGACGGCAACTTCAGACCTAATGACCCTATCACTTACGCTGAGGCAATGACTATAATGGTACAGGCTACCGGATATTCGGTTTCTGCTGAGGAAGCAGGAGGTTATCCTTACGGCTATATTAAAGTAGGTACTTCTAATGGTCTTGCAAAGAACGTACAGGGCAGCGCATACGAAGAAATTTCAAGAGGTAATGTTGCTTTCCTTACAACTAATGCACTTGAAGTTCCTTTAATGGAGCAGACAGGCTTCGGTTCAAACGAGCGTTATGAGATTACAGATAAAACTCTTCTCAAAGACCGTTTGAATGTTACAAAAGGCACAGGACAGGTTACTGCAGTAGAAAACACTTCTATTACAGGCTCGTCAAAACTCGGCGAAAATCAGGTTGAGATTGATGAAAAGCTATTTGAAACAGCTTATAACATGAATGACCTTCTTGGTTATAATATTGAATACTATTTGAGAGAAGACAAGGCAGGAAGTCAAATCATTCTCGGAATGCCTATCAAGAGCCAGAACAGCGACCTCGCTATCAGCTCAGACTTATTCTCAAAGCTTACGAAGAAAAACGGCAACAACGCTGTTGAATACTTTAAGGATGAAAATTCTTCAAAGACAACTGTCGCTGAAATTTCAGCAGATGCAGTTCTTATCTACAACGGTAAACGCGCAGATATGGACACAGCTCTTATAGATATGTCTGATAAGTCAGGTATGCTTACACTGCTTGACACAAACAAGGACGGCAAGTATAACATTGTATTTGTAAGAAGCTATGAAAATATAGTAGTTGACAGAGTTTCAGCAACAAAGGTTTCAGACAAGTATTCTGATAAAACTTTAAAGCTTGATGAAAATGTTGATTTCAGACTTGTAAAGGGTCTTGAAGAAATAACACTTGCGGACCTTAACGAATATGACGTACTTTCAGTATATGCAAGTCTTGACAACGAACTTTTAGACATTGCTGTTACAACAAAGACAATTAAGGGTAAGGTTACAAACAAGAACAGCGACGGTCTTCTTATAGACGGCGAAAGATATAAGGTAGCGCCTAACTATACAGAGTCAATTACAGTTGGTTCTGAAGGTGTATTCCACCTTGATATAGACAACAAGATTGCAGCTGTTGACGGTTCTGTAAACCTAAGCTCAAACTACGGTTATCTTACAAAGGCATATTATTCAGAGAATGAGGATAAAGCCATATTCCGTATCTTCACAATGGATAACAAAGAAATCACTTTTGACGGAAATGACAAAATTAAATACAACGGCAAGAGCGGTACAAAAGCTGAAGATGTTGTAAAGGGTATTAACGGCGAAGGTTCAACAGAAAAGCAGCTTGTAACTTACGCAGTAAACTCAGACAACAAGCTTACAGCTATTGAAACAGCAACAGATAATACAGCTACCGGCGCTGTTTCAGAAGACAAATTCACAAAGAACTATGTTCTTGAGGACGCTAAATATTCTAAGTCGCTTTCAAAGCTTGGCAACGTCAGAATTAACGAAGAAACCGTAATATTTGACGTGCAGGATAGCACAGAAGAGTATGCAATCAGAGATATGAGCGTATTAGAAGATAAGCAGAAGTATAATGCTGTAATCTATGATATGACAGAAAACTATACAGCTAAAGCAATAGTTCTTACAAACGCTAAATTCAGCGCAACAGCTACTGCACCGCTGGCAGTTGTAAAAGAGGTTACCACTGCTGCAAACGACGAGGATGAACAGACAGATTTATTGATAGCTCTTGTAGAAGGTAAAGAAGTTTCTCTTTACGCAGAAAACGAAACTGTTCTTAACAAGGGTGAAGGTAAGCTTGAAGAGGGTGACCTCATTCAGTACAAGACCAACGCTAAGGACGAAATCGTAGGTGTAAGATTGCTTCTTGACATTCAGAGCAAGGATACTGAAGCATTCAATACTCCTGACGAAGACCTCGTAACAGTTTACGGTAAGGTTACAAGAAAGTTCGCTTCTTCACTTAACGTAAAAGTTAACGACGAAGCAGAATCTAACTACGCTGTACCTGAAGATGCTGCAATTTACGTTGTTGATACAACAAAGTCAAAGAACAACATCACAGTCGGCGATATGAGTGATATTCAGGTATTCGATGCTGACGACAACAACAGAGTATTCATAAAGATTTATGACGACGTTGTTAAAGAAATCGTTGTAATCAAATAATAAACCGCATATCGAGTAATAAATATCTCCTCTGGCAAAGGGAACGCAGTCATGCGTTCCCTTTGTGCTTGTACATATACAAAAATCAAGACTTATTTTTATAAATATTCACTAATGCTTTTTCTATAAAAATAGTGTATACTGTATTCATAAATAACTGCCGAAAGGACGATGTTCATTATGGATAAGGTTAAAATATGGTCAGAAGACGTCACTATACCAACATATGAAACAAAGGAATACAGCAAAATCCCTATGTTTCTTGATAAAAGAGTATATCAGGGAAGCTCCGGCAAGGTGTACCCACACCCTGTATGCGAAGGGGTATCCAATGAAAAAACAGATAAAACATACACTGCAATTTTTATGGAAAACAAATATCTGCTTGTTATGGTACTTCCCGAAATAGGCGGCAAAATACAGAGAATACTTGATAAAACAAACGGCTATGATGCTGTTTATTATAACGAAGTTATAAAACCTGCGCTTGTAGGACTTGCGGGCCCCTGGATTTCCGGAGGCATTGAATTTAACTGGCCTCAGCATCACCGTCCCTCCACCTTAGATTCTGTTGACTGCACCTTTACGGAAAATGCGGACGGTTCAGCAACGGTGTTTGTAAGCGAAATAGAAAAAATGCACCGCACAAAGGGAATGGCTAAATATACGCTTTATCCCGATAAGGCATATCTTGAAATAAAAGGTCAGCTTTATAATCAGACTGACAGACCCCAAACCTTTTTATGGTGGGCTAATCCTGCCGTTGCAGTAAACGACTATACAAAATCCATATTCCCTCCTGATGTTCACGCCGTGATGGATCATGGCAAACGCGATGTTTCACGTTTTCCGATTTCCACAAGTACATATTACAAAATGGATTACAGCGAGGGTGTGGATATATCCCGCTACAAAAACATACCCGTACCCACGTCATATATGGCTTATCACTCTGATTACGATTTTATCGGTAATTACGACTATCAAAAAGAAGCAGGACTTCTTCATATAGCCGACCATCATATATCACCCGGCAAAAAGCAATGGACATGGGGCTGCGGTGATTTCGGCAAAGCTTGGGACAGAAACCTTACTGATGAAAACGGCCCGTATATAGAACTTATGACAGGCATGTTTACAGACAACCAGCCTGACTTTACTTTTATTGCACCATATGAGGAAAAAACTTTTACTCAGTACTTCCTTCCATACAAGTCAGCCGGTGCTGTTAAAAATGCTACGCTTGACGCTGTTATAAATCTCGAAGTTAATGACGGAAAGGCATTTGTAAGTGTATATTCTCCGTCAGAAAAGGAAGTAAGCATAACTCTTACGGGACAAATAGAAAAATACATATCGGAAAAGCTTGTCATATCCCCTGAAGCTACGTTTGTTTCAGAGGTAAATATAGGTGATGACAGCGAAACCGGCTTAACTCTTACAGTAAGAGATGAAAATGATAATATATTATGCTCCTATTCACCCCAGCCGTACACCTATGAAAAAACCCCTTCTCCTGCTGAACCATGTAAAAAGCCCAAAGATATTCATACTCTTGAGGAATTATATCTGACCGCACTGCATCTTGAGCAGTATCGTCATGCTACATATTCGCCCGAGCCATACTATATCGAAGGACTGAATCGCGATTCAACTGATATCCGCCTTAATAATGCTTACGGCAGATATCTTTACAATCACGGCGAATTTCAAAAGGCTGAACAGCATTTTAAGGTCGCTATTAAAAAATCCACATGGAAGAACCCCAACCCCTATGACTGCGAGCCTTACTATAATCTTGGTCTTGCTCTAAGAAAGCAAGGAAAATTTGACGAAGCTTATGACGCCTTCTATAAATCAATATGGGATGGCAGTATGCAGGACAAAGGTTTTTACCAACTCGCCTGCATTTCGGCAATGCGCGGTAATTACACACAGGCTCTTGAATTTACAGAACAATCACTTTTAAGAGGCATTCACAATCTTAAAGCCCGCAATTTAAAAACCACGCTTCTGCGTCTTCTTGGTAAATTCGTTGATGCAAAACGATATGCGCTTGAAACAATGGAGATTGACCCTCTGAATTACGGATGCCGATATGAATTATATAAAGCAACCGATGATTTTACTATATTAAATGAGCTTACAACCATAATGCGCAATGATGTGGACAACTACATTGAATTATCACTTGATTATAATGAGTTCGGATTGTATGATGAAGCCGCTAAGGTACTTGCGCTTATAAGTGAAGCTGACAGACCTATGCTTCATTACTATATGGCTTACTACTCAAAGAGTGAAGTAGAGCTTAGAATAGCTGCAAAATGCAATATTGACTACTGCTTCCCCGTACGTCTTAATGATATTCTCGTGCTTGAATATGCAATAGCCAACAATGAAAATGACTCTAATGCCCTGTATCTTTTAGGAAATCTTCTGTACGACAAAGGTCAGTGGAAACGCGCCTTTGACTGTTGGAAAAAATCAGATTCGATTGATACTTCAAACCCGATTGTACACAGAAATTTATCTCTTGTATACTTTAACAAACTTCATGACATTGAAAACGCGGTATATGAAATGGAACGCGCTGCGCGGTATGCTCCTGAAGACGCGCGTATTTTCTATGAACTTGACCTTCTGTATAAAGAAACCAACGTACCTGTAAGAAAACGTCTTAAGCTTATGGCTGACGCTTTGGATACCGTTGCTTCGCGCGATGATTTATACACAGAGTTTATAACACTTATGAACAGCGAAGGATATTCTGAAAAAGCTCTTGCTGCCATTGCAGCACACCATTTCCATCCGTGGGAGGGCGGAGAAGGCAAAATAACAGCTCAATACAGAACAGCCTTAATTTCTCTTGCTAAGAAATGTATTTCCGGCGGCGATACCGAAGGCGCAGCGGATTGTCTTACACGCGCTCTTTCATATCCCGAAAATCTCGGTGAAGGCAAACTCTACGGCGCAATGGACAACGATATATATTACTATCTGGGCAAAACCTTTGAAAATATAGATTTCATAAAAGCAAAGGAATACTACATGCTTGCAACGCGCGGCATCGGCAGTTTGTCAGACGCCGTATATTATAACGACCAACCGCCCGAAATGCTTTATTATCAGGCTCTTGCATTTTCAGCTCTCGGTGAGGATAAAAAAGCGCGAGGAATGTTTAACCGCCTTATCTCTCATGGTCTGGAACATATGAATGACCATATTGAAATTGATTATTTTGCGGTATCACTCCCCGACTTCCTTATATTTGAAACAGACCTTGACAGAAAAAACAGGGTTACCTGCTCCTATCTTGCCGCATTGGGCTACTTCGGTCTTGGCGACATAGAAAAGGCAGCCGAATTTACGGAATCAGGCATTAAAGAAAATGTATCGCATCAAGGCTTAATTGAGCTTAACAATATTCTGAAAGGAAATTAAAATGTACACTATTGATTTATCCGGAGCATGGAGATATGAACAAGATTTAAATAATACCGGCATTGCCGAAAAATTCTTTAAACGCAGGCTTAAGCATGAAAATTTCACGCTTCCCGGCGACGCATGCAAAAACAAAATCGGCAAAGAATATACACCCCCTGCAGAATTATCTTATGAAGCAGTACGCACACTGCGTCCGTCATATGAGTATATAGGAGCGCTATGGCTTCAGCGTGAATTCAGCGTCCCTGAAAGTTTAGAAGGCAAAGACATTTCACTGTTCCTTGAACGCGTCAACATTGCATCCGATTTATGGATTGACGGAGAAAAAATAGACAGACAGCTAATAGAAATAACCACTCCGCACATCTACAATCTCACAGGCAGACTCATAAGCGGCACTCATACCATAACGCTTCGTATCGACAATTCCAATCTGCTGAATATTGATGGTATGGCAAGCGGTTATTCCGTTGATACGCAATCTATCTGGAACGGTATAATAGGCAAAATTGAACTTAGGTTTGAGGATATATTCCACATATCAAATATTCAGGTATATCCTCAAAAGAAATCAATTCATGTTAAATTTACGGCACATTCAGACTGTCTGAAGCCGAACGACAGACGAAATATAAATTTTGAGATATATGCCGCAGCGCCTGACGGCACTGTTCAGCGCGCAAAAAAATACAGTGCTGTACTGTATAACAAAAAGCAGGTTATTCATACAGACTATACGATAAAAAGCCCTGACTACTGGGATGAATTTAATCCTGCTCTTTATACCCTGTATATTAAAATGAAATACGAAAAAAACGAAGATGTAAAATCTGTCCGTTTCGGTATGCGTACAATTTCTGCGGAAGGGCGTGATTTTATATTGAACGGACGCAAAATCATGCTTCGCGGCACCCTCGATTGCGGAATTTATCCGCTTACAGGTTATCCGCCGACAGATTTAGACAGCTGGCTCAAGGTCTGCCGCACAATAAAAGAATACGGACTTAATCACATACGCTTTCATTCATGGTGTCCTCCCGACGCCGCTTTTACAGCCGCAGATATGACAGGTATATATGTACTTGCCGAAATGTCTCTATGGCTTAATGTTGACGTATGCGCGCTGTCCACAGGTGATGACCCTATACACAGTGAATACTATCACCGCGAAGCAATGAACATTTCGGAATATTACGGAAATCACCCCTCATTTATAATGTTTTCAAACGGAAATGAGCTGCTCGGTGATTTTGAAATGCTTGAAAATATCACAACACAAATAAAGGCGTTTGACTCACGACGCCTCTACACTCTCACCTCTAATTTTGACCGTCCCCCCTCTCCTGTCGATGATTATATATCTGCTTTTGAGGTGAACGGGAACAGGGTTCGCGTTCAGGTTTTCCATGATGTTGTTTCCGAGCATACACGTCTTTCATATGACAAAGCTGTAAAAAGCTCAGATATGCCGATTGTTTCCTTCGAGGTGGGACAATACTGTGTTTATCCGGATGTTGACAGCACATCCGACTATACGGGCAGTCTTACTCCCGCCAACTTTAAATTTATAAAAAATGAAATGATGAAACACAATGTGTACCATATGCTTGATGCCTATAAAAAGGCTTCAGGGCATTTTGCCGCGCTTATGTACAAGGAGGAGATTGAGTCCGCACTCCGTACTCATCACATGGGAGGTTTTGAGCTTTTGGGATTGTGTGACTACACCGGTCAGGGTACGGCAACAATAGGACTTTTAGATGTTTTCTATAATAATAAAGGGATTATTTCGTCCGAAAGTTTCAGAAGATTCTGTTCACCTGTCGTTCCTTTGCTAAAAGCGGACAGGCTGTACTGTAATACGGATAAATTCAAAGCAGATTTTGACCTTTATGACTACGGAGAACAAAAAATCTCTTCTCCTGTCTTTCATTTTGTTCTATATGATAAGGACAAGGCTGTTTATGAATATACAGGACGCAAAAAGAGCGTATCCTTCCCCCTTGATTGCATCAAAAAACCGTCTAAACTAAAAGCAATTCTGACGGTTGATAAATACACAAACTCATGGGATATTTTTGTATATACGCATGATACGGCAGAATGTTCCGTTCCTGTCTTTAATCATTTTTCGTCACAATTAGACGATATTATCAAAAACGGCGGACGCGCCGTTGTAATGATGACAGCAAAAAATCTTATACACCCTATTGAAGGGCTGTTTAAACCTGCTTTCTGGTCACCTGCTCACTTCCCGTCGGAACGCGCGTGCGGTATTATTGTTGACAGTTCTCACCCTGTTTTTAACAGTTTTCCAACAGACAGTTTTGCAAATTTCCAATGGAAACACCCGATTGACAATTCAATCGGAGCAGATGTTTCAGCGCTTAACAAGGATTTTAAATACATAATTGAACCCGTACCGAATTTTTATAATAACGTACGACGCTCGCCTCTGTTTGAAGCACAAGTAGGCAATGCTGATATTCTGTTTTGCGGTTTTGATTTAAGTATAAATAAAATGGCTGTGACAGCGCTTAAAAACAGCATTTATAAATATGTATCATCTGATATGTTTAAACCCAATCAAACACTTTCACAAGATGAATTTCACAACATAATAAAGCAATAAAATTTAATCCGAGAATGATTAAAGCATTCTCGGATTTTTGCGTATATTTAAACATTAGTAAAAAAATATTATCTTGATTTATTTCTGTATTCCTTTGGGGAACACTGCATTTTTTCACGAAAGCATTTACCAAAATAGCTTAACTGATTAAAGCCTGTTAATTCCGCAATTTCTCCGATAGACTTTGAGGAGCTGACAAGCATATCGACAGCCTTTGACAAGCGAAATTCCATAAGATATTTGTATGGCGTTATCTTCAGACTGCTTTTGAAACATCGCAGACATTCAGACTTGCTGACATTTGCGCTTGCGGATAAATCGTCAAGGAAAATATGTTCTGAATAATGTTCACTTATGTACTGCAAAAAAATCTTCATACGGTCGTTTGATATATTATTCTTTTCAGGAACAGGAATACTAATGTTTTTTATCATTTCTAACCATAAAGAAGTTAATAACACAAGCACCTCATAAGAATATAGTTCAGTTTTATTTTGCTCAAGCTCCGATAATTTTTGCAGGCTTTTTAAGACGGATTTGCACCAATCTGTTATGGGCGACAGCTTGTATATTGATAGATTTTTATTATTGACTATTTTATCAACAATCATTTTTACAGGACTTCCAAAATAAAAGTCAAGAAAATATCTGGGGAAAATGAAACTGTTATAATGACAGCTTTCAGTTTTTTCAACCAAGTGAACAATATTTGTATTTATGAAAATACCATCGCCCTGACTAATCTGTACTATTTCATCTAATGTTTTTATTTTTACAGTACCCT
>CAJTUY010000054.1 GCA_910579415.1 uncultured Clostridia bacterium | reverse complement strand
GTTCAATAAAATGTATTATTTCAACCGCGCCGAAGGAATCTACAAAACCTTCGTTAAACAGATGTACGTCGTCTGTAAAATCGGGGTCGTTGTCAATTTCAAATTTCTCCTGTATAAAAGCTCTGAGCTTGTCCTTGATTTCTTCCATTTTTATATCTCCTTTTTATATAAGTTTATCCCTCAATATATTCTTTTCTTAACCCTACGCGGTCAATTTTGCCGCTGGGCGTGTGAGGGAATTTATTAATTGTAACAATTCGTGACGGAACCATATATGCAGGAACATATTTTTTAAGCTCTATTTTGAATTTGCGTTCTTTAATTTCTGCCGTTGTTTCTATAAACAGAACAATTTCTTGTCTGTCAGCGTCAAAAAGCGCGCAAACGCTGTCTGCGCCGTCAACCGTAGCCGCGGCGCTTTCCAAATCGCCAAGTTCAATCCTGTTTCCGCGGAGTTTTATCTGGCTGTCTTTTCTGCCTATGAAGATTATATTACCTTCTTCATTTTCATATACAAGGTCGCCTGTACGGTAAATCCTGTCATGATACTTGGTATTAAGCGGGTTTTGCACAAACGCTTTTGCCGTAATGTCAGGCGCGTTCCAGTAACCGAGCGCAATGCCCGTACCGCCGATGCATAATTCGCCCTGTTCGCCTGCGGCGCATTGTCTGTCCTCATCATTCAATATAATTGCGCGCATGTTCGCGCATACCTTACCGATTGGAAGGGTTTCATGATTTTCAAATTCACGGTCTACAATATAATAGGTAGCTATGTCACAGGCTTCTGTCGGACCGTACATGTTTACATACATACAGTCGGGCAGATTTTTTCGCCATATATTAAGCTGTGTATTAGGCATAACCTCGCCTGCAAACATTATAAGTTTTAAATCTGGCAAAGGTATCTTTTCCAATATGCCGCCGTTTGCTACGCTTATCATAACTGTCGGAACCCAGAATATACATGAAATTCTGCTTTCAAGCATGTAATCCATAAGCTTTTCGGGGTACATAAACAGTATTTCGGGAATTATCATCGTTTTTGCGCCGGTATAAAATGCAGTATACATATCAAATACCGAATTGTCAAAATGAAATGCTGACTGCATGCCGATTACGCTGTTTTCATTAACAGGGAAGGTTTCGGCAATCCATTCAATGTAATCGATAACGGCTCTGTTTGAAACAGTAACTCCTTTTGGTACTCCTGTTGAACCTGATGTATACATGATGTACGCAGGGTCAAGGTCGCATACGCCGCTTTGCGCGCGGTCTATTGCTTCACTGTCAATTTTGTGATTTATCAAATCATCAAATATAAGTATTTTTGTATTAAGTTCTAGCGAAGCAAGCATATCTCTGCCTTTTTCATCTGTAATAATTGCAGTTGGATTGAGGTTTTCAACTGTTCTTTCCATGCGTGCAAGCGGTATGGCATAGTCAATCGGCACGTACGGTGAGGCGCTGTAAAGCGATGCCATAAAGCCGATTATTGAATTTATACTCTTGGGAAGATACACAATTACAGGTGATTTTCTGCCTGTCGCGGCGTTTTGCATAAGTCCGCTTGCTGCGCGGCGGCTTTTTGCGCGTAGTTCCTCGAATGAGATTTTGCCGTCCTTGTCCTCAAACACCGTTTTATCTTTGAATTTTTCTGCCGCGCGGTCTAATAGACATACGGCGCTTTGCATAAGAGTTTCCATATTATGCCTCCGTTTTAAGACTGTTTTTTAATGTGACGCGGTCTATTTTATCATTTGCTGTGTGCGGAAATTTTTCCATTACCTTAAGCGCGGACGGCAGCATATAATTCGGTATATACTTTTTAAGCTCTAAATTCATTTTGCGGAGCTTAAACTCAGTCTGACTTTCCACAAACAGCACAATTTGCTGCTTGTCCTCGTCAAATACTGCGCACGCGCCTTTTACGCCGTCTACGCACATTGCCGCGTTTTCAATTTCACCAAGCTCTATTCTGTTTCCCTTGACTTTAACCTGATTGTCCTTGCGTCCCAGATAAATAATAAGTCCCTCGTCGTCTGTAAAAGCAAGGTCGCCCGTACGGTAAATGCGTTCTTCATAATACGGATTTACAGGATTTTGTACAAATGCCTTACTTGTGATTTCGGGATTGTTCCAGTAGCCGAGCGATACGCCCGTACCGATTACGCAAATTTCACCCTGCTCGTTTGTTTTTGCTATTTCATTCTGCTCGTTAAGGATTATAATACGCATATTTTCGCACGCCTTGCCGATGGGTAGCGGGTCGCTGTCCTTAAACGGTCTGTCCGCTATATAGTAGGTACACACGTCGGAAATTTCCGTCGGTCCGTATAAATTTGCATAGGTACAGTGCGGCTGAGCCTTGCGCCATATGTTAAGCTGTGTATTAGGCATAACCTCGCCGCAGAACACTACATTTTCAAGCTTTGGAAGTTCAATTTCCGAAAGCACTCCTGAATTTGCTACGTTAATCATAACAGTCGGAACCCAAAAAATTGTTGTAATGTTGTTATCACGGACAAATTCGGGAAGCTTGACGGGGAACATAAACAGTGTTTCGGGAATTATGACCATCTTTGCGCCTGTCAGAAGGCAGGAATATATATCAAATATTGAGTTATCAAAATAAAACGGCGCCTGATTGCCGAGTACGGAATTTTCGTCAATACCGAAGGTTTTTGCTACCCACATTGCGTAGTCAATAACACCCCTGTGCGGCACGGTTACGCCTTTCGGCGCGCCTGTGGAACCCGATGTGAACATTATGTAAATCGGGTCTGTATCAATTGCGGTTGAGAGCGTTTTTTCCACCAATATATTGTCTGCTTCGGTTTTCGCGATTTCTTCATATATATGAACGGAAATTGTTTCGGGAATATCCATTGTTTTCAGTGTTTCAAGACCGTGTGCATCAGTTATAATATGACCTCTTCCCTGAAGACTGTCCACGATTTTCTGTATTCTGTTGGCAGGCATATCGTAAGCGACAGGCACATACGGGTTTGCGCTGTACATTGCGCCCATAAAGCAGACGATACACGAAATACTTTTTTTAAGATATACCATTACAGGCGAGG
Source organism: uncultured Clostridia bacterium (assembly GCA_910579415.1). Taxonomy (GTDB): domain Bacteria; phylum Bacillota; class Clostridia; order UBA1381; family UBA1381; genus Hominilimicola. The sequence goes on along the minus strand of CAJTUY010000054.1, from coordinate 6,783 downwards.
GCATATACCCGTCCGCGTCTGCGTTGATAATTGCCGTACCGACAGATTTACCCTGTTTTTGCAGTTCACCGAACGAAATTTCGCTCCAATCGTCTTTAATTGCTGTTTTATTTTTATATTTTTCGGCGGCTATGTCCAAAAGTCTTACCGCGCTGTTCAGATGTACCATAATAATCTCCGTTCTGCCGTTTTATACCGGCACAATTCTTACTAATTATATAATACCAAATAATAGGTTGTATGTCAAGAAGTATGCCCTTTTCCAAAAAAAGAGCATATAAAACGTAAAGTTTTGTGCAAAAGGGAAAATTAGGCGATAAAATGACATGAATTTAACAAATGGACTTGTATATTTTTAAATTTTGAGGTAAAATATAGGCATACGGGTTAAAAAACCCAGAAAAATATATATATTTTTTAGGAGGAAACAAAAATGGCAGTTAAAGTTGCAATTAACGGTTTCGGACGTATCGGACGTTTGGCATTCAGACAGATGTTCGGCGCAGAGGGTTATGAAGTTGTTGCTATCAACGACCTTACAAGCCCTAAGATGTTGGCACATCTTTTAAAGTACGACTCATCACAGGGTAAGTACGAAAAGGCTGACAAAGTAACAGCAGGCGAGGATTCAATCACAGTTGACGGTAAGGAAATCAAGATTTATGCTTTCCCTGACGCTAACAACTGTCCTTGGGGACAGCTTGATGTAGACGTTGTTCTGGAGTGTTCAGGATTCTATACATCAAAGGATAAGGCACAGGCTCATATCAATGCAGGCGCTAAGAAGGTAGTTATCTCAGCTCCGGCAGGAAATGACCTTCCGACAATTGTTTATAACGTAAACCATAACACACTGAAGGCTGACGATACAATCATTTCAGCGGCATCTTGTACAACAAACTGTCTGGCTCCTATGGCTGACGCTCTTAATAAGTATGCGCCAATCCAGTCAGGTATCATGTGTACAATCCATGCTTATACAGGCGACCAGATGACTCTTGACGGTCCTCAGAGAAAGGGCGATTTAAGACGTTCAAGAGCGGCAGCTGTAAATATCGTTCCTAACTCAACAGGTGCGGCTAAGGCTATCGGTCTTGTAATTCCTGAGCTTAACGGTAAGCTTATCGGAGCTGCTCAGAGAGTTCCTACTCCGACAGGTTCAACAACTATCCTTACAGCAGTTGTAAAGGGCAATGATGTTACTGTTGACGGTATCAATGCTGCTATGAAGGCTGCTTCAAATGAATCATTTGGTTACAATACAGATGAAATCGTATCTTCTGATATTGTTGGTATGAGATTCGGTTCATTGTTTGATTCAACTCAGACAATGGTTGCTCCTATCGGTGACGGTCTTTACGAAGTACAGGTTGTTTCTTGGTATGATAACGAAAATTCATACACATCACAGATGGTAAGAACAATTAAGTATTTCGCAGAACTTGCGTAATTATATAGGAAGAAACTTTTTAAAGGCACTCATATGAGTGCCTTTTTTTACTGGTTGATGCAAAGACAAAAACGGTGTATAATATGTGATAACAGATAATATTTATATTATGCTGTATATGGCGCAGGGGGTATCCCATGCAGTTGTTATAAAATATAGTTCTGTTTGCGGCTGTTTGCAGAAAAAAATAAAAAAATATTCAAAAAGGCGGAACTTTTTTATAAAAACATGCGTCTAACTAAATGTAAAACATAATTGCCGAGAAAAACGAACAATTTAACCAAAAAAATACAAGCGTGGGAACATATTTTGTGAAAATACATAAAAATTTAAAAAATCCCATTGCAGGTATAAAAAAGTTGTTGACAATGGCATTATGAAATAGTAAAATATTCAGTGGCAGTTTTCGATAATTGGGTAGAAGCATTACTGAAAATTGTTGCCGTAATATGTGTTACATCAGCGCAAAACAGATTGCGGAATAATGTAACAGAGTTACAGTTTCTTTACAACTGTAATACTTGCATTGACTTTTACGGTCAACCCGTGATATAATCAATGCGTAAAATAGCCTTGTCCTGTGATGAAGGGTGCGGATAAGGCATAGGCAAAAACCCTTCGGATAAAGAATAAAAGGGAGGATTTGAGAAGATGAATAAGAATCTCAAAAAGGTAATTTCAGCAGCAGCTGCACTTACAATTTCAGCATCATCGTTTGCTGCGCTTGCCGTTGATTTCCCGGATGTAGAAGCAACAGCTAGCTACTATCAGGCAGTTCAGGAGCTTTCAGCACTTGACATTATCAGCGGTTTTGAAGACGGCACATTTAAGCCGGACGAACTTGTAACAAGAGCTCAGATTACAAAGATGATTGTTGACGCTCTTGGTTACAGAAATGCAGCAGAGTCTGCAAAGGGCATGGCTACAAAGTTTAGCGATGTTGCTTCAGGTGAGAGCGGTCACTGGGCATCAGGCTATATAGCAACTGGTGTTTCAAGAGGCTTCATTTCAGGTCACAGCGATACAATCTTCGCTCCTGATGACAACGTTACATATGTACAGGCTCAGAAGATGCTTGTAGCAGCACTTGGCTATGATTCATATGCACAGCAGGCTGGCGGATGGCCAACAGGCTATACAGCATATGCAACACAGAAGGGTATCACAAACGGCGTTAAGGCAATGTCAGAGGACCAGCTTACAAGAGCTCAGGTTGCTCAGATGATTGACAACGCAATGGATGTTCCTCTTGTAAAGGTTACAGGTACAACATCATCACCTTTCGGAAGCTATCCGGAATACAGTGAGATGGATGGTACAGACGGTCACATGTATGAAACATTGTTCACAGACATGAATGTATACAAGGTATACGGCCGTGTAACAAAGACATCAAGAACAGATAACATTGATGTTGATAAGGTAGAGTTCCAGGTAGAAAAGGCTGACAACTTTGATGATGAAGAAGTTACAGCAAAAGACCCTGTTGCTCAGGAAATGTACATTGGTAACACAAATGCTTTATCAATGGTTAGAACATATGCACAGGCTTTAGTTCAGAAGAATGATGATGACGAGTTCACACTTCTTTCACTAACACCTGCTGCAGCTAATAAGTCAGTTGCACTTCTTGCAGAAGATTTTGATGAAGTTAAGTCAGCTGCGGCAAACGTACTTTACTTCTACCCTGCTGGTAAGTCAACAGGCGCAGTTAAGTATGCTCTTAGCACAGACGGCGTAACAGTTTTTGTTAACGGTGTTAAGAGAGATATGACTGAAGAAGAAGTAGAAGCTTACATCGTTGAAAACGATACAGCTCTTGTAACTCTTCAGAAGGAAACAAAGACAGGTTCAACAAATGCTTCTTCAGACTATAATGTAATCATGATTACATCATACGGTACAGCAGTTGTTGATTATGTAACAGATAAGAGCAGCTCAACATCAATCTCATTCAAGGCTAATTCAAATGATATTGAATCAAAGATGACTCTTGTAAAAGATGATGACAATAAGTCATATTCATTCACTTTGAATGATGAGCCTATTGAGCCGACAGACCTTGAGGAAAACGATGTACTTACAATTTCTTATAACACAGAAGATTTCGGTGATTCAGACTTCTATGAAGTAAGAGTTTCAAGAGATATTGAAGAGAATGCTAAGTTCAAGGGCGCTAAGGGTACAGACGGTAAAGAGTTTAACTTCAGCACAGGTACTTATAAGTTCTCAGTTGAAGACCAGAAGCCTAGAACATCAGGCGAGAAGAGCGACATCTCAGTTGAGTTTACTCTATATCTTGACGTAAACGGCAGAGTTGCTTACAAGGACGAAGTTGCTAGCTCAAAGAAGATTGGTATCATTAAGGGCAATGTTTATACAGAGCGCGGCGATGAGAAGTTTGTAGACATCATCACTAAGGATGGTAAGTCAACTCAGTTCTCAATCGAAGATGCTGCAGTTGAAACAGCTATTACAACACTTTATGATGCAGTTAAGACTTTTGATGTAGCTGAGAGATATGCTAAGTCTGTTGTAGAATATAGCTCAACAACATCAGGCAAACTTACAAAGGTTAATGCACTTTATGACGAAACAACAGCATATGCTGAAGAAGAGGAATACAAGGCTTCATCAAATAAGATGGGTCCTGTAAAGGTTAGTGATGCTGCTACAATTATCGATGTATCAAGCAACGATAAGAATGATTACAAAGTAATCACTAAGGATGACCTTCAGGATGGCGTTTCATACACAGCTTACGGCTATGATAAGTCAAACAGCACTCACAGATTTATTGTAATCACAAAGGGTGCAGGCGGTATTTCATCAGCTTCTAAGATGGTTGTATTCCTTGAGGCAGGTACTGACTCAGACGAAGAGAGAGATGATATCGTAACAATTACAGTTGCTGACCCAGATGAAGATAACGAGCAGTTAACACTTCAGCTTGATGAGGATGCAATGTTAGTAGGTAAAAATGATAATACAGCTCTTACAACATTAGCTCAGGTTACAGATGTTCTTAGCGAAGGCGATGCAATCATCTACTCAACAAATGCAAGCGGTTTGGTTGATGAAATTTTACCGATATTTGACAGTGAATTCTCACTTCCGTCAACATTTGCAGATTTGACAGGTTTAACTCTTAACGACTATGATTGGACAGATCTTGGCGATAATGATCAGGAAAGAGTTGATGTTATCTCAGGTATGCTTATCAAGGAAGGTTCTGATTATTCACTAGTTACTGGTGAAGTTACAGATGATTCTATTGAGGTTTCAGACCTTACAAGCTTAGATTTAAATACAAGCGGCATGAGAGTTTATACTTATAACTATGACGCTGGTACAAAGAATCATGGCAGAATCTCAGCAATAAGCGGTATGTCAGCTACACCAATCCGTGATTCATATTATAAGGCAGACGGTAATACAATTGACGCAAGCAAGATTCCTGCTGATGATATTGTATATGCAGTAGCAAGAGTATTTGATGGTGATGAAGTTCAGGAAATCTACCTAATCGTAGCTGAATAATTCACAGTCAAATATATGAATTAAAAATTAAGAAGCGGTCTTAGACCGCTTCTTTTTTGCATATTGTGTTTTATTAGAATATATATATAATAAATTTTATCTTTCCATCAATATTACTGTTTCTACATGACATGTATGAGGAAATAAATCAAATATGGCGGAACGCGTAATCCGGTATCCATATTCTGCTAAAAATCGGGCATCACGCGCCAGTGTTGCAGGATTGCATGATACATATACTATACGTTTTGCTCCTGATTTAACTATCGCGCCAAGTGTTTTTTCATCGCTGCCTTTTCTCGGCGGGTCAAGGATTATAACATCTGTCTGTCTGCCCTCCTCAATTAAGCGCGGTACAATATTTTCAGCGCTGTCTGCATAAAATTCCGCATTATCAATTCCGTTGAGTTTTGCGTTCTTTTTTGCATCTTTAATTGCCTGTTCCACTATTTCAATACCAATGACGCTTTTTGCCATTTGTGCGGCATACAGTGAGATTGTACCTATGCCACAGTAGATATCCATAATGCTTGTATTTTTATCAAGCTGCGCAAAATCAATTGCTTTGCGGTATAACTTTTCTGTCTGTGCCGGATTTATTTGAAAAAAGCTGTTTGGTGAAATTTCAAATTTCATGTCACACAGTATGTCAAAAATCGTATCATTTCCCCATAGCGTGACATTCTCATTACTTAACGTAAGTTTTCCTGTGTTGATATTAAGAATAATACTTGAAATTCTGTCAGAAATATTTCTGAGCTTTTCAATAAGCAGTTCATCTTTGGGCAGCTTTTTAACAGCTGAACAAATTACTACCATAATTTCATTATCAGAAAAAGATTTACGGGTAAATATACTACGTATAACACCATAACGTGTTTTTTCATTATATGCTTTAATATTGTTTTCCGTCATATATTCTTTTACTGTGTCAATTATTTTGACATTTAGCTCGTCGCCGAGAATACAGTCACCTAAAGGGATAATATCATGACTTTTCGGCGCGTAAAAGCCACAGACTGTTTCTCCGTTTATTTCTCCCACAGGAAATACCATTTTATTTCGGTATCGGAGAGAAATGTCCGCCCCTATAATTTCGTCTGCCTTAAAATGTGTAAAACCACCGATTCTTTGCATAGCGCTTTCAACCGATTGTTTTTTAATTTCGAGCTGTTTGTCATATTGAATATGTCTGAGCTGACAGCCTCCGCATTGTCCGTAATTTATACATTCAGGTTCGCACCTGTCTTGGGAAGCATGGATTAACTTTGTAATACGTGCGCGCGCAAACCGCTTCTGTACGTCTGTAATTACTGCGCGTACAGTATCGCCTGCCGCAGTCTGAGGCACGAATACCGTAAAACCGTCAATATGAGCGACACCATGTCCCTCAGAGGAAACAGACTCAATTTTAAGTGTGTATTCCTTATTTGTTTTTATCATTTTCATATTACACCTCAAAGTATTCCTTAAAATAAGTGTATCATATAAATTTTATCTATGCAAGAAAAAATCGGATTTGTTTATATTCAAAGATAGTAACAGGTTTTGAACTGTCCATACATAAAATTTTGCACATAGCTATTGAATGTTAATTAAGTGATTTTTGTGTCAATTAAGGGATAACTATTGAAAAAAACAACAAAATCTGATAAAATATAATAAAATTGTGAAAAAAGGACTTGACAAAAAATGAATGCTGAAATAAAATCCCTCGACAGACAGACAGACAGACAGACAGACAGACAGACAGACAGACAGACAGACAGACAGACAGACAGACAGACAGACAG
>CAJTUY010000053.1 GCA_910579415.1 uncultured Clostridia bacterium | reverse complement strand
TCCCTCTAAGGTTTTATTTAAAGATGACATATCTTCTACATTAGATACGCTTACATCACGTGAAACCTTTTTTATAAATCCGCTTAATGCTTTGCCCGGTCCAACTTCTACAAAGGTGTCAACTCCGTCGGCAATCATTTTTCTTATAGTATCCTCCCACTTAACTGATGAGGAAACCTGCTTTATTAAAAGCGGCTTAATATCATCTTTAGATTGTACATAATCAGCTGTTACGTTTGTTATAACCGGTATCTGCATATCCTTTATCTCTACATTGGCAAGCTCTTTTGCAAGCTTCTCACCTGCTCCGATAAGCATCGAACAATGAAACGGAGCTGAAACAGGTAAAACCATTGCTCTCTTTGCACCTTTTTCTTTCGCGAGTTCACAGCATTTATTAACCGCGTCAACTTCGCCTGACACAACTATCTGACCGGGACAGTTAAAGTTTGCAGGCGAACATACTCCAAGCTTTGAAGCCTCTTCACAGCACTGAATAACGTCCTCAGGACTAAGAGCGATTATAGCTGCCATTGCACCCTTTCCGACAGGGACCTCCTCCTGCATATACTTACCGCGTTTTTTAACAAGTCTTACTCCGTCAGCAAAGCTCATAGAACCTGAAGCGATATGTGCTGTGTATTCACCAAGACTGAGTCCTGCCACAACATCAGGCTTTATTCCCTTTTCCTCCAATACTCTAAGGGCTGCTACACTCATAGTAACTATTGTAGGCTGTGTATTTTCGGTAATCATAAGAGTTTCGTCATCACCGTTAAAAATCATATTCTTAATGTCAAAACCCAGTGCTTCGCTTGCTTCATCAAACGCTTTATCGGCAACAGAAAATTTTTCACAAAGTTCTTTACCCATTCCGACTGCTTGTGCGCCCTGTCCTGCAAATACAAATGCTAATTTACCCATTATATTTCTCCTTATCTCAGCTTTGAACTGATTGTTTTTATAACTTCTTCCGTACCGTTAAAATAACTCTTTATAATATCAGCGCATGGCTGTATCTCGTTAACCATAGCTGCCGACTGACCTGCCATAAGTGACCCCATCTGAATATCACCATCAGTAAATGCCTTCCTCAGTCCGCCAACGCCAAGCGCTTCAATTTCCTCAAAAGATGCACCTGCTTTTTCAAGCTTATCATATTCGCGTGTAAGTTTATTCTTTAATGCCCTTACAGGAGCGCCTGTACTTCGTCCGGTAACTACCGCATCTCTGTCCTTAGCCTTAATCACCGCCTGTTTATAATTCTCATGCGCTATACATTCGCTTGAACATATAAAACGGGTTCCCACCTGAATACCATCAGCTCCCAATGCGAATGCCGCAACAGCGCCTCTGCTGTCTGCGATGCCGCCGGCTGCAACAACAGGTATTTCCACAGCGTCAGCTACCTGAGGTACCAAAACCATCGTTGTAAGCTCTCCTATATGACCTCCTGCTTCAGTACCTTCTGCGATAACAGCGTCAGCCCCGTCCTTTTCCATTTTCTTTGCCATAGCCACACTTGCTATAACAGGCATTACCTTAATACCAGCTTCTTTAAGAGCCGGTATATATTTGCCGGGATTGCCCGCTCCTGTTGCAACAGCTGCCGGCTTTTCCTCAACTATAACCTGCATCACCTCTTCAACAAACGGTGACATCATCATAACATTTACTCCAAAAGGCTTATCGGTAAGTGATTTTGCCTTGCGTATCTGCTCACGAACTATATCAGCAGGCGCGTTTCCTGCCGCAATGATTCCAAATCCGCCGCCGTTTGATACTGCAGCAGCCAGTTCAGCAGTGGCAACCCAAGCCATACCGCCCTGAATAATAGGATATTCAATTCCAAGTAATTCACATAATCTTGTTTTCATGTTAATACATTCCTTTCTTTACCACTCTAATACTGCCGCACCCCATGTAAGACCTCCGCCGAAGCCGACAAGTACAATTTTATCGCCTTTTTTAATCATACCCTTTTCAACAGCCTCGCTAAGAGCAACAGGTATGCATGACGCCGAAGTATTTCCGTATTTTTCAAGAGTTAAATAAACCTTGTCGTTCGTTATTCCCATTCTCTTTATAGCGCTGTCAACTATTCTGTAATTTGCCTGATGCGGTATCACGAGAGCAATATCATCCCATGTAAGTCCCGCTTTATCAATCACTCGTCGTGACGCATCGGCCATAGCCTTGACAGCAAATTTCATTACAGCCTGACCCGCCATCCAGATAGTTTCTTTTTTATGACTCACACGCTTTTCAATTTCCTCATCATTGTTTCTGTATGCAAGAGCGGTAATTGCCAAATCACCGTCTGAACCAAGTTCTGTTTCAATTATTCCGCTTCCGTCTTCACTTGCTGAAACAATCGCCGCGCCTGCCGCATCTCCGAACAGTACGCATGTTGCTCTGTCCTCATAATCAGTAGCCTTGCTAAGCGTATCAGCACACACGACCAATACATTTTTGTATGTACCCGATACTATAAACTGCTTTGCTATCGTAATTCCCGTAACAAATCCCGAACAGGCGGCATTATAATCAAATGCCGCCGCATTCTCTGCTCCAATTGCCTTTTGAACCACACACGCGCAGGCAGGAGTGAAATAATCGGGAGTTACAGTTCCCAATATTACCAAATCTATTTCCTCAGGACTTATACCTGCATTTTTAATCGCTTTTTCAGATGCCTTAACCGCCATATCGGTTGTATATTCATTATCAGCCGAAATATGTCTTTCTTTAATACCCGTACGGCGTATAATCCATTCGTCACTCGTATCAACGATACTTTCCATATAGGCATTATCATAGATTTTTTCCGGCACATATCCGCCTACACCGATTATTTTTGCGTTAATCATTTATTCCATCCTCCATAACGGTTACATTCTTTTCTATTGATTTTATGACGTCTGTTTCAACAAATTTCTTTGCCTGATATATTGCCGACACAATCGCCTTTGCATCAGACGATCCATGCCCCTTTATAACAGGTTTTTTAGTACCCAAAAGCGGCGCACCGCCGTATTCCCGGTAGTCCATAGACTGTTTAAATGACCTGATACCTTTCATCGCAAGCACAGCGGCAAATTTAGTAAATATATTCTTTTCAAATATTTCACGCACCTTCTGACTTACAACATGACCCATGCCTTCAACGGTTTTAAGAATTACATTACCGACAAAGCCGTCACAGACCATAACATCCGCAGTACCCTCCATAACATCGCGTCCTTCAATGTTTCCTATAAAATTAACGTTTGATGCTTTTAGCATAGGAAAGGTTTCCTTCGTAAGTTCATCGCCCTTTCCCTCCTCCTCACCGTTGGATATAATTCCTACGGTCGGATTATCTGTCTTTAACACCTTTTTCATATATATGTCGCCCATTGTAGCAAACTGCACCAGATTTTCAGGCTTACAGTTTGTATTTGCTCCTGCGTCTATAAGCATTTTAGGCCCTTTTGCACTTGGCAGAAGCGTTGCAATAGCAGGACGAATAACACCCTTTATTCTGCCTACTATAAGTAGTCCTGCCGCTAAAAGTGCGCCTGTATTTCCCATAGACAGCATCGCATCACCATCGCCGTTTTTTAACAAATTAGCCGCGACTACAACCGAAGCATTTTTCTTGCTTCTTACCGCTTTTGCAGGTTCTTCGTGATTTGATATAACATCATCTGCTCTTGCATATGTTATTCTTCTACCCTTATACCCGTATTTATTTACCTCTGCCATCAGCAGTTCCACATCACCAACAAGCGTTATTTCAATGTCCATTTCCTGTACGGCAAGCACAGCGGCATGAACAGGCGCCTGAGGCGCATTATCTCCGCCCATAGCATCAATTATAATTTTCATTTATTTTCTGTATCCTCTCCGTCGGCTACAAGCAGACTGAATTTACCTCTGAAAACTTCATTCAGATTTGCCTTTATTACAACACGCACAACAAATTCTCTTTCCTTAACACGCATAACCTCAGACTTTGCAATAAGTCTTTCACCTGCATGCGCTTCATGCGTATATTTAACATTGGCAATTTTCACAAGAGCCGCTTTTGCATCTATTACGCTAAGCGCAAGATTTTCGGCAAAAGCATATATATACTGCCCCTTTACTATATCAGTATTCTGAAAGACCATTGTTTTATCTGTTTTTAAAACCGATATTCCGTCACGAAACAGATTTAAATCCAAAACCTCGCCTGTCATAACCGCTCCTGTTGTCATTCCCTCCTCAGCAGCAGTCTTGACTCTCTCACGGTATTCGGCAATACCCAGTTCCGCTCGGTCAAAGCGAATCGTAGATACGCTGACATTACAGCTTTTGGCAAGTTCTTCGTCCTTTAAAAACGGGTTCTTCTTAATCTGCTTCAACAAAAATTCATGACGCTGCTTTTTTAACGCAGTCCTTGTCATTTAAAGCACTCCTTCCCCGCAAAATCCGACATTTTATCAATTATTATTAGTAACAGGTACTAAATACATACCTAATTGATTATATACTATCGCTTCACCTATTGCAATATTTTATTTGAAATTTACGAAAACATTGTTAATTTTGCCAAAATATCCAATACGAAATATAGTAATTTTTACTTCGTAATATACAAAATATGGTGTGAGTAATCCGATTTGTCACCAGATACTAACACCATATATTATGTCTTATTCTGTTATATCACTGCACTTATGACAGCAAAAGTCACATTTACTTTCGCCTGTTTCTTCGCCGTTTCGCCTTTTGTAATCTTCAATCGCAGACTGAATAGCTTCCTCTGCAAGTACCGAACAATGTACTTTTTCCTTCGGAAGTCCGTCAAGCGCTTCCATAACAGCTTTATTGGTAAGCGCCAAAGCTTCATCAACTGTTTTTCCTTTTACCATTTCAGTAGCCATAGAGCTTGTAGCAATAGCGGCTCCGCATCCGAAAGTCTTAAACTTAACGTCTTTTATCACATTATCCTGTATATCCATATATATTTTCATTATATCGCCGCATTTTGCGTTTCCTACTTCACCTACGGCATTTGCATTTTCTATTTCTCCTACATTTCTCGGATTTGAAAAATGGTCCATTACCTTTTCACTGTACATAATTATTCTCCTTTCTCCACAATCTCATATAGCGGTGACATATCTCTTAATCTTTGTATAATAGGAGGCAAAACCTCAATAACATAGTCAACATCTTCTTCAGTTGTGTCCTCACCCACACTTAATCTAAGTGAACCGTGAGCTATTTCATGAGGCAAACCGATTGCCAGAAGCACATGAGAAGGGTCAAGAGAACCTGACGCACATGCGCTTCCGCTTGAAGCTGCAATACCTTTCATATCCAGCATCATGAGTATAGATTCACCCTCAACATACTGAAACGAAAAATTCACATTATTACAAAGACGTCTTTCGTCCTCCGGTCCGTTAAGCCTGCAATACGGAATATTCTTTCTTATGCCTTCTATAAGCCTGTCACGCATTTTCTTCATATGCACTATATTTTTATCAAGGTCATTTACCGCTATTTCAAGAGCCTTGCTAAGGCCTGCAATGCCTGCGATATTTTCGGTTGCGGCTCTTTTACCTCTTTCCTGACCGCCGCCATGTACAAGATTATCTATCTTCACACCGTTTCTTATATACAACACACCTACCCCTTTGGGTCCACGAAATTTATGCGCCGAAACTGAAAGCATGTCAACACCCATTTCCTGCACATTAACCGGCATATGTCCTATTGCTTGTACCGCATCGGTATGAAAAATTATTTTATTCTCTTTTGCAACTTCCGCAATCTCCTTTATCGGTTCAATTGTACCTATTTCATTGTTTGCAGTCATTACAGAAATAAGAATTGTCTTGTCTGTAATCGCATTGCGTACAGCCTCCGCACTTACAAGACCATATTCATCCACATCAAGGTACGTAACCTCAAATCCGTGCTTTTCAAGATATTCGCACGTGTTTAAAACGGCATGATGTTCTATCTTTGTAGTAATAATATGGTTACCTTTATTTGCGTTAGCAAATGCAACTCCTTTAATAGCCCAGTTATCTGCTTCGCAGCCCGAGCCGGTAAAATACACTTCGTTTACATTTGCCGCGCCTATATTTTGGGCAACGCTTTCTCTAAGCTTATACAATGCCTGTTCAGCATCTCTTCCAATTTTATAAAACTTGGATGAAGCATTTCCATATATATCAGTGTAATAAGGAAGCATTGCGTCCAACACTTCTTTTTTTAAAGAAGTTGTCGCATTATTATCCATATATACTGCCATTGTATCATCTCCCTGCGTCTAAAGTTGAACAATTGAATAACTGTTCACATATATTTTACTGTATATTTCCTACTTTGTCAATAGGTGATACAAATTATTCTATACAAAATATAAGAATATTTTTTACAGGCTTATTGTTAAATATTCAAATTAACTATGTACTTTTTGTCCGTTTTAGTGTAGAATTAGTCTGAGGTGATTTCATGATAACAGGAATTATATCTGAATATAATATCTTTCATAACGGTCATAAATATATGACAGATAAAATCAAAGAAAAATCCGATGCGATAGTGGCAGTTATGAGCGGAAGCTTTGTACAGCGCGGAGATGTTGCAATAACCGATAAATGGACGCGTGCAAAAATGGCTCTCATGAGCGGCGTCGATTTAGTACTTGAGCTTCCTGTGTGTTATGCACTTAATGCCGCCCCTAATTTCGCTATGGGAGGCATAAATACATTAAATGCGCTCGGCATTGTCAACAATATTGCGTTCGGTTCTGAATGCGGCAATATTGACATACTTTTACGCGCTGCATACACTCTTGAAAATGAAACCGATATCATCTCAAAAAAAATTCAGGAATATATGTCTGACGGCATGAGCTATCCTTCTGCCCAAGCCAAAGCCTATAACGGCTCTGTTGACACTAATTTGCTTAATATGCCTAACAATATTCTTGCCATTGAATATATACGCGCTCTTATTAAGTCCAACAGTACAATTATGCCTGTTACAGTTAAGCGCACTGAAGCGGAACATGATTCTGACAAAATTTCAAACGGTTTTGCCAGCGCGTCAAAAATACGGAGCATGCTCATGAATAATCAGGATATTCAGAAGCTTGTTCCATATATTACCGATGACTTTACGTTACGCAGTATTAGTCAGATTGACAGCGCCGTAACCGCAAAACTAAGGCTTTGTTCCGCCGAAGAACTAAAAAATATAAATGAAGTGTCTGAAGGGCTTGAAAACAGAATTTTAGCCGTTGCCAAAGAAAATTACGGATTTAATTCAATAGCCGAAGCAGTAAAAAATAAACGCTATACCATGAGTAAAATAAGACGCATTATACTTGCTGCTCTGATTGATTTTACAGAAGATATATACTCTCCCGAACCCGAATATATACGGGTTCTCGGAATGAATAAAACCGGTATGGAAATTCTGAAAGGCGCAAAAAACATATGTTCTGTTCCGATTATAACAAAAACCGCTGATTTTAAGAAAAAAAGCAAAAAATTTGAACTGGACCTGCGCGCAGAAGACATTGCTTCAATTTGCTCGCATAATCAAAAAAAACGTATGGGAAATATGGATTTAAAATATTCACCTATTATTATGTCATAAATTTTTTACAATTTTAATAGTATAAAACATTTGATTTTTTCGTAAACTTATGATAGAATATACTTCGCATACGGGGCTGTAATGGTTTCGACGGGGATGAGGAATCCCGAGCAGCGAGTAGTGTTGAGTTCCACTTAAATCAGCTCAAACTTTAAATATAAACGCTAACAATAACGAATTAGCTTACGCTGCCTAATTGCGGCGTTGTCTTCCCTGTGATTACCACGACTCAGGACAAGGCATCATTTTAGTGGTGAACGTGAGTTAAGGTTGTTCCGGCCTTTTCCATGACTTAGGGACTACTGATGATATAGCTTTGGTTATGAAGCAGTATCTGAGGGAATGTTAATCATAACCTGCACTCGGAGAAACTTGGGCGGATTTGTTTTCGGACACGAGTTCGATTCTCGTCAGCTCCACCACAAAAAAAGACACTCAACTCTGAGTGTCTTTTTTAATATCTGCTTTTCAAGGTGCGTTCTATATTACGTTTTGCATCCTTTTTGGCAATGTCGGCACGCTTATCATAAAGCTTTTTACCTTTTGCCAGTGCAATTGATACTTTCACCAGTGAGCCTTTCAGATAAACCGACAGCGGCACTAGCGTGTATCCGTCCTGATTTAATTTGCCGATAAGCTTTAATATCTCTTTTTTATGAAGCAGAAGCTTTCTCTCACGCAAAGGGTCGCGGTTAAATATATTTCCTTTTTCAAAAGGGCTTATATTCATCTGCTTAACAAACACCTCTCCATTTCTAATATCTGCATATGCATCTGTTAAATTCACTTTGCCCTGACGTACGGATTTAACCTCTGTACCCGCCAGTTCAATTCCTGCTTCAAAAGTTTCTTCAATAAAATATTCATAACGCGCTTTTTTGTTTTGTGCAAGTGTTTTTATGTTGTTTGTTTTTTCTGCCATAGCAATCCGCCTTTCCGGAAACTGTCTTTAATTTTAACACAAAACATATGGAATTTCAAGTAAAACCATACGTCACGCTTTGCGCTCATTGTGCATTTTATGCCTTTTTTCACCCTCATGATACAGCTTTGTTTCATAAGCGCTGTTCTCATCATACACAAGCTTTGGCACCTCAGAAGGTCTGCCGCCCTTGTCCAGAGATACCATAGTAAAAAATGCAGTCAGGGCAATTTGCTTCTTTCCTATCACCAAATCCTCAGATTCAACAGTCACAAATACCTCCATTGATGAGCGCCCCGCATAAATAACCTGCGCCTTACATGTTACAAGTTCACCTACAAGCACAGGCTTCTTAAAATTCAGCTCTTCAACTCTTGCCGTTACTACATTGGTATGCGCATGCTTCTGTGCCGCCACACCTGCGGCGCTATCCATCATTTTCATTATCTCCCCACCATGAACATTTCCTGCGGGATTAGCCTGCATTGGTAATACCATTTGAGCCAAAATAGAAAAAGATTCATTCATTGTTCTTGTATCCATTTTATTCACTTCCTTTACGCGCGTTCATAAGCATTTCACGCGCATGACTGAGCGCAAGTTCTGTTGCCTCACCGCCATCAATTATACGCGCAAGCTCTGTTTCACGCTGTTTGTCATCAAGCTCCGTAAGCGTAGTATATGCCATATCGCCGTCCGTATCCTTTTGTATAAGATAATGATTATCGGCAGAAGCAGTAAGCTGGGGTAGATGTGTTATACATATAACCTGCTTATTTCTTCCTATTTCCGATAATTTTCTCGCAATACTCATTGCCGCTTTTCCCGATACACCCGTATCAATTTCATCAAATATCAGAGTATCAACGCCATCGCTGTCAGCAAGAATTGATTTTATTGCAAGCATAACTCTTGACAGTTCGCCGCCCGAAGCTATCTTGACCAAAGGTTTAAGCGGTTCACCCGGATTTGTGCTTATAAGAAACTCCACCCTATCAATTCCGTTTTCATAAAAATCATCATTTGTTTCAACATTAACCTTAAATTTCGAATGTTCCATATTAAGCTCATGAAGTGACTGCTCAATATTTTTTTCAAGCATAAACGCATATTCTTTTCTGCGTTCAGACAATTTCCTGCCGCGTTCACTCAGTCCGGCGGTTATATCATCAAGCTCCTTCCTAAGCTCCTGAATGCGTTCATCGCTGAGCTTTATATCATTTAATTCATTACGCGCATTTTTCAAATAATCAAGAATATCATCAATCGTTGCGCCGTACTTACGCTTAAGCTTTGAAATAAGGTCAAGACGCTCCTCAACATCATTTAAGGCTTTTTCATCAAATTCTACGCCGTCACCAAAATCCTTAACTTCATGAGCGACATCTTCAAGAGAATACATAACAGCGCTGAGAGCGTCATACATGCCTTTAATTCTGGGATTAACATTGCTTACTCCCGACAATGCCTGAACCGCAAGGCTTATATTATCATACGCCGCATTATCTCCGCCGTAAATTCCGAAATATGCTTCATTTACAGCGTTTGTTATCTGTTCCGCATTTGCATAGATTTCACGCTGTTCCTTCAAATCCTCCTCCTCACCTTTTTCAAGAGAGGCTTTGGTTATTTCTTCAAGCTGATATTCTAGCAGGTCTATTCTGCGCTCTTTTTCTTGTTCATCCATCTTAAGCGCAGCTATCTTCTTTTCCGTTTCATGTTTTTTCCTTAAATATTCCCTGTATTCTGATATATATTCATCATTTTCTGCATAAGCGTCTAAAAAAGAAACATGTTTCACAGGCGTCAGAAGCGCCTGACTGTCATGCTGTCCGTGAATATTTATAAGACCGTCTGCTATTTCGCGAAGTACATTAAGTGTTACCACAGTACCATTTATTCTCGCTGTACTTTTGCCTTC